>CAYSFS010000054.1:0-14966 GCA_964430235.1 uncultured Chitinophaga sp. | reverse complement strand
TCGAGAAGGACCGCCGGCTCGAGCAGCTCAAGCGGTTCAAGGACGACGCCAAGGAGGTCCGCGCCGGAAACGAGTGCGGCATGAAGATCGACGGGTACGACGACATCAAGGTCGGCGACGTGCTCGAGTGCTACAAGACCGTCAAGGTCCAGCGCGGGCTCGCCGGCGCCGGCGGGCGCAAGGAGTGACGCACGGGATGCACCGCGAGGGCGGACACGACCATGCATCGCGGCACGGTGCCGGGCGCGCGCCCGGCCACCGGGGCGCCCAGCTGGCGTCGCTGGTGCAGCGCATCGTGCAGAACGAGATCCAGCGCGGCGTCTCCGACCCGAGGGTCCGCGGGATGGTCACCGTGCTCGGCGTCGACCTCGCCGCCGACCTCGAGGACGCCACGGTGCGGGTCTCGGTGCTGCCCGCCGAGTTCGGCCCGCTGGCGGTGCAGGGGCTCAACCACGGTGCCGCGCACCTGCGCCAGGCCGTGCTCAAGGGCTCCCGCATCCGGCACGCGCCACGGCTGCGCTTCGCCCTCGACGACTCGCTGAAGCGCGCGGCCGCGCTCGAGTCCGCGATGCGCGAGGCCGCGGCGGACGCCGGGGCCGGAGGGGCAGCCGACGAGGGCGCCCCGGGCGACGACCGCACGACGGAGTGACACGAACGAGGACACCATGACCGCGAAGACAGAAGCCAATCCCGCGAAGCTCGCCGGTTTCCTGCGAAAGCACGGCCCGGCCGGCAACGCCCTCCAGGCGTCCTGCGAGCCCGAGGGGATCGACCTCGTCGACCTCTTCGTGCAGTCGTTCCTCCTGTGGCAGGCGCCGTCGTCGGACGCCGTCGCCGCGCTCAAGCGGCTCAAGGCGGCGTTCTTCGACTGGAACGACCTGCGGGTCAGCCTCACGTCCGACATCACCGACGTCATCGGGCACCGGTACTGGCGCGCGACCGACCGCATCAACCGGATGCGCGACGCGATGAACGGCATCTACCGCCGCGAGCACAAGGTCTCGCTGGACCGCCTCCGCACCCTGATGAAGAAGGATGCGGTGAGCTACATGGAGACGCTGCCGGGCATGATCCCGTACGTCGCCGACCGCGTGCTGCTGGTCGGCGTCGACTTCCACTCGGTGCCGCTCGAGGAGTTCGGCCTCCAGATGCTGGTGCAGTCGGGCGCGATCCCCCAGGGCACGAGCCTCTCGGATGCCGCGAGCTGGATCACCCGGCACGTCAAGGCCGAGGACGCGCGCGCCGCGCACCGTGCGCTCACGGCGGCGGTCGACCACATGTGGGAGACCAGCCCGCCGAAGCTGCCGAAGGCCGCGACCAAGCCGTCCGAGCTCGCGCCGCCCAAGCCCGTCGAGGAGGCGCGCGCCGCCGCGAAGGCGCTGGTCGAGGCGCAGCTGGCCGCCGAGCGCGCCGCGCTGATGGCCGAGCGGGCCGCGCGACGCGAGGAGATGCGGCGCGAGAAGGCCGCGCTCAAGGCGAAGCAGGTCCGTGACGCCGGAAAGTCCTCGGCGAAGCCCGGAGCCGGGCCCAAGCCCGCAGCCAAGCCCGCAGCCAAGCGTCCCGCGCCGGCCGCGAAGCCCGCGGCCCGACCGGCCGCGAAGCCCGCGAAGGCGGCGCCCGCCAAGAAGCGGAAGTGACCGTGCGCGGGCCCGCGTGCGTGCGTTCCGCCGCCCTCGCGATCGTCCTCGCGTGCGCGCACGCGGCGTTCGCGCGACCGGCCACGGTCGACGCCCCGCCGGGGATCTCCCCTTCGCGCATCCGTCCCGTCGAGCGCCCCCCGATCCCGTTCGAGGCGGCGCTCGCGGCGATCGGGGAGCCGGCACGCGCGGCCGCGTCCGCACGCGCGCCCGGGCTGTCGCCCGGCAGCGCCGCCGAGACCGTCGCGCTTCGCAGGTACGTGCGTGCTCGCCAGCGCGCCGATGACGGCGACGCGGCCCGGGCCGCCGACGACATCGATGCCGCCCTGAAGCTCGACCCGACCTCGCCCTCGCTCCGCGCGGTGCGCGCGGCGCTCGCGGCCGACCTCGGTGATGCCGGCCGCGCCGTCGCCGAGTGGGAGGCGACGCTTTCCGTGGCCCCCGACGACCCGCGTGCGCAGGTCGCGGTGGGCGCCGCGAGCCTCGAGGCAGGCCAGCTGTCGCGCGGCGTCGCCCTGCTCGGCCGGGCCTGGCAAGGCTTCCGTGAGGGCGGTTTCGTCGAGCTCTCGCCCCCGGCGCGACTCGCGGTGGGCGGCCTGCTGGCGCGCGGCCTCTTCCGGCTCGGCTTCGACGAGGCAGGGCTCGAGGTCGCCTCTGAGGCGCTCGGGGCGGTCGCCCCCGGCGAGCGCGACGGCGACCCCGCGAAGGTTCGGTCATCGGCGACGCTCTCGCTCGCGGCCGGGGAAGCGGCGCTCCGCGTCCGCGATCGGCCGGCGGCGCTCGGGATGCTCGCGCTGAGCGCGTCGTTCGTGCCCGATGCGCGCACGGTGGCGCTTCTCGCGTTCGCCCAGCTCGGGTCCGGGGACCCGGCCGCCGCGCGCGCGACGCTCGGCATCACGCTCGCCGAGTCGCCGTGGCGCGACCCGGAGCTGACGGCGATCGCCGCGTGGATGCTTCGGGCGCTCGGCGGCGATCGACCTGCGGCGGATTCGCTGGCGCTCGCCGCCTTCGCCGCGGGCCCCGGCCGGTTCGGGCAGCCGGCGGCGCCGCCGGAAGTCCGCGCGCGGATCGCGCGGCTGCTCGTCGCCGCCGGGGACGCGGAAGGCGGATTGCAGGCCCTCGACGACGCCATCGCGGCCGGCGCGCTCGATGCCCCGGCGCTCGAGGCATGCCTCCGTGGAGCGGGCCCCGAGTCCGCGATGGCACGCCGCGCCATGCGCATCGCGGAGTCCCGCCCGGACGCGCTCTGGGCGGCGTGCCGCGCGCTCGCGCGGACCGCGCGGGACGCGGCCGCGCTGCGCGAGGCACTCTCGAGGCTGCCGGCATCGCCCGTGCGCGAAGCATTCGCCGCCGCCGTTCGCGCATCGCTGCGCGACGCGGCGCGCTCGTGGGCCGATGCGACGCGGGCCTTCGAGTCGGCGGGCGACCCGGTGGCGTCCCGTGCGGGGCTCGAGGCCATGCTTCGCGCGGCGGTCGCGGCCCGCGATCCGGCGCTCGTGGCCAGGACGGACTCGCTCGCCTCGCCGCGCGAGGATGCCGACGGATCGTGGCACGCGTCCGTCGCGCTCGCCTTCGCCGAGTCCGGTGCAGGAGCCGAGGCGGGCCAGTCGATCGCGCGGGCCGAGCTTCGTGGCATCGAGCCGGGGTCGCCCGCCGCGAACGCGCTGGCGCTCGCCCGGGGGATGGTGGACGGTCACGCGCCGGACGGCACGCTCCGTGCACGCGCCGAGGTCGCGCTCGCCTCCGGCGAATTCGCCGCCGCCGTCTCCGACCTGATGCTCGCCCGCGCGACCGAACCCTGGGACGCCGCGGCGCTCGGGGCGCTGATGCGCACGATGCCTTCCTCCGACGGGATCGCGGCGGCCGCCGACTGGATCGCCGCCGAGCTCGCGCGGACCCCCAACGACCCCGACGTGTGGCGTGCGTCCGTGGCGTTCTCGATCGCCGCGGGCCGTGCCGCGGATGCCTTGGCGCGCTCGGACGCGCGGCTTGCCGCGGACCCCGGCGACACCGTCGCGCTCGACGGCCGCGAGGAGCTCCTGCGCGCGACGGGCCGCGTGGAAGAGGCGCTCGCCGCGGCGCGGGGCCGCGTCGAGACGCTGCCGCCCGGCCCGAGGCGCTCGCTCGAGGAGGCGGGCCTCGCGCTCCGGTCCGGAGACGGCGATGCATGCGTCGACGCGCTCGAGCGCCTCTCCGAGAGCGCGTTTCAGCCCCCCGCCGAGCTGCGCGCCGCGGCGCTCGACGTCTGTCGTCGCGTACCGGCGGCCCACGAGCGTCGATCGCGCGCGATGCGTCGCCTCGCACGCGACGGCATCCTCGCCGACCCCGACGGTTCGCTCGAGTTCTATGCGTTCGACGCGCTTGGCGCGGCCACCGAGCCATCGGCGCCCGGGGCCGGTGCGCTCGCCGCCGTCCGCGCGATCGCGGACGAGGCCGCGTCCCACGAGGACCTGCGGTCGGACCCCGCGCGGTGGCTCGGCGCGGCGGACTTCCTGCTCGCGCAGGGAGCGCCGGCCGCGGCCGCCGAGTTCCTCCGCGCCCGGCTCGACGATCCCCAGGACCTCGATGCCTCGGGCGTCGCGGCGCTCGCGCGCGCCGCGGTCGCCTGCGACGCGGCCGCCGGTGGACGCGCGCGCGAGGCGCTCTCCCTCGCGGCGCAGCTGCGCGCGCTCGGCGGCTCGGCCTTCGGTCCCGCTCGGCGCCCCGGCGACGAGTTCCGGGCGCTCGCCGAGTTCTTCGACCTCGCGTGCGACGGGGCCGGCGCCGAGGCGATGCTCGAGGCGGGCCTGGCGGTCGACCCCGACCACCCGGATCTGATGAACAACCTCGGCTACGAGCGGCTCGTGCGCGGGGACGCCGGTGCGCGCACCGCGGCGCTCCTCGAGCGCGCGCTCGAGGAGCGCCCCGACAGCCCGGCCGTGCTCGACTCGGTGGGCGTCCTCCGCATCGCGCAGGGCCGGCTCGCCGACGACGCCGCGGGCGCCGGGGCGCTGACGATCCTGCTCCGCGCCCGCGAGCTCGCCGGCCGCAACGCGGGCGCGTCGCTGCACGAGCACCTCGGCGACGCCCGGTGGATGTCCGGCGATCCCGACGGCGCGCGCGCGTCGTGGGACGAGGCGGTTCGCGCCGCGGGTGCCGGCCTCGACGACGCGCAGAACGCGGAGCTGGTCCGGCGCCTGATGCGCGCGCGCACGGGGCTGGCGTCAATGGACGCGGTGCGGTATCACGAGCGCCACGACGGCGCCGCCGCCGCGCGCGCGAGGGCGAAGCTCGACGCCGCGGCCCGCGGCGAGGACCCGATGAAGGCCGCGCCCGCGGGCGCGAAGCGATGAGACGAGAGGCTGAAGATGGCAGGACACAGTGCATGGAAGAACATCAAGCACCGCAAGGCCGCGGTCGACGCCAAGCGCGGCAAGATCTGGTCAAAGCTCGCGCGCGCCATCATCGTGGCGGTCAAGGCCGGCGGCCCCGACCCGAAGTTCAACTCGACGCTGCGGCTCGCGATCGACGCGGCGAAGGCGTCGAACATGCCTCGCGACACCATCGAGAAGGCGATGAAGAAGGGCGGCGGCGAGACCGAGGAGCAGTACGAACCGATCAACTACGAGGGCTACGCCCCGGGCGGCGTGGCGGTGATCGTCGAGGCACTGGTCGCCAACGCCCAGAAGACCGCGCCCCAGGTGCGCGCGATCTTCGACAAGAACGGCGGGAACCTCGGGGTCACGGGGAGCGTCTCGTTCGCGTTCCAGCACCGGGGGCAGCTGTTGGTGCCCGCGTCGGCGACCACCGAGGAGCGCCTGTTCGACGCGGTGCTCGGAGCCGGCGCCGACGACGTGGTCGGCGGGGAGGAGGGTTGGCAGGTGCTCTGCGCGCCCGCGGACCTCTCGAAGGTTCGCGACGCGCTCGAGGCGGCGGGCATCGCGTTCGAGGGGGCCGAACTCACGTACATTCCCGCGACGACGGTCGAGCCCGATCCCGAGACGGCGTCGCGCGTGGCGAAGCTGGTGGCGGCGCTCGAGGAGCATGACGACGTCCAGAAGGTGCACGTGAATGCAGACCTGCCCGAAGCGTGATTCCCGGCCGGCCCGCGCCGTGCTCGCCCTCGCCGCGTCCGTGGCGGCCCCGCTCGGCGGCTGCGGGCACTCGCAGCGGTGCGACTTCGACGATCGCCCGCGCGCCGAGGTGTTCCAGTCCGTGGTGCAGGCGTGCCGGGAGCCTCGGTATCCCGACTGGGTGGTCGTGCGCAACGAGGTGCACGTGGACGAGGACGACGGCTACGTCAGCGTCTACCGCGACCTCCGACGGGACGTCGTCGAGGCCGGTCTCGATCCGCGCCGCGAGGAGCGGAAGTGGCGCTTCACCGCCACCGTCTCTCCGGCGCGCCCCACGACGGTGACCCTCGCGTCCCCGGACTGGGCCGTGCCCGGACACTTCTGGCGCGAGGCCGACCATTTCTTCGGGCAGGTCCGCATGCGGCTCGCCGAGCTCGGGCCGGTGCTCCCCGCGCCCGGCGACCCGATGGGCGGCGCCGCGGCCTCTGCCGAACGTGACCCGCAGGCACCGGGCCACCGGGCCGAGCCTCCGGCCGCAGGCCAGCTGGCCGCGCCGTGAGCTCGATGCAGGAACGGCCCGACGAAGCGCCGCGCGCCGGCGTCGTCGAGCGTGCTCGGCGGAACCCGCGCGTCCTGGCCTCGGTCGCCCTCAGCGCCGCGTGGTTCACGCTTCCCGCGCTCTTCAGCGTCGGGCTCTTCGCGTACCTCGGCCCGGTCAGCGACTGGCTCCGTTCCCACGGCAGCGCCGGCCTCGCCGTTGCCGCGCTCGGCTTCGCGGCCACCGCGGGCCTCGGGCTCATGCCGACCTACGCGCAGGCCGTCCTCATGGGTTGGGTCTTCGGCACCGCCGTGGGGCTCGGGGTCTCGGTCGTCGGCTACGTCGGCGGCGCCGTCCTCGGCTGGGCGGTCTGCCGCGCCGTCGCGCGGGACGAGGTCCGTGCCCTCATCGACGCCGAACCACGGTGGCGCGTGGTGCGCTCGGCGCTCGTCGACGCGAGCCAGTCGCGCACCGTGGGGCTCGTCGCGCTGCTGCGGTTCCCGCCGACCTCGCCGTTCGCGTTCACCAACATGCTGCTGGCCGCCACGGGCGTGCGCTTCGGCCCGATGATCGCGGGGTCGCTCCTCGGGATGCTCCCGCGCACGGCGGTCGCCGCGTGGTTCGGGGCCCAGGGCGCGGCCACCGGCGCGCAGGACCTCAAGGACCTGATGCAGAAGCAGGGGCTGCCCGCGGTGATCGTCGGGGTCGTGCTCATCGTCGCGGTGCTCGCGGTGATGCAGCACATCGGCAAGCGCGCGCTGCGCGCCGCGGGCCTTTCCTGACGGCAACGGGCGCGCGCGGCCGCGAAGTACCCTGCGGGGCATGACCGCCGCCGCCTCCGCACCCGCCTTCGTCGCCACGAACGTCAACGCAGGAACGCCCGCCGGCACGCCCGCGATCGACGCCCTCGCGATCACCACGCTCCGCACGCTCGCGATCGACATGGTGCAGGCGGCCAACAGCGGCCATCCCGGCGCGCCCATGGGCCTCGCTCCCGTCGGGTACGCGCTCTGGCAGGCCGCCATGACCTACGACCCGGCCGCGCCGCAGTGGCCGAACCGCGACCGATTCGTCCTCTCGAACGGCCACGCGTGCGCGCTGCTCTACGGGCTGCTCCACCTGGCGGGGGTCGCGGACGCGTCGCCGGGCGGGTCGCCCACGGGCCGCGTGGCCGTCACGCTCGATGACCTGCGCGCCTTCCGCCAGGTCGGTTCGCGGTGCCCGGGCCACCCCGAGTTCGGCGTCACGCCCGGCGTCGAGACCACCACCGGGCCGCTGGGCCAGGGCATCGCGAACGCGGTCGGCATGGCCATCGCGCAGGCGTTCCTGGCCGCGCGCTACAACCGGCCGGGGTTCGATCTCTTCACCTGGCACACGTGGGCCATCTGCGGCGACGGCTGCCTCATGGAGGGGCTCTCGCACGAGGCCGCGAGCCTCGCCGGCCACCTGCGCCTCGGCAACCTGTGCTGGATCTTCGACAACAACTCGATCACCATCGACGGACCCACGGGCCTCTCGTGCTCGGACTTCGTCGATGCCCGCTTCCACGGCTACGGATGGAACGTGCTTCACGTGAAGGACGCGAACGACGTGGCGGCGCTCGAGCAGGCGTTTTCCTCCGCGCGCGCGTGCACGTCGAAGCCGACGCTCATCGTCGTCAACAGCCACATCGGGTGGGGGTCGCCCGAGGTCCAGGACAAGGCGAAGGCCCACGGCGAGCCGCTGGGCGCCGAGGAGTCCAAGCGGACCAAGCGCGCCTATGGCTGGCCCGAGGACGCGCAGTTCCTGGTGCCGGACGGCGTGCGCGAGCGGTTCTCGGAGCGCGTCGGCGCGCGCGGTGCGGCCGCGCACGCGGCGTGGAAGGCCACGTGGGACCGCTACCGCGTCGCGCACCCCGACCTCGCGCGCGAGCTCGAGGCGATGTGGGCGGGCACGCTCCCGGCGGGCTGGGACGCGGGCATCCCGTCGTTCCCCGCCGACCCCAAGGGCGACGCCACGCGCGGTTCGGGCGGCAAGGTGCTCAACGCGATCATGGAGCGGGTGCCGTGGATGCTCGGCGGAAGCGCCGACCTCACGCCGAGCAACAAGACGTTCCTCAAGGGCGCGGGAACGTTCACGGCCGAGGGGCAGGGCGGCGCGCGCGACGGCCGCAACATGCACTTCGGGATCCGCGAGCACGCCATGGGCGGCGTGGTGAACGGCATGGCCCTCTCGGGCTTGCGCGCGTTCGGCGCGGGGTTCCTGATCTTCGCCGACTACATGCGCACTCCCATCCGGCTGAGCGCGCTCATGAAGGTCCCCTCGCTCTGGGTGTTCACGCACGACTCGATCGGCGTCGGCGAGGACGGCCCCACGCACCAGCCGGTCGAGCAGCTCGCGGGCCTTCGCGCGGTGCCGAACCTGGCGGTGTGGCGGCCGGCCGACGCGAACGAGGTCGCCGAGGCGTACCGCTGGGCGATGGAGTCGCGGGGCACGCCGAGCGTGATGGCGCTCACGCGCCAGAACGTGCCCACCTTCGACCGCGCGCGCTGCGGCCCCGCGGCCGGTGCGCGGCGCGGCGGCTACGTCCTGCTCGAGGCCGAGGGCGGGGCGCCCGAGGTCATCCTGATCGCGACCGGCAGCGAGGTGGCGCTGTGCGTCGACGCGCACGCGAAGCTCGCCGCCCGGGGCGTGCGCGCGCGCGTCGTCAGCATGCCGTGCACGATGGTGTTCGACGCCCAGCCGCGGGAGTACCGCGACTCGGTGCTGCCGCCCTCGGTGCGCCGGCGGGTGGCGGTCGAGATGGGCAGCGCCCTCGGATGGGCCGAGTACGCGGGCCTCGACGGCATCGTGCTCGCGATGCGGTCGTTCGGCGAGAGCGGCCCGGCCGCCAAGGTGATCGCCCACTTCGGGTTCACGTCCGACGCGGTGGCCGAGGCCGCCGTGCGCACGGGGCGGTGACCGGGGCTCCCGGCGCGAGGGGTGTCCCGCGCGCGCGCGGCGTCGTCAGGCGCGCTCGCGGTACGAGCCGTCCTCGGTGCTCACCACGATCTTCTCGCCGGTCGTGATGAACGGCGGGACGCGGGTCTTGAGCCCGGTCTCGCAGGTCGCTTCCTTCAGCTGGTTGGTCGCGGTGGCGCCCTTGATGCCGGGCGGCGTGTCGGTGATCGTCAGGACCACCGACATCGGCAACTCGACCGAGATCGGCTTGCCGTCGCACCACAGGACCACGACCTGGTTGTTCGGCAGGACGTAAAGCGGGAGGTCACCGACGAACTCCTTGGAGAGCTCGACCTGCTCGTAGCTCTCGAGGTCCATGAACACGTGCTTGCTGGCCTGCTCGTACAGGTATTCCATGGGCCGACGGTCGAGGTCGACCTGCTCGACTTCCTCGCCCGAGCGAAGCCGCTTCTCGATCAGCGCGCCGCTGTTGAGGTCCCGGATCGTGACCTGCACGAACGCCCGGAGGTTGCCGGGGGTCCGGTGCTCCACCTTGGTGATCAGGTAGAGGCGGCTGTCGAGCTTGATGCCCATGTTGGCGCGCAGGTCGGTCGATTTCACTCGGGTGGGTCTCCTGGAGGGGGGAGGGGAGGATAGCCGGACGTCGCGCAGCCGCAGGGCCAAAGAAATACCCCCAAGTCGGTGAGGACCTGGGGGCGGAGGGAGGGAAAAGGGCGTGTTGGACGCACCCGAGGGTGCGCGAGGGAGGGGACGTGCCGAGTGGCGCGTCCAAGGTCCCTCGTTTCATTCAGGAGTCAGGGGGATGCTTTCGCAGCCATCCTTTCTCCTCAATGACAGACGCAATCTAGCCCCGGAACGGATCATGGGAAGAATCACTTTTTCAGAAGGTCGATCCCGGGAGGGCTCAGACGGTGTTTCGGGTCCGAGAATCGGCTCGATGGGAGGTTCCAGGGCGGCGTGGGTGGCTCGTACACTCAATTCCATGCGTCGAATCGCGATCGTGGCGAACGTCTTCCTCCTCGCACTCGCCTCGTCGGCGTCGTGGGCCCAGGCTCCGGCCGCGGGTCCCGGTGGCCAGGCGCCCGTGGCTCCGCCGGTGGTCGTGACCGACGGCATGGACGCCGGGGCTCCCCCGCTGCGCGCGGAGCCTGTGGTGCTTGACGTGGGCTTCATGCTCCCGAAGGTCGGCGGCAAGGGGACGTTCACGCTGACCAACACCTCGGAGAAGCCGCTCACGATCGCCGCGGTCACCCCGAGCTGCAAGTGCACGGCGACTTCCAGCCTCGCGGGCACGGTGGTCGCCCCCGGGAAGTCGGTCACGCTCGACGCCGAGCTCGAGGGCGTCTCCGTGCCCCAGATCCACCGCGCCGCGATCCGCGTGGCGGTCGACGGATACGCGATGCCGCTCGAACTCCAGATCCGCGGCGAGACCGCGCGCGCCGTCCGTGCCGTCCCCGCCCTCATCAACGCGGTCGAGGGCAAGCCGCGCCAGGGCCGCTACGTCGTCGAGAGCCTCGATGGCAAGCCCTTCCGGATCTGCGCGATCTCGGGACGCGTTCCCGACTACATCGGGTTCACGCCGGGCGATGCGCCGAAGGCCAAGTACCTCGTGAAGTACGACCTCGACGCCTGGGTGCCGTCGTTCCCCACCTGCCTCGTGGTCGAGACCGACCACCCGGAGTGCCCGGTGTTCGACGTGTGGATCCGCCATGAGACGACCATCCCCGTCCCGGGCTTCCGCATGAAGGAGTACCGCATCAACGCCGGCCGGATCGACGTCGGCGGCTCCGCGGAGCTCGTCGTCGAGATGGACGACTCGGGCGAGGAGATCCTCGCGGCGGAGAGCATGTCGCCTTCGCTGCGCGTCGAACTCGTCGCGCAGAGCGTGGCGGACCGCACCCGGCGGCTGAACCTCCGCGTCATGCCGACCGGTCCGCGCACCGGCGTCTTCAACGAGAGCTTCAAGCTGTACGGCCGCGAGCGCGAGCAGCCGTTGCTGGTCTACGGCACCGTGCGCCCGGCCGGAAGCACCGACTGCACCGGGTGCCAGGCGGAGCCGGCCCTCGTGGCCCCGACGGCACCCGCCGCTCCCGCGCCCAAGGCCGCGCCGTGACGGCCCCCGCCGCCGTGGGATCCGCCGAGGCGCCGGCGCCCCCCGCGCCGCTCACGGCCGCGGACCGCGCCGCGGCGGTCGAGGCGATCGTCGCCCGCGCGGGCGAGCCGAGCCGCGCCGCGGCGTGCGCCGGCGTGGAACGCGCGGCCGCGCGGTGGCAACCTTCCGACGGTGACGCCGCCGCGTTCGCCGGGTTCTGCGCGAAGCACTTCGCGGCCGGCGATGCCGAGCGCTCGGCGCTCCTCGCGCGGCTCGAGGAGGCGCTCCGGCAGATCGGCGGGCACCTGTACGAGATGCGACGGTCGCTGCGACGCTGGAACGACCTCGTCGGCGAGTCCGTCGCGGGCTTCGACGAGGTCGCGGCCGCCTTCGACCCCGCGCCCGACCTCTCCGACCAGCTGTACCGCCAGAAGCTCGCGTTCATCGCGCTCCTCAACCTCGACCGCCCGGACCTCGCGTGCATGCTCCGCGAGGGCGGCTCGTGGGACACCGAGCGCTGGGCCGCCGCCCGCGTCGCGCAGCAGTTCGGGCCGCGCATCCCCGCCGAGCTCGCCGACCATGCGCGCCGCACGGGCCACGAGGCCTCGAACTTCGTCGCGCGGTTCCACGTCCCCGTCGGCACGATGGTCGACGCGAAGGGCAAGCGGTGGTTCGAGCTCGACCGCGCGCTCCTCGCGCACTGGCTGGTGCGCGAGGAGATCAAGGCCGGGTACGGCGACCCCGACGGGCTCGACAAGCAGCGCGCGCTCATGTGGGTCATGGCCCGCCAGATCGACGGGACGATCCCGCGCTCCGTCATGGAGCGCCAGGGAACCGCGGACTGGGATCCGGCCGCGAACTCCGTGGGCGGAGTGCCCGTCGACGCCGCGGCGACGGTGGGCCCCGAGCGCTACCGCCACATCCTCGCGCACGCCGAGGTCGCGCGCCGCTTCGACCCGCACTACCCCGAGGCGCCGACGGCCATCGCGCGGAAGTTCGACCTCGCGCGCGAGATCCCCGAGGCCGACGTCGAGCGCCTGCTCGTCGAGCTGCTCGACCATCCCGTGCGCGCGTCCCTCGCCGAGTTCCTGCGCCGGCGCATCGGCCGCGCGCTCGAGCCGCACGACATCTACTTCGAGGACGTCGCGGACACGCGCCCCGCGGCCGAGCTGAACGCCGCGGTGCGCGCGCGCTTCGCGGACGAGGCCGCGTTCGAGCGCGCGCTCCCGCAGGTCCTTCGCGGGCTCGGGTTCCCGCCGGAGGAGGCCGACTTCCTCGGCACGCGCATCCGCGTCGAGATCGCCAAGGGATCGGGCCATGCCATGCGCCCGATGCTCGGCGAGTACGGCGCGTGGCTGCGCACCAATCGCCTGAAGGACGAGCTCGGCTGGGACGGGTTCGACACCGCCATGCACGAGCTCGGGCACAACCTCGAGCAGCTCTGCAGCGCGTTCTTCGCGCCGCGCCCCGCCCTCCAGAACGTGCCGAACACGGCGTGCACCGAGGCCTTCGCGTTCCTCTACCAGTCGCTCGCGAAGCGCGTGCTCGGCATCGAGGACGCGGTCGACGCGCAGCGCGCGCAGGACGTCGACGCGGTCGCGACCATGCTCGCGGCGCGGCAGATCGCCGGGCCCAGCCTGGTCGAGCTCCGCATGTGGCGCTGGATCTACGCGAACCCGGGCGCGACGCCCGCCGCGCTGCGCGACGCCACGCTCTCGATCGCGGCCGACGTGTGGCAACGCCACTACGCGCAGGACTTCGGCCCCGACCACGCGCGCATCCTCGCCGCGTACCAGCACATGGTCGGGCATCCGCTCTACCTGGCGGACTACACGCTCGGCCACGTCATCAGCCACCAGATCCGCGCGCACCTGCGCGGGCGCGACCTGGCCGCCGAGACGAAGCGGATCTGCTCGATCGGGCGCGTGACGCCGGACCTCTGGCTGCGGCGCGCCGTGGGAAGCGGCGTCGACGTCGCCCCGCTCGCGGCGGACTGCGCCGCGGCGCTGGCGAGGCTGGGGGCATGAACGCGCCGCGCGCGCTCCGTGGGCGCGCCGCCGCGACGTTCGCGGCCGTCGCGGCGCTCGCCGGGTGCGCCACGCCCGCCTACGAGGTCAACTGGAACCGGCTCCGCACGGGCATGTCGCGCGACGACGTGCAGGGGCTCCTCGGCCAGCCGTCGTCGAAGCACCTCCCGAAGCCGAACGAGGACGGGACGCCGCCCGCGCCGGGGCGGGGCGAACGCTGGCAGTACGGCGACACGCTCTCGAGCTTCGCGACGGGAGCCGTGTTCCCCGAGGAGGCTGACGAACGGTCCTGGCGCGTGTTCTTCGGAAACGACGGCTGCGTGAGCGGCTTCCGCGCGCCCGAGTGGGCCGAGGGCAAGCGGGCGAAGGACCCGTGACGGTCACTCCTCGCCGGGGCGATGGGCGAGGCCGTTGAGCGCCCACGCGGCGGCGACGCCCGCGGGCACGAGCATCGTGAGCAGCGCGAGGGTGGGCCAATCCGGCGTGATCGGCATCCTCCACGCCGGGGCCGGGGCCGGGGCCGGGGCGGCCGCGGGAGCGGCCACGGTGGCCGATGCCTGCGCGGCCGGCGCGGATTCCGGGGTGGCCGCCACCGGGCGCGAGGTGGGCGCCGTCGCGGGCACGCCGGCCGGCGCGTTCGCCGCCGGCTCGCCGGCTGCCTCAGGCACTTCGGGCTCCTCGGCGGGGGCTTCCGCGGGCGCCGGCGCGGCGCCGGTGCGGATCCCGTCCACGGCCGTCGGGCGGATGCGCGGAAGCGTCACGCTGCCGGGAGCGTCGTCACGGTTGCGCTGGTCGGGCGCCTGTGCGGGCGCCTGATCCGGCGGCGCCGTCGTGGGCGCGCCCGGCACGTCGCGGGGCGGTGGCGCCGGGCTTCGCGGCGCCGGCGGCGACTGCGCCCACGTGCCGTGGGCGACCGTCGTGACCAGGAGCACGGCGGCGGCGACCATGCCGGGAGGCTACCGCGCGCGTCCGGCATGCCCGAAAAGCACGCGCGGGACGCCGTTCAGGGCGTCCCGCGCGGGAATCACGGTCTCGTGCCGGCTCAGACGGCCGCAGCCATCTTCTCCGCCTTCTTGCGCGCGTCGTCGAGCGTGCCGACGTACATGAACGCGCTCTCGGGCAGCGAGTCGCCCTCGCCGTTGCAGATGCGCTCGAAGCTGTCGATGGTGTCCTCGAGGCTGGTGGTGACTCCGGGCAGGCCGGTGAACACCTCGCCGACGTAGAACGGCTGGCTGAGGAAGCGCTCGAGCTTGCGCGCGCGGGCCACGCTCAGCTTGTCCTCCTCGCTCAGTTCGTCGACGCCCAGGATGGCGATGATGTCCTGGAGGTCCTTGTACCGCTGCAGGATGCCCTGCACGCGGCGGGCCACCTTGTAGTGGCGGTCGCCGACGATCTGCGGGTCGAGGATGCGGCTCGTCGAGGACAGCGGGTCGACGGCGGGGTAGATGCCCTTCTCGGCGATCTTGCGCTCGAGCACGATGAACGCGTCGAGGTGGGTGAAGGTCGTGGCCGGCGCGGGGTCGGTCAGGTCGTCGGCGGGCACGTAGATGGCCTGCACGCTGGTGATGGCGCCGTCCTTCGTCGAGGTGATGCGCTCCTGCAGGGCGCCCATCTCGGTGGCCAGCGTGGGCTGGTAGCCCACCGCGCTCGGCATGCGGCCGAGCAGTGCCGACACCTCGG
>CAYSFS010000053.1:13748-15013 GCA_964430235.1 uncultured Chitinophaga sp. | reverse complement strand
GCGGGGGGGGCGGATGCGTCCGTGGACGCGCCTCCGGCCACGACCGCGGCCAGCGCGCGCGCGACGCCCTCGGCCTGCGCGCGAAGCTCCGGGACGGCGGTGGTCTCCCACAGGTCGCCGCGACGCAGCGCACCCACCAGGTGCATGCGCTCGTCGGCGTGGCCGTCGCCCCGAAGGAGCCGTCCCGCGTCGTCGGTCCGCAGCCCGAGCCCGACCGGGTCGGCGGTCGCCGCGCCCGAGCGCAGCATCGATCCGACGAGCGGGTCAACCGTGTCGCGGACGCTCATGCCGGGACCGATGCAGTTGTAGATGCGCGCGACCGGGTGCGCGAAGGTCGTGCCGCCCGGGCCGCGGAAGGTCGCGAGGACGCCGCCGTCGCCGGAGGGGCGGAGATCGACCAGCTCGCCGCGCTCGAGGGTGACCGCCCCCGCGTGCACCTGCCGCTCCATGTCCGCCAGGATCGCGCGCGGCGCGCGGTGCCGGTGGATCTCCCACATCGGGCGCGCCGATCGCAGGAACGCCCGGCGCTGCGCAGGCGTCCACCCGCGCCAGATCGACGTCACGTGCGGGCGGATCGCGTCGAGCGCGCCTTGCCAGCCGAGGCCCGCCGCGGCGCGCTCGCGCGCCAACGCGCGCAGCGTCCCGAGCACACGGAGCGGCCCGCCCCCGAAGCGCTCGCGCGGCACGGCGAGCGAGGGCTCCCCGGGCTTCGCATGCGGCAGCGGCAGGCGCCCGTGGCGCGAGACGAGCCGCACCAGCCCACGGTGGCCCGCACGGCGCAGTCCCTGCACGACGTCGATCGCGGTCAGGCCGCTTCCCATCACCAGCACCTCGGCGCCGGGGTCGAGCGCCGCGAAGGAGCCGGGTTCCCAGGGGTCCGAGACGAGCGCGCGACGCGGCGCGCCGTGGTCCACGTGCGTCCACGGGGTGCGCGCGGGCGGAAGCCCGGGCGCGATCACCACGCTGCGCGCCGCGCACGAACGCCCCGACGCGAGCAGCAGCTCGACGCCGGCGGGCATGCGCTCGACGTGCACCGCCGCGTCGCGGACCAGGCACGCGCGGCCGCGCGCCTTCGCGAGCTCGGAGCCCACGAGCTCCGTGAGGTAGCGGCCGAAGAGCGCGCGCGGGACGAAGTCGTCGGACGACCAGCGCCCCGGGTGGCGCCCTTCGAGCCAGCGATGGAACGCACCGGGGTCCTCCGCGAACGCGCCCATGCGGCCGGCCGGCACGTTGAGCAGGTGCTCGGGGTCGCATCCGCCGTACGC
>CAYSFS010000053.1:0-13648 GCA_964430235.1 uncultured Chitinophaga sp. | reverse complement strand
CCATGCGGCCGGCCGGCACGTTGAGCAGGTGCTCGGGGTCGCATCCGCCGTACGCGGGACCGGGCAGCGCGCGCGGGCGCCGCTCGAGGACGACGAACCTCCCGCGGGGCACCAGCCTCACGAGGTGCACGAGCGTCATCAGCCCGCTGAACCCGCCGCCGACGATCGCGACGTCCGCGTCCGGCGGGAGCGCCTCGGACCATGGCAGGCCCGGCATGCCGTCCGCGCACCCCTCGGCCATCACACCATCCTCGAGCCGGCCGCGCGGCCCGCGGCCACGATGCGGTCGGCGGTGCGCACGGCCGCGAAGCCGTCCTCGGCGTCGACGAGCGGGCGGCGGCCGGAGCGGATCGCGTCGACGAAGTCCTCGGCCTGCAGCCTGAGCGGCTCGCCCGGCTCGACGCCGAGCGGCTCGACCTGCAGGAGGTCGAGGAAATTGAGGTGGCTGAGGTCGGCGCCCTGCTTCAGCAGCTCGCGGACCTCGGCGATCTTCGAGGCGTTGGGGCCCTTGCGCGCGACCGTCCCCTTGCGGTCGACGAAGTCCGCGCTGACGTACGTGTCGTCGCTCATCACGCGGATCTTGCGCTCGGTCTTCATCGCGAGGCGGCTCGCGGTGACGTTCGCCACGGGCGCGTAGCCGTCGGCCATGCGCGGGAACTCGAGCCGCGCGTTGCACACGTCCTCGGCCTCGCCGAGCACGCTCACCGAGCTCGCGCGGACGTCGACCGGCTCGGAGCCGAAGAGCATGAGGAGCACGTCGATGTCGTGGATCATCATGTCGAGGACGACGCCGACGTCGACGCTGCGGAAGGTCATCGGGCTCACGCGGTCGACCTCGACGAAGCGCGGTCGCAGGCCGAGCTTGCGGATCGCGACCATCACCGGGTCGTAGCGCACCACGTGCCCGACCTGCAGCATCGCGCCCGACCGCTTCGCGGCGTCGGCGATGGCGCGGGCCTCCTCCTGCGTCGGCGCGAGCGGCTTCTCGATGAGGCAGTGCACGCCCGCCGCGAGCAGCTTCTCGGCGGCCTCGCGGTGGTGCACCGTGGGCGTCGCGATCGTGACGAGGTCGACGCCCGCGTCGATCAGCGCCTCGACCGAGTCGTGCCCGCGGCCGCCGTACTGGTCGATGACCTGCTGGCGGCGCTCGGCGCTCGAGTCGACGACGCCGACGAGGTCGCACCCGGCGACCTGCGTCCAGAGGCGCGCGTGGTGGCGGCCCATCTTGCCGACGCCGATGACGCCGCAGCGGAGGGTGGCGGTGGAGGCGGTGGGCACGGAGGGGTCCTTTCGGTGAAGCGGCCGCGCGCGGGGGCGCGCGGCTCAGGTTGCGACGAGCGTGCGCTCGACGGCGTTTCGGAACATGCGCAGGCCCAGCGGCTCGGCTCGGCGCTGGTGCGCCGAGAGCCGCGTCCAGCGCGGGTGCTGCGTCCAGCGGGTGAATCGCTCCGGGTGCGGCATCAGTCCGAACACCAGGCCGGTGGGGTCGCAGATGCCCGCGATGCGGCGCATGCTGCCGTTGAAGTGGTCGGCCGCGTGGTAGCGCACCGCGACCTGCCCGTCGGCCTCGAGCCGGTCGAGGAGCGCCTCGTCGGCGACCAGGCGTCCCTCGCCGTGCGCGCTCGGCAGCAGGCCGGTCGCGTCGTCGAGCTCGAGTCCCTGCGTCCACACGCAGCGCGTGTTCGCCGGGATCTCGACGCGGGTCCACGCGTCGCGGAACGAGCCGCCCGCGTTCTGCGCGAGGGCGACCGTGGGGCGCGCGGCCGACCCGGGCCACGCGGCGCCGGCGTCGGGGCCCGGAAGCAGCCCCGCCTGCACCGCGATCTGGAAGCCGTTGCACGGGCAGATGATGGGCACGCCGCGCTCGATGGCGGCGACGAGCGCCGGGTACACCGAGCGGCGCATGAGGGCGCCCATGATGCGCCCCGCCGCGACGTCGTCGCCGAAGCTGAAGCCGCCCGGGAGGCCGATGAGCCGGTATCGGTCGACGCGCGAGGGCTCGCGCACCAGCGCCTCCAGGTGCACGGCCTCGGGACGCGCGCCGGCCGCGGCGAAGGCGTGCATCAGCTCGAGGTCGCAGTTGATGCCGGCGGCGGTGATGACGAGGGCGCTCGGTCCGTGTTCCATGGCCGTCATCCTCCGGTCGGCGCGTTCCACGCCGCCTGCAGGTCCGCGATCGGGACCGATTCGCGCGCCGTGCGCGTGCCGACCACCTCGAGGTGCCCGCCGTCGGTCACGTGGCCGATCGACGCGTGCGCGATGCCCGCGTCCGCGAGCGTGCGCTCGACCGCGCCCACGTGCATCGGCTCGACCTCGAGCAGGTAGCGGTGCGGGTCCTCGGCGAAGGCGCGGCACTCGTCGCAGGCGTCGGCCGCGGCCGGCACGCGCGAGAGGTCGATGGACGCTCCCAGGCCTCCCGCGAAGCACATCTCGGCGACCGCCGGCAGCAGCCCGCCCTCGCTCGGGTCGTGCGCCGCGCGCACCAGCCCCCGCGCGATGCACGCGGCCACCGCGCGCGCCGTGGCCGCGCCGCGCGCGGGGTCGACCTCGGGCAGGCGCGCGTCGTGGTGCCCCGCGGCGCCGAGCATGGCGCGGTGGCTTCCGCCCATGCGCGCGCCGGTCGTGCCGACGAGGAACAGCGCGTTGCCCGCGGACTTGAGGTCCATGGTGCACGCATGCGAGGCGTCCTCGACGATCCCGAAGCCCGAGACCAGGAGCGTCGGCGGGATCATGATCGTGCGGCCGTCCTGCGTGCGGAACTGGTTCTTCAGGCTGTCCTTGCCGCTGATGAACGGCGCGCGGTAGGCGACGGCGCCCTCGTAGCACGCCTCGGCGGCGCGCACCAGCGCGCCCATGTTGCGCGGGTCGTCGCACGAGGGCCAGCAGAAGTTGTCGAGGATGGCGATGCGCGCCGGGTCGGCGCCGGTGCACACCAGGTTGCGCACGCACTCGTCGATCGCGGCCAGGGTCATCGCGTGCGCGTCGGCGCTCCAGCCGGTCGCGAGGCCGTTGGCGATCGCGAGCGCGCGCGGCGAGCCGGGCACCGGGTGGATCACGGCGCCGTCCGACGGGCCGCCCTCGCCGACGCCGACGAGCGGCTTCACGACGCTGCCGCCCTGCACCTCGTGGTCGTACTGGCGGATGATCCACGCCTTGCTCGCGAGGTTCGGGTGGGACAGGAGCGTGCGGCACGTGTCGACCAGGCGCGGGCCCACGCCGCGGCCGTCGCCCGCGGGCGGCAGCTGCGACGCGCTCCACGCCGCGTCCCACGTCGCCTCGCGCGTGGGCATCGGGACGCCATCGTGCAGGAAGCGCGTGTCGAGCGCGCCGACCTCGGTCCCGTTCCAGAGGAGCCGGATGGCGCCGTCGGCCGACCCGAACTCCCCGAGCTCGCAGAGCTCGCTGCCGTGGGCCTCGCACACGGCGCGCAGCTCGGCGACGTTCGCGGGAGGCACCGCGAGCACCATGCGCTCCTGCGCCTCGCTGATCCACACCTCGGTGGGCGTGAGCCCCGCGTACTTCACGGGCGCGCGGTCGAGGTGCACCGTGGCGCCCGTGTCCTTGGCCATCTCGCCCACCGCGCTCGAGAAGCCGCCCGCGCCGCAGTCGGTGACGGCCCGGTAGAGCGGGCCGCCCGCGCGGTCGCGCGCGGCGAGCATGGCGTCGAGCGCCTTCTTCTCGGTGATGGCGTTGCCGATCTGCACCGCGTGGCTGAACTCGCTGGCGTGGCCGTGCTCGACCTCGGCGCTCGAGAACGTGGCCCCGTGGATGCCGTCGCGGCCGGTGCGGCCGCCGATCGCCACGATGCGGTCGCCCGCGTGCACCTGCCCCTTCACCATGGTGCGCGGCATCACGCCGACGACGCCGCAGAACACGAGCGGGTTGCCCACGTAGCGCGGGTCGAACCACACCGCTCCGTTCACGGTGGGGATTCCCATGCGGTTGCCGTAGTCGCGCACGCCGGCCACCACCTGCGTGAGGATGCGCCGCGGCGGCAGGCACCCCGCGGGCACGTCGGCCGTGTCGAGGGGCGCGACGCAGAAGACGTCGGTGGCCGCGACGGGCTTCGCGCCGAGGCCGGTGCCCATGATGTCGCGGATGCAGCCGCCGATCCCCGTGGCGGCGCCGCCGTAGGGCTCGATGGCGCTGGGGCGGTTGTGCGTCTCGCACTTGAAGCAGACGGCGTGCACGTCGTCGAAGGCGATGACGCCCGAGTTGTCGACGAACACCGAGAGGCACCAGTCGATGCGGTCGGGGCGCGCGGGGTCGATGAGCTCGTGCGTGGCAGCGGCGACGGTGCGCTTCAGCAGGTTGCGCACGGTGACCGAGCCGTCGGCCGCGGGCTCGTGGCCGGCGCGGCCGGCAAGCGCGTTGCCCGCGAGCGCGCGCTGGCCGGGCGCGAGGTTCGCCTCGCGGTAGCGCACGGTGCTCTTGAGGGTCTTGTGGACGCAGTGCTCGCTCCAGGTCTGGGCGAGCGTCTCGAGCTCGATCTCGCGCGGCTCGCGGCCGAGCCGGCGGTACTCGGCCTGGATGGCGCGCATCTCCTCGAGCGAGAGGAAGAGGTGCGCGTCGCGGCTCAGTCGCTCGAGCTCGGCGTCGGAGAGGGCGCGCAGCGGCACCTCGACCACGCGCACCTCGCGGGGCGTGCCCATCGGGAAGCGCTCGGGGTGCCAGGGCTCGGCGTGGATGCCGTGGATGACGGGGTTCGCCAAGACCCGCGCACCGAGCTCGGCGACCGCCGCGGGCGCGAGGCCGGCGACGTCGTACCGGTCTCCGGTGCGCACGCGCACCTCGAGCCCGAAGAGCGAGCGCACGGCGAGCTCGACGCTCTCGGCCGCGGGGTCGGTGACGCCGGGCAGCGGGTGGACCTCGACCACGGCGTCCAGGCACGGGCGCCGCTCGGCGACGGGCACGCCGCCCGCCGACGGCGCCGGCTGCACGAGCGCGGCCTGCGTGACGGGATCGGCGAGCAGCTCGTCCGCCACGCGCCGCAGCTCGGCGGCGGTCAGCTCGCCCTCGAGCAGGTAGACGGAGGCATGCTCGACGCGCGCCGGGGCGGGCAATCCCGCGGCCGCGGCGGCTCGCGACGCGGCCTCGCCGCGTGTGTCCCGATGGCCGGGCTTCGGACGGACCTCGACGCGATGGACGGCGGGCATGGACCCGAAATGATAGGGAATCGCGCCCCGGCCCCGTCCGCGCGGGGCGGGCTCAGAACATGAGCTGCAGCTGCGTCCGGAAGACGATCTCGTCGCTTCCCGACGGACGCCAGCCGGCGTTGATGTCGGCGAACCAGGGGTGCACCTCGGTGATGGCCCAGCCGAGGTCGGTGGTCCACTTGACGTCCTGGCCGTCGATGTACCAGTTCACGCCCGCGGTGAGGAGGTTCAGCGGTTCCGGGTCCTGCACGGACACCGGGAGCACCGACTGGTTGCCTCCGTCGACCATCGCGAACTCGTAGCGACCGAAGAGCTCGACCTTCGGCATGATGTAGGTCGCGGCGACCGTCTGGAACGCATAGATGCGGAGCACGCCGAGGTCGGCGAAGCTCGCCGAGCCCGGCGCGCCGAGGCTGGGCGAGATCGCGCCGGGCGAATCGAGGTAGTTGTAGAAGAACGCGCCGTAGAACGAGGCGCCGCCGAAGTTCAGCTGCGCGTCCACGGTGGCCGTGACCCAGAAGTTCGACGGGTCGATGGGGCCGTTCGAGTTGTTCGGCTGGTACGCGTACGACTGCTGCACGTGGAACCCTGCGCCGAGGAGCATGCCGAACTCCTCCATCGCCGGGCTCGTGTAGCTCTTGAACTGGTCCCACTGCCCCGACGGCTTCCAGTCCACGCGTCCCGTGAAGCTGTACGACGAGGTCTGCGCCCAGAACGGGGCGTTCGCGGGGCCGTAGGAACCCGTCGGGAAGACCGCGTAGGCGCCGCCCGGGACCTGGTTGTTGATGTTCACGTCGCCGAGCAGCTGGTCCTGCTCGCCGTTGTTCACCGACATGCGAACGCGCGCCTCGTCGGCCGCGTACTCGAGCTCGAGCCCCTGCGTGTAGCCGAGCGCGTAGTGGTAGTCGACCACCGAGCGGGACGCGGCCATCTGGTACTGCTCGAGCACGAGGAACCCGCGCGAGAAGGGCGTGCGGTACTGGCCGAAGCGCGCCGACCAGTGGTCGTCGAGGTTCACGCGGATCCACGCGTCGAGCAGCTCGACGTCGCGGTACTCGGCGCCGCCCACCGCGAAGTTCGAGTTCGGGCCCTTCGTGAGCTCGGTGTCGAACCCCTGCGAGAACCGGGCCTTCACCATGTACTGGAAGTCGCGGCTGAACACGTGGCCGTCGACCCACAGCTGCAGGTCGGGCACGTCGAACCCGTAGCGGTTGACCTGGCGGTCCTGCACGAAGCCGTTGCTCGGAGGCGCCGTAGGCGGTCCCTCCTGGATCGAGCTCCAGATGAACCGCGACTGCACGAACCCGCCGAAGTTCATCCGGAAGCGGCCGTCGTTGCTGGCCATGAAGAACCCGTCGTTCCACCCGGCGGTCATGCCGCCGTCGCGCAGGCTGGCGCGCTGGTCGGCGTCGGCGAGCACGTCGCGCACCACGTCGCGGATCTGCGACGCGCGCTGCTCGCCGAGCCACTCCTCGCCTTGCTCTCGGGTGAGCTCGGTGACGCGGGTCTCGAGCTCCTTGTTGCGCTCCTCGAGCGTGTCGAGGCGCTTCAGGAGGTCCGACACCGAGGGCTCGGGGCGGTCGAGGACGCCGCCGGACGCGGGTGCCGCGCCGGACGCCCCGCCCGCCGGGTCCTGCGCCACCGCCGCGCCACCGGCCACCGAGGCCACGAGGCATGCGAGCGCGGCGGGATGCACGTGCGTGGGACGCATCGGAGGCCGAATCCTAACCCACCTCTCATCGGCAGGGTCCACGGTGGCCCTTCAGCGGAGTCCGGGAAGATCCCAGGTTGCCGCAGCCCGCCTCAGAACTCCGACTGCAGCTGCAGCACGAACGAGACGTTGTTGTTGGGCGTGGGCCCGCCCGCCAGGCCCTGCGGCGGGAGCACCTCGGTGGTGATGCCCTGCGGGTTCCCGAAGACCGGAACCACCACCCGTCCCGTCACCTTCACCGACTGACGACTGATGTACCAGTTGACGCCGGCCTGCGCCATGCCCTGCAGGCCCGCGACGTCGGCCGCGGCGAAGCTGCCGAAGGCCTCAAGCACGTCGTTCAGGAAGAACCCGCCCTGCACGAGGCCGCCCCAGCTCGAGGCGTCGGGCTCGACCCATTCGTACGCCCAGATGCCCTGGAGGATGAGGTTCGCGCCGCCGAACATGAGCGCCAGGTCCGCCGTGGCCGCGCGCGGGTTGAGCCCGTCGAGCGCCGCGGGGTTGATGGCGCGCCCGTTCTGGTAGCGGCCCGCCACGCCGACGAACGCGCCGAATGCCTGGCCCGGGAAGCTGGTCTCGAGCGCGTATTGGTCCCAGGTGCCGCAGACCTTCCAGTTCAGGCGGCTGGTGACGGCGACGCTCTGGTTCGTGGCGGAGTCCCACGCGCTCGGCGCGGTGCCGATCTGGTCGCCGTAGCAGAGCTGCCACTGGACGTGCTCGCCCGAGTAGCCCAGGTTCACGCCGGTGGTGAAGTCGGCGGTGAAGAGCCACTCGATCATCGAGCACTCGCCCATCTGCGTCTGCGCGGTCGAGAAGAGGTGGCTTTCGTAGGTGAACGGCGTGAAGATCGAGCCGGCCTGGCCATACCAGCCGCCGCCGAACTGCTTGGTGACGTTGAGGTAGCTGATGCCGGGCGGCGTGCCGAGCACCACGTCCGGGTCGACGGCGATCGCCTGCAGCGGCACCGGGTCGTTGTACGCGCCCACCGTGAGGCCGATGAGCCACGTGAGGTCGGGGCCCGCGAGCTGGCCGGTCACGAACAGCTGCGCACGGCGGACCTCGGTGCCCCACAGGACGTCGGTGGCGGGCGCGCGTTGCGCGTCGTCGTAGCCGGCGTTGGCGGTGAAGCGCACCTGCATGAAGCCGAACGCCTTGATGAGCGCGCCGCGGTCCTCGATGCCCATGAAGAAGCCGCGCGCGGGGTCGTAGCCCGTGACCAGGGTGTCGGCGAGCGCCTCGCGCACGCCCGCGCGCACCGCGTCGGCGCGCGCCTCGTCGATCCAGCGCTCGTCGTGCGCGCGGCGCAGCTCGGCGACCTCGGCGCGCATGGCGGCGAGCTCGGCGAGGGCGTCGAGGTGCGTGGCGGCGTCCGCGGGCAGCACGGTGCCGCGAGGCTATCGACGCGCGCGGGACAAAAGCACATCGGACCCGGCCGGGGCCGGGTCCGATGGGAGGTTCATGTCAGGCAGCCGTGGCTGCAGTCGAGGTCTGATCCGAGGATCAGAACATCAGCTGGAGCTGGACGACCAGGCCGAAGTTGTTGCCGACGACGCCGCTGCCACCCGTCTCGAGCAGGCCGAAGCTGCCGCCGTACGAGTTGCCGCCCTGAACGCCCGCGTTGGTGTTGAGCGGGATCGTGCCGAGGACCGACATCTTCATGCTATTCTTCGCGAAGTACCAGTTCGTACCAACCTGGAGGTAGTTCGACGCAACGCCCGGAACCGGGGTGCCAACAGCATCGAGGGAGCCGATGTTGTTGTAGTTCCACGCCGCGAAGACCTCGAGGTCCTCGGTCACGAACGCGCCGCCCTGGAGGTTGAAGCCCCAGGTCGAAGCGTCCGGGTTCGCGAACGCGTACGAGTTCTGCCAAAGCACCTGTGCGATCACGTTGAAGCCGCCGAACTTGGCGTTCGCATCGAGCGTGATGCCGACGGGAGCGAAGCCGTACGGACCGGGCACCGGGTCAAGCGGAGCAGCGTTGATCTGGCGAGAAGTCTGCCAGAAGATGCCGCCGCCGGCCAGCAGGCCGAACTCTTCGCCCTTGAAGCTCGACTCCTTCGAGAACTGGTCCCAGGTGCCGGCCAGCTTGACCTCGGCGCGGCCGGCCAGGGCGACGCCCTGGTTGTTCTGGGCGTTCCACGAGTTCGCCGGCGTCGAGCCGCCGGGCAGGTAGATCGCGTTGTAGTAGCCGCCCATGGCGCGAACCATGTCCGACTCCCACTTCGCGCTGATGCCGACCTGCTGGCCCGCGCCGAACGCGTACTCGAAGAGCGAGTACTCGCCGAACTGGGTCATGCCCGCGTTGAAGAGCTGGCTCTGCAGGGTGAACGCCACGTTCTGCTGGCCGACCGTCACGCTGAACCCGTTGCCCAGGGTCTTGGTGACCTGCGCGTACAGGATCTGGAACGAATCAGCGGTGCGGACGTAGGGGTCGATCTGCGAGTCGTAGGCCATGCCCACGAGGTACTTCCAGCTCGGATCAACGACGTTGCCCGAGAAGAAGACCTGCGTGCGGCGGTTCTCGAAGCCCCACTGGTTGTTGGACGCAGCGCTCGGGCCGGTGTTGTTGCCGGCGCCGTAGCCGTTGCCCCACACGAAACGCACCTGCTCGAGGGCGTTGATCTTGAGCTTGTAGTTGCCGTCAGCGCTCGACAGGAAGAACCCGTTGTCGTAGCCGCTGGTGGCGCCGCCAGCCTGCTGGAAGCTGGAACGCGTGCTCGAGTCCGCCAGGACGTCCTGGACAACGCCGCGGATCTGCTCAGCGCGCTGCTCGGTGAGCCACTGGTCACCCTGCGCAGCCTTCATCTGCGCGATCTCAGCCTTGAGCTGATTGATCTGGGCGGTGGTGTCGTTGTTCGCCTCGGCGGCTCCGTAGCTCACACCCGTGAGGGTGAGGGTCGAGCCCGCGAGGAGCCCAACAAACTTGGTCAGACTCATGTCGTTCGCTCCTTGTTTCGGGCCGGGGCTCTGACGTTCTACCCGCGGTCCCAGTGACGATTCCCAGGCCTGGAGTGCCTACCAACGCGGTAGGCGGGCAAGGGATTCAACCCGTATCGGCCAACTGCGGCCGTTTGGTTGAGGGTCAGATGATAGCAAGGTGCCCCGCACGGTGCGCAGACGCGCGCGATTTCTTGGTGCGGGCCGGGATTCCCGGCCAAGCACGGATAATGGCGCGCGTGCATGGCCATGCGCAACCTTCGTTCCGATAGGCATTTAGGCAATGCGTCCGCGTCCATTGAGGACGGGCGCGGGGAACCATCCGCGCGATTCGTCAGAACAGGAGCTGCGTCTGGATCCGGATCACCACCTCGCCGCTCCCCTGGCCGGTCTGCGAGGGCCGCCAGTTGGCCCCGCCGATGGCCTCGCCGAACAGCCCCGTGCCGAAACGGACCGGATCGAACGCGTAGCCCGCGTCGAGCGTGAACTTCAGCTGGTTCTTCCGGAAGTACCAGCTTGCGCCCACGGTGAGGATGTTGAGCGACTGCGGCAGGAACGGGTTCGCCGCGTAGGACGGCTGCGAGAAGTCGCTGGCCACCCACAAGCCCTCGTACCGCGCGACGAGCTCGATCTCTTCGGTCACGAACACGCCGCCCTGCACCACCACGCCCTGCGCCACGGCCCCGTCGACGCCGGCGTTCCGGGCGACGGCGCCGCCGCCGTACGTGACGTTCCCCAGGTACGCGGCCCACGCGCTCCACCCGTCGCCGCGCAGGTTGAGGTCCGCGGTCCACGTGAGGAGCGTGAGGTCGGTGGCCACCGCGGCCACGCCCGAGGTCCCGGGCACGATGGTGCCGTTTCCGGGCGACTGGCGCGACGCGGGCGGGTTCCCGGCCGCGCGCTGCCAGTTGAACGCGGCACCGACTGCGGCGCCGAAGGGACTGCCGCACCAGCCCTGCATGTCGCGGAACTGGCCCCAGCCCTCGCGGGTGAGCTTCCACTCCGCGCGGCCCGTGAACGCCCACTGCGTGAGGTTGCCCGTCGACTGAAGGATGCCCACGTCGCGGTTCGCGCCGCCGTCGTTGTACGAGCCGAAGAGGCGCAGCGAGTCCGACTCCCAGCCGACAAGCACCCCCTGCACGAAACGCGTGCTGAAGTACTCGTTGACCAGCGTCCGCTCGACGAACTGCTGCGTGCGGCTGGAGTCGATCTCCTCCCAGTTGAAGAAGTTCTTCCACTGGCCGGCGCGGACGAACCATCCGCCCCCGAAGGCCTTCTGGAGATACACGTCGGCGAAGCGGAGCGGCTCGCCGGTGACGTTCGCGTCGCGCTGGTACTGGAACTGCACGCGATAGGTGACGCTCGGGTCGAACATGTGGCCGAACACGTTGAGCTGCATGCGGCGGATCTCGAAGCCGTACTCGTTGGCGATCTGGCCGTCCTCGGCGGGGACGGTCCCGGCCGGCGCGGGCGGCGGCAGCGGCGCGGTGCCGAGCGCCGCGGTCGGCATGTGCGAGTAGGCGTACCGCACCTGGACCTGCCCCTCGATGTTGAGCCGGAAGTCGCCGTCGGCGCTCGCGACGAAGAAGTTCCGGTCGTAGCCCGCGGTCGGGCCCGTCGGGAACAGGCTGGCGCGCGTCGATCCGTCGGCCAGCACGTCGCGCACGACGCGGCGCACCTGCTCGGCGCGTTGCTCGGTGAGCCACCGCTCGCCGCCTGCGGCCCGGAGCTCCTGGATCTCGCTCGACTGGCGCGCGTTCTGCTCGCGCAGCGCGTCGATCTGCGCCTGCATCGAGTCGAGGCGGTCGGGAGGGGCGACGAGCGGCGCGGCGGCGAGCGCGAGGGCGGCCGGGCCGCGCGCGCGCGGGTCACGCGAGCGTGTCGAGCGCGTCGCGGATGCCGGCGGCGGCCACCACCTCCGCGGCCGGGCCCATGGCGCGTGCGGCCACCCGCGCCGCGTCAGCCTGCGCCCGCGGCACCAGCAAGACGTTGGCTCCGCGACGGACGGCGGCCTGCACACGGAGCTCCAGTTGACGCACGGAACGCAGCTCGCCCGAGAGGGAGATCTCCCCGATCGCGGCGGTGGCCGCGCCGGCCCCGCGGTCGTGGAACGCACCGGCGACGGCGAGCGCGATCGCGAGGTCGGCCGCGGGCTCCGCGATGCGCATGCCGCCGACGGCCGATGCGTAGATGTCCTGGTCGGCGAGCCGCAGCCCGCCGTGCTTCTCGAGCACCGCGATGAGCATCGCGAGCCGGCCCGCGTCGAGGCCGGAGGCGCGGCGCTTGGCGTTGCCGAGGAACCCGGTGGCGGTGAGCGCCTGCACCTCGGCGAGCAGCACGCGCGAGCCCGCGAGCACGGGGGTGAAGACGCTGCCCGGGCGCGTGGCGCGCGCGGCGGCGTCGGGGGCGAGCGTGGCCTCCTCGACCTCGGTGAGCCCGGCGCCCGTCATCTCGAAGAGCCCGACCTCCTGCGTGCTGCCGAAGCGGTTCTTCACCGCGCGCACGACGCGGTACGCGTGGTGGCGGTCGCCCTCGAAGGCGAGCACCACGTCGACGAGGTGCTCGAGGAGCTTCGGCCCCGCGAGGTCGCCCTCCTTCGTGACGTGGCCGACCATCGCGACGGCGGTGCCCGAGGTCTTCGCGATCGAGACGAGGTCGAGGCAGCAGCGGCGCAGCTGCTGGAGGCTTCCGGGCGGCGCGTCGACGTCGCCGCGGAAGACCAGCTGGATCGAGTCGAGCACCAGGAGGTCCGGGCGCGTGCGGCGCGCCTCCTCGGCGATGACGGCGAGGTTCGGCTCGGCCAGCAGCAGCAGGTTCGCGCCGCGCGCGCCGTCGCCGCTGCCGTCGAGGCGGTCGGCGCGCAGCTTCACCTGCGCGGCGCTCTCCTCGCTGGTGGCGTAGAGGACGCGCCGGCCGCGGCCCGCGAGCGCCGCGGCCGCCTGCAGCAGCAGCGTGCTCTTGCCGATGCCCGGGTCGCCGCCGAGGAGCGTCACGCTGCCGGGGACGATGCCCCCGCCGAGCACGCGGTCGAACTCGTCGATTCCGCTCGGGACGCGCGGGACGTCGAGCGGCTTGACCTCGGCGATGGGCACGGCGCGACGGGCGGCGGCGGCGCGCCCGCCGCCGGGTGGCCCGCCCTGCGCGGCGTCGGGGGCGCCGCCGAGGTCGAGTGCGCCGGGCGCGGGGCCTTCGGCGGCGTCGCGCTCGGTGAAGCGCTCGAGGGCGTCCCACGCGCCGCAGTCGGGGCACTTCCCCATCCACTTCGGCTGGACGTTCCCGCAGTCGCGGCAGACGTAGCTGGTGCGCACCTTGGCCATCGCGCGGGCGAGTGTAGGACCCGCGCGCGAAGCACCCGCTTCACCCGGCGCAAGCGCGTAGCCTTCCGCGCATGACTCCCCTGCACGCGGCGCGCGGCGCATGGAACCTGTTGCTCCTCGGCTTCAAGACCGGGTTCCGCCTGAAGGGCGGGTACTGGTCGTGGCGCAACGAGACGGCGTTCGGGCGGGACCGGTCGAAGTGGCCCCCGCTCGGCGAGCGCGTGCGCGCGGCGCTCGAGTACGGCGCGTGGGTGGGGTCGATGCGCCGGATGCGGTGACGCGCCGGCGCGGGCCGCCCCGCGCTCAGGCCGGGCTGAAGCGGCTGCCGAGGAGGCCGATCTTCGCGTTGGGGCTCGCGCTGCGGGGGAGCTTCGGGCCCACCACCCAGACGATGGCGAGGCAGCCCAGGCTGCCGGCCCACATCCACTGGGCGAGGCCGAAGTACATGAACACCGCGGTGCACGTGAGCACCAGCAGCGCGGTCGGGATCATGCCCTCCCACGCCAGGCGCATGAGCTGGTCGAAGC
>CAYSFS010000052.1:0-15044 GCA_964430235.1 uncultured Chitinophaga sp. | reverse complement strand
GGCGGGGGCCGCGTGCGCCGGCCCCCCCCCTAGGTACCGGGGGGGGCGCCCGGGGGCGCCGGCCCCCCCCCCCGCCGCGCGGCACCAGCGTCCCTGCGTCGTACCAGACCGTGGCCTCCACGAGGTCTCGGTCGGCCATGCCGGGCCGCGGCCGCAGCCTGAGGCCCACCATGGGCTCGGGCACGCGCTTCAGCGACGCGGACTCGGGAACCTCGGCGAGCGCGGCCTCGAACCGGCGCATCACGTCCTCTCGACGCTGGCCGATCGGGAGCGGCACCGGCCCCTCGCCGGGCTTGAGCGGGTCGTAGCGCTCGCCCGGCCGCGCCAGCTGCCGGCGCACCAGCGTCCGCTCGCGGAAGTCGGCCTCGGTGAGCCAGCCGTCCTCGTACACGTAGCGCACCGGGCGGTCGTCCGCGCGGCCGCTTCCGTCGATGAACTTCTCGAGCACCACCGCGAAGCGCCGCGTCTCGGGCTTGCCGGTGTCCTGCACGAGCACCACCTGCCCCATGCGCCGCTCGGTGTCGCCCGTCACGTCGTCGGTCGTCTCCACCGTCACGGCGGCGCGGAAGTCGCGCATCCCGGCGGCAACGCCCTCGACGGCATCGAGGAGCGACGCGGCATCCGCGAAGCGCATCCCGGCGCACTCGGCGGGCGGTGTCACGGTCCCGGCGCCGGCGGGGGCACCCGCGCCCGAGGGTGCCCCCGCCGGCGGGACCGCCGCGCACCCCGCGAGCACCGCCGCCGCCGCGATCACCGAGCATGCGTCCATGACCCAACGATACGCGCGCATGCCGCTCAGGCCACCGGCACGTGCTCGACGATGTCGAGCCCGAACCCGTGCAGGCCCGGCATGGGCTTGGGGTGGTTGGTCAGGAGGCGCAGGCGCGAGAGGCCGAGGTCGCGCAGGATGCGGCCGCCGACCCCGAACATCCGCGCGTCCATCGGCTGCGCGCCCGCACCCAGGCCGTCGACGCGGGTCAGGTCGGGCGCGTTGACGTCGTCGCGGCCGGGCCGCCGGATGCGCGCGAGGCGCCCCGGCAGGTCGTCGCCCGCGCCCTCGGTCCGCAGGTACACGAGCGCGCCCGCGCCCGCCTGCGCGATCATGCGCAGGCTGGCGCGCACCACCTGCTGCCCCGCGGCGTCGCCGTCGCCGAGCGCGATCCCGAACACGTCGCCGAGGATCTCGCGCCGGTGCATGCGCACGAGCGCCGGTGCGTCGTGCGGCACCGCCGCGCCGCGCGCGTCGAGCGCCCCGATGCCGCCCGCCGTGAGCGCGAAGTGCGGAAGCGCGTCGACGTCGCTCTCCCATGCGAACAGCGTGAATTCGCCCTCCGGGGTGCGCACGCGCGAGCCGTGCACCGGCTCGATGCGGCGGATCAGGCCCTCCTCGGCCAGGCGGTGCCGGATCACCTGCTCGACGCTGCACATGCGCAGGCCGTGCTCGGCGCAGATCCGCTCGAGGTCCGGCATGCGCGCCATCTCGCCGTCGGGGCGCACGATCTCGATGATCGCCGCGGCGGGACGCAGGCCCGCGAGCCGGCACAGGTCGACGCTGCCCTCGGTCTGGCCGGTGCGCACCAGCACGCCGCCGTCGCGGGCGCGCAGCGGGTTGATGTGGCCCGGGCGCACGAAGTCGTCCGCCCGGATCGCCGGGTCGATCAGCATCTGGATGGTCTTGGCCCGGTCGCGCGCGCTGATGCCGGTGCCGACCCCGTGGCGCGGGTGCCCGTCGACGCTGACCGTGAAGGGCGTGCCGCGCACGCTGGTGTTCGACGTCGTCTGCGCGTGCAGGTCGAGCCGCTCGCACGTCGCGGAGTCGAGGCTCACGCACAGGTACCCGCCGCCGACGCGCGTCAGGAAGTTCACCATCTCGGGCGTGACGAACTCGGCCGCGACCACGAAGTCGCCCTCGTTCTCGCGGTCCTCGTCGTCGACGAGCACGATCACGCGGCCGGCGCGCAGGTCTTCGAGGATCTCGGGGATCGGGCTCAGCGCCATGGGGCGCACAGGGTAGGCGACGCGCCGGGGACCCCGCCGCGCCGCGGACCTACGATTCCGGCCCCATGGTCGAACCCGACACCGCCCGGATGGCCGCGCGCGAGGCGCTGCTCCTCGAACTCACCCAGGTCCCCACCGCATCCGGGCTCGAGGACCGCGTGGCCGCGTTCGTCGACCGGTGGATCGGGGAACGCGCCGACCGCGTGCAGGCGACCCGCGACGACGTCGGCAACATGATCATCGCCCAGCGGCGCGGCGGCGGCGGCGTGCGGCCCGTGCTGGTGACCGCGCACCTCGACCACCCGGCCTTCGTCGTGACCGGGCGCGCGGGCGACCGTGCGCTCGCGCTCGAGTTCAGGGGCGGCGTCAACGACCCGTACTTCGCGGGCGCGCGGCTCGAGCTCGTCGGCCCCGGCGAGGAGCGCGCGCACGCGACGGTCGAGTCCCTCGACGCTGACGCGAAGCCGTTCAAGCGGGTGACCGCGCGCTCGGCGTCCGCGCTGCCGGATTGGTGCGGCGCGGGCACGATCGCCCGCTGGGACCTCCCGCGCGCGGAGATCGCGGGCGGCCTGCTGCACACCGACGCGTGCGACGACCTCGCCGCCGCCGCCGCCGCGCTGTGCGCGCTCGACGCGCTGCTCGACGCGCCCGGGTGCGGCCACGTGGGCCTGCTCCTCACGGTCGCCGAGGAGGTCGGGTTCCTCGGGACCATCCACGCGGCGCGCACCGGGTTCGTCCCGCGCGAGGCCAGGCTGCTGTGCCTCGAGAACTCGCGCAGCTACCCGCACGACTCGCCGATCGGCGCCGGGGCCATCCTGCGCGTGGGCGACCGGATCAGCGTGTTCTCGCCGTCGCTCACCAACCGCCTCGCCGAGCTCTTCGCGCACGAGGCGAAGTCGGACCCGTCGTTCCGCTGGCAGCGGAAGCTGATGCCCGGCGGCGCGTGCGAGGCCACGGCGTTCGCGTCGTACGGGTACGAATCGACGTGCCTGTGCCTGCCGCTTGGCAACTACCACAACATGGCCGACATCGACGCAGTGGCCGCGGGAACCGCGCGCGCGCAGGTGGCGCGCGAGCACGTCGCGGTCGCGGACTTCCACTCGCTGGTGCGCATGATCGAGGTCGCGGCGCGCGGCCTCGACTCGGCCCCGGCGGAGACCACGGAGCAGCTGATGGAGCGCCTGTACGCCGAGCGGTCGTCGGTGCTCAGGCGTGCCCGCGCGACTTGAGCTGCTTCTGGAGGAACGCCTTCGCGAAGCGCCAGTCCTTCTCGGCGCCCGCCTCGGACACGCCGACGATCGAGGAGACCGTGGCGATGGGGAGCGACCCGAAGATCCGCAGCTCGGCCACGCGCGCGGCGCGGTCGTCGACCTCCGAGAGCGCCTCGAGCGCGGCCTCGAGCGCCATCGCGAGCTCCGGCGAGGCGCCCTCGAACGACGGAAGCTCGGCCTCGGGCCCCGGGCTCGCGGCCTGCTCGGCGCGGATCGCCCGGCGCGCGTCCATCGCCTTCTCGGTGCGCTTCTTCTCCTCGATGCGCTTCTTCGCGCGCTCGGCGAACACCTGGCGAAGGATCACCGAGGCCGTCGCGCGGAAGTCGTCCTCGTCCTTGAACTGCTCGGGCTTGTGGCCGGCCAGGCGGACGAACGCCTCGCTGACGATGATCGTCGGCTGCAGCGTCACCTCCGGCGGGTGCGTCTTCATGTAGAGCGTGCTCAGGAGGCGCAGCTCGTCCATGATCTCCTCGAAGAGGTCGGCGATCGATGCATCGTCGCCCGAGAGGTCCTGGATGTCGCTCATGCCCGAAATGGTACCCCGCGGGCGCACGCTTCCTCCCGGCGCGGCCGTGCCGCCCGTCCCGCCCCGGCGGCTCCTATCCTGCCCCGGATGCGTCCCGAACACGATGCCGCCGCCGACCCCGCGGAGCGACTCGCCCGCGCCCTCCGCTCGGCCATCGCCGCCGCCACGGGCCTCGCGCCCGAGGCCTGCGACCCGCAGGTGCGCCCGGGAACGAACCCGCAGTTCGGCGACTTCCAGGCGAACTTCGCGATGGCGCTCGCGAAGCAGCTCGGCGCCAACCCGCGGCAGCTCGCGGCCGACGTGCTCGCGAAGGCCGACCTCGCGGGCATCGCCGAGCGCACCGAGGTCGCCGGCCCCGGCTTCGTCAACGTGCACCTGGCGGCGTCCGCGCTCGCCGACGCCATCGACGCGTTCGACACGCCCGCCCTCGGCATCGCGCCCTCGACGGACCGCCACGCGGTGACCGTCGACCTCTGCGGAGTCAACGTCGCGAAGCAGATGCACGTCGGCCACCTGCGGGCCACCATCATCGGCGACACCATCGCGCGGGTGCACGAGCGCCTCGGACGGAAGGTCTGGCGCGAGAACCACCTCGGCGACTGGGGCCTGCCCATCGCGATGACGCTGGCGGCGCTCCGCCGCGCCGGCGCGGACCTGGGGCGCATCACGCTCGAGGACCTGAACCGCGCGTACCGCGCGGCGCAGCTCGAGGGCCGCGACGACCACGCGGGGCTCGTGGCCGCGCGCGCGACGCACGCCGGCCCACACCGGGTCGCCGAGCTCGAGGCCCAGAACGCGGGCGCCGCGCTGGCGCAGGAGGACGCGCGCGCGACGCTCGTGCGGCTCCAGTCCGGCGAGCAGGCGCTCGTCGACGACTGGCAGCGCATCATCGACTGCACCATGCGCGAGGTGTTCGAGACGGCCGACGTCCTCGGCGTGCACCTCACCGAGCGCCACAGCCGCGGGGAGAGCTTCTTCCGCGAGCGGCTGGGCCCGGTGGTCGAGGCCTTCGTCAAGGCGGGGCTCGGCACCGAGGACGACGGCGCGATCGTCGTGCGCTACCCCGACCGCGAGCGGCCGATGCTGATCCGCAAGCGCGACGGCGGGTTCCTCTACGCCACCACCGACCTCGCCGCGTGCCGCTTCCGCGTGCAGGACCTCGGCAGCGACCTCGTCGTGTACGTGGTCGACGCGCGCCAGCGCGACCACTTCAAGGACGTCTTCGACGCGGTGCGCATGGCCGGGTGGGACCGGCTTCCGGACGGCACGCAGGCGCGGCTGGTGCACGTCCCGTTCGGGAGCGTGCTCGGGCCGGACCGCAAGCCGCTCAAGACGCGCAGCGGCGAGAACTTCACGCTGAAGGCGCTCCTCGACGAGGCCATCGAGCGCGGGACGCGCGAGGTGCGGGCGCGCAGCGCGGCGCCGGACTCCCCGACCGCCGGCATGGCGGAGGACGAGCTCGCCGCGATCGGCCGCGCGGTCGGCATTGCCGCGGTCAAGTACGCCGACCTCGGATCGGACGTCACGCGCGACTACGTGTTCGACCTCGACCGCATGGTGAGCTTCGAGGGCGACACCGGCCCGTACCTCCAGTACGCGCACGCGCGCATCGCGGGCATCCTCGGCAAGGCGCTCGACGCCGCTGCCCACGCCCCCGCGCGGCCGCGGGCCGCCGTCGGCGAGCCCGCCGAGCGCCAGCTGGCGCTCGCGATCCTGCGCTACCCGCAGGTGGTGCGCGACGTCGCCGAGCACAACGACCCGAGCCGCCTCTGCGCCTACCTGCACTCTCTCGCCACCGGGTTCAACGCCTTCTACCAGCAATGCCCCGTGCTCCGGTGCGAGGACGCGGCCGTGCGGGCCGGTCGCCTGCGCCTCTGCGCCGTCACCAAGCACGTCCTGCGCGACGGGCTGGGGCTCCTCGGCATCACGGCGCCCGAGCGCATGTGACGCCCGCCGGTGCGTGCGCACGCGCGCCGTGCTCACGCGCGCGGCATCGCCTCGTACGCGACGCCCGCCTCGCGCATCACGGCGCGCGCCTTGGCGAACGATTCCATCCAGTGGGCGTCGGCCTCGCCGCCGGCCTCGTAGGTCACCACGCGCGCGATGCCGGCCTGCACGATCGCCAGCGTGCACTGGATGCACGGGCTGAAGCTCGTGTAGATCGACGCACCCACGGGGCTCACGCCGTTGCGCGCGCACTGGATGATCGCGTTCAGCTCGGCGTGGCACACGAAGTCGTACTTCACCGGGCGCTCGAGCCGCTCGGGCAGGTCGTCGACGCCGCGCGGCAGGCCGTTGAAGCCGGTGGCGATGATCTGCCGAGCCGGGCTCACGATCACCGCGCCCACGCCGCGGCTCGGGTCCTTCGACCACGTCGCGATGAGGTCGGAGAGCTCAAGGAACCGCCGGTCCCACTTGTCGCCCGGTGCCGCGTCAGCCATCGGTGTTCCTCCTTCGATCCTCGCGCCTGCGTTGGCGCTGGAGCTCGCGCTCGAGCCGGTCGAGGTCGCGGAATCGCAGGAGCGCGTTCGCGCGCTCCTGCGCCCGCAGCAGGTCGGTGCGCTGCAGCACCACCTCCTCGAGCTCCATCATCGATCCGTTCGGCCGCCCCAGGGGCTGCACGCGGAGCGCCATCGGGCCGGGCTCGAGCACCACGATCTCCCCGACGCGCACCAGGCCCCCGCGACCGGCGCCGCCCAGCGCCACCGTCATGAGCTCGTCGCCGAGGAACACGTCGGCCTTGCCGCCGGCCTTCACGCGCACGCGGAGCGCGAGGTCGTAGCGGCCCACCGACGGCACCTCCACGCGCCACACGGCCATGTCGTCGAAGTCCGCCCATCCCACGATCGTCGCGGGTTCGGCGCCGTCCGCGCCGACCGCCCCCGCGCCCGCCGCACGCAGCTGGTTCGTCGGCCCCGTGACGCGCGCCGCGGCCGCGACGGCGTGCGCCAGCCCGTCGGCGCCGAACCGCACGGGTGCCAGGCCTTCCGAGGGATCCGCGTCCGCCGGCACGTCGCCCGCGCGGATGCGCGCGAGCATGCGCTCGACCGCGGGTCCCACCACGCGCGACGGAAGCGCGTAGGTCTTCATGCGGTCGGCGCGCGCGATGTTCAGCCCCACGACGCGGCCGCGCGAGTCAACCACCGGCGAGCCCACGTTCTGCGCGGGCACCACGGCGTCGTGCTGGACGACCTCGCCGAACCCCGTGCACCTTCGGCTCACCTCCGCGCCCTGGTTGAGGTGGCGCGGATCCATGAACGGCAGGCGCAGCAAGCGCACGGACATGGTCTCGACCGCCCCGTCGCGCGCGACCTGCAGCTCCACGAGGTCGCCGGGCGCGCGTGCGCGCAGAGGCGCCGCGGCGGCCTCGGCGCTGTCGAGCGCGACGCCGTCGACGCGCACGACGGCGTCGCCCGGGCGGAGGCCCGCGGCGGCCCCGGTGCCCCCGGGCACCACGTCCCCCACCATCTGGCCGATTCCCCCGGGAATGCGCGCGCGCTCCTCGTCGGTGGGCGCGCGCAGGGTGACGCCGAGGAAGGCGCGACCCGCGGCGTCCGAGCCCCCGGACACGTAGGGCCCCAGCGAGCGGAACCCGAGCGCGAGCGGCGCGATCCCGCGCCCCACCGTGAGCAGGGCCTCGCCGAGTGCGGGCTCGGGCGCGTCGCCGAAATCGACGGGCACCGCGTCGATCGGGTCGATGCCGATGATCGCCAGGTCGAGCGCCCGGTCCTCCGCGAGCCGCCGCGCGCGCACGGCCTGCCCGTCGTCGAGCAGCACGTCCACGCGGCGCACGGGGTTGCCGAGCTCGCTCGCCTTGGTGAGGACATGCCCCTCGTCGTCGAGGAGCGTGCCGTAGCAGGCGTCCCGCGAGTCCACCAGCACCGCGACCACCGCGTCGGCGTACGGGTCGGTGAGCGTCGACAGCGACTCGAGCACCTGCGAGCGGCGGTCGTACTGCTCCTCGCGCGCGTCTGCGTCGTCGGCGAGCCGGCCCTCGTCGGCCGCGGCGTCGGACATGCGGTCCTCCATCGCGGCCTCGATCGGGTTCTTCGCGGGGTCCGCGAGCCATGCACCCGTGGCGAGCCCCTCGCGCAGCGACTCCATGCGGGACCTCGCGCTCTCGACCGTCGCGGCCAGGTTCAACTCGGGCCGCGAGGCCGCCGCGGAGTTGACCCCCACCAGCCGCCCCTCGAGGTCAAACACGCCGCCGCCGCTGTCGCCCGGGCTCAGCGGGGCGTCGATCGCGATGCGCCACCCCTCGCGGCCGAGCACCCGGCCCACGCGAAGCGGCGGCGGCCGCCAGGGCGACCGCTCGGGGCCCAGCGGGTGACCGAGCGCAAGCACCGGGTCGCCCGTCGCGAGCGACGAGGCGGCCCCGAGCTCCGCGAAGGGGAGCGTGCGGCCCGCGGGATCGGCCTTCACGAGCCCGACGTCCCCGTCGGGCCCGAAGTGCTGCCCGGCGGTCAGCCCCTTCAGCTCGGTGCCGTCGGCGAGCAGCACCGTCACCGCGCGGCCGGGTTCCTGGCCCACGTGCCCGGCGGTCAGCACCCAGCCGTCGGCGGAGATGAGCGTCCCGCTCCCGGTTCCCCCGGGTTCCTTCGCGTCGGCCCCGGCACGCGGCGCGATCACGATCGCCACCACCGCATCGCGGGCCTTCGGCGCCACCGCGCGCACGCGCGCCTCGAACTCCCGCAGCCCGTCCGGGGAGTCGACCGGCGGCGCCTCCGCGAGCACGGCGGCGACGGCGAGCGCGGCGGCGGCGATCACGGTCATCCCTTCGTCGACTGGCTGTCGAGGCGTCGGTCGGGCGCGGTTCCCATGCCCGCGGGACCCTCGAGCGACTTGCCCGCGCCGGTCCGCTCGCACCGCTCGGCGATGGCGTCGAGCCGGTCGGCCACGAGCTCCATGCTCGAGATGCGCGACTCGGGCTTCACCTGGATGCAGCCGAGCACGAGGTCGCTGAACTCCTCGGGCACGCGCGGGTCGGTCTCGTGGAGCGGCCTCGGCATGCGGATGAGCGAGGGCTTCACGCGCATGTCGGGATTCGTCTCGCCCGCGGGCAGCGCGCACGGGATGTTGCCGCGCACGAGAACCCAGTACAGCGTCGCGCCGAGGTTGTAGACGTCCGTGGCGGGGACGATCTCCTCCTTGAACGCCTGCTCGGGCGCGATGTATCCCGGGGTGCCCTGGATTCGCTCCTTGCGCGAGCCGGCCGCGCACGCCTGGCCGAGGTCGATGACCTTGACCGTGCCGTCGTCGTTCACCATCATGTTCGACGGCTTCATGTCGGCGTGCACGAACCCGCGCTCGTGCATGTGCGCGAGGCCGCGCGCGGCCTGCGCGAAGTAGCGCGCGATCTTCGCGGCGCTCGGCCGGTCGTCGCTCTCGAGCGTCGACGAGTCGATCATCTCCATCACGAGCGCCGCGTCGGAGACGGGGCCGGTCGCGATCCCGAGCACCGACTTCTGGTTCTTCACGAATCGGTGGATCGCCCGGATGTTCCGGTGATCGAGCTTGGAGCCGATGTCGTACTCCTGCTTGATCTGGTCGATGAACCGCTGGTCCTTCTCGGCGCGGCGGACCACGTGCTTCAGCGCCAGCACCTGCCGCGACTTGTCCATCACGGCGTACACGACGCTCGCGGCCCCCTCGCCCAGGCGATCGATCACCTTGTAGCCGAAGAGCTCGCGCGGGATGGGGGAGTGGCTAAGCATCGAACGGAGGACACGAACGCCCCGCGAACGCTCCGGAAGGAGCCCTCTCGACCGCGGGGCGGGCGGACGGGGGGGTGCCGTCGGCGAGGACGTGACCCCGGGGAAACCGGGGCGGCCGACAGGCAAAACAAGGTAGCGGACCCACTGAAGGGGTGCAACGACCCGGTTGCGGCGGGATTGCGGGCAAATTCAGCGTTCGGATCCGGCTTCGGCGATGCGCGGCCGCCCGGTCGGGCGCGCGGCGGGTCGAGCCGACGAGAGCTCGCGCGCGACGTGCACCGCGTCGTCCGGAATCCCGCACTCGCGCTGCAGCGCGCGCACCAGGTTGGCCGTCTCGCGCCGCTGTCGGTCGGACCACGGACGCCGGTCGGAGTTGCCGATCACGCATATCGCGATCGCCGACTCGTTGAGCCCGGCGCCGTCGAGCATGCCGCCGCGCCCCGGGGCATGCCACGACGCGGGGGCATGTGCGCCCGGCAGCTGCCGGTCCCATCGGTAGCCGATGCCGACCAGGCCGTCCTCCATGCCTTGGCCGTTGCCGACCACGAAGTGAAATCCGAGCCCGGCGCGCCCGGCACCGAAGTGGCGACGCTCCAGGGTCGCCATGTCCCCGGCGGGAGTGCCCGACTCGTGGATGACGATCGCCCGCCACCGGAGCCCGTCGAGCGGGGCGGTCCGGGGGCGGATGCCGGGCTCGCTCGCCACCGAGGACGGCGACGCCGCCCCGACCTCGGGCTGCGCCCGCGCGGGCCACGCGGTGCGCCCGCCGCCGAACGAACGGACCGGTCCAGGCAGGGAAAGCACGCCCACGGCCGCGAGGGTCGCGAGCGCCAACGCACCGATCGCGACCGCCGCACGGGGCGGCCGGCGGCGGCGAAGGGGTGCGGAAGGTGTCTCGGCGGCCGGCGTCGTGTTCACGTCCATGCAACGGCGCAGGGCGCCGCCTCCCGACGCGTTCATCGGCGCGCGAAGTGCTTCCGCTGCAGACGAGGCGGCCGTCAGGTGTCGTTCTTGGGCGTCAGGCGCGCGCGAAGCGCCGGTTGCGGGCGCCCGAACACGTCGGGCTCCTCGGCGGGCGCAGCGCCCGACCGCATCGAATCGAACTTCTCGAACTGCGTGCGCGGGGCGTTCTCAGGGAAGAGCGGCTTCGCGCAGGCACCGAGGCCGAGGGTCACCGCCGCGGTCGCCGCGATCGACGCGGCGCGATCGACGCGGGCGCGCAGGGCCGCGAGTGTCCGATCCGTGCCGAGAGGCTGGAATGCCATGCAGCGCATGCTAGCCCTGCCGTCGGCCCGCTTTCCGCCGGGAGGGCGCCGCCGGCCGCGCGACCGCCGCCCGCCGGTCCCACCCGCCCCGCTGCGACACCTCCGCCGCGAGTCGTTCAAGCGCCGCGCGGAAATCCACCTCGACCACCGGCACGCGCTCGTCGACGTGCAGCCGCGTCGGCGCGAAGTTCAGCACGCCCCGGACGCCCGCCGCCACCAGCGCGTCGGCCACCCCCTGGGCCTCCTCGCCCGGGACCGCGATGATCCCGATGTCGACGCCCTCGGACCGCACCGCGCGCGCGAGATGCTCCATCGGGCGCACCTCGATGCCCGCCACCTGGCGCCCCACGATCGCCGGCGCGCGGTCGATGATCGCGACGATGACGAACCCCTCCTCGCGGAAGCGCCCGTACGCGGCGAGCGCGCGGCCGATGTTGCCCGCGCCCACCAGCACCGCGCGCCATGGCCGGTGCATGCCGATCGCACGGCGGATGGCGTCGGCGGCCGGGCCGCGCGCGTAGCCGATGCCGGGGCGGCCCGCGACCCCGACGAACCCGAGGTCCTTGCGCACCTGCGCGTCGTTCGCGCCGGCCGCGGCCCCGAGCTGGCGGCTGCTCACCGTGGGGGCGTCGTCCGGGCCATCGCGCTCGAGCTCGCGCAGGTACAGGCTCAGCCGTTCCACCGTGGGCCTCGGCAGGCGAGCGGGCGTGCGCATGCGGTGAGTCTAGGCCGGAGGCACGCGTCGCCCGCACCTAGACTGTCCCCATGCACATCGCCGACGTCATCGCACGCGACGGCATGACCGCGAGCTTCGAGTTCTTCCCGCCGAGGACCGAGGAGGCGTGGGACGCGTTCGCGGCATCGGTGCATGAGTTCGAGTCGCTGCACCCGTCGTTCGTCTCGGTGACGTACGGCGCGGGAGGCAGCACGCGGGACCGCACCGACGCGCTGGTCGCGAGGCTGCAGGGCTCGGGCTCGCTCCGGCCGGTGCCGCACCTGACCTGCGTGGGCCACACCGAGGCCGAGATCGACGGCATCCTCGCGGGCTACGCGGCGCGCGGCGTCTCGAACATCCTCGCGCTCCGCGGCGACGCGCCGCGCGGGGGCGCGTCGGGCGCGTCGGGCGCGGCCGGGCACTTCCGGCACGCGGCGGACCTGGTGCGTGCCGTGCGCGCGTTCAACGAGGGCGGCCGCCATCCGCACGCGCGCGGCTTCGGCATCGGCGTCGCGGGCTTCCCGGAGGGCCATCCCGAGACCCCCAACACGCTGGTGCAGATGGACCACCTGCGCGCGAAGGTGGAGGCCGGCGCCGACTTCGTCATCACGCAGCTCTTCTTCGACAACGATGCGTTCTTCGACTGGCGCGACCGGTGCACGCTCGCGGGCATCACGGTGCCCGTGATCGCCGGCATCATGCCGATCACGTCCATCGCGGGCCTGAGGCGCATGGCCGAGCTCGCCGCGGGCACGCGGTTCCCCGCGTCGCTCCTGCGGTCGATCAAGCGTTGCGAGGACAGCCCCGAGGACGTCGCGAACGTCGGCATCCACTGGGCCACCGAGCAGGCGCGCGACCTCATGGACCGCGGCGTGGCGGGAATCCACTTCTACACGCTCAACCGCAGCGACGCGACGCGGCGCATCTACCGCACGCTGGGGCTGCAGGGCCGCGTGGGCGCGCAGCCCGCGGGCGGTCGCGCGGCGACGACGGGCGCCTGAGGCGATCCGCGCCGCACGCGCCCGTCAGGGCGTCGCGCCCGCCGGGGCGCCCTTCGGCGCGGCGTCGGCGGGCGGCATCCACACCCGCTGCAGCAACCCGAGCATCGCGTCATCCGGCCGCGCCACGCGCATGGCGTCGAGGCCCTCGCGGATGACCGCGGGGCGGTCCGTCTGGAACCCGACGTAGGCGATGACGAGGCCGAAGTCGAACCGGTCGCTCTGGAGGTCCGCGGACGCGCCGGGGCGGTTCGCGGCGTCGAGGCGCTCGCGCGCGGACGCGAGCGCCGCCTCGAGCCGCACCGCCGAAGGCATGACCTCGGCGCCGAAGTGCGTGTCGATCATCTCGGGGTGCATCGCGTAGAGCTTCCGGAGCGAGAGCGCCGAGCTCACGTGCAGGCCGGCGCCGAGCTGTGCGTTCGCGACGCCCGCCAGCGCCGTCGCGCTGTTGGGAAGCACCTGGAGCACCGAGCGGAACCGTTCCTCGGCGCGGAAGTACTCGCCGCGGGACATGGACGTGGCGCCCAGCGACATCATGTCCTTGATCGCGCCCGAGTCCTCGGGCACCAGCGACTGCAGCGTGCGGCCGTGGCGCAGGATGTACGCGAGGTCGTCGATGTTCGGCTTGCGGAGGCCGTCCTTGTCGGCATCCCTGTCGCCGGACTTCGTCGGGCCCTCGCCGCGGCTTCCGGCGCCCCGCTCGTCGCGCGAGCCCATGCCGCCGTCGCCGCCCTGCGCGGCGCCGGCGTCGACCGGCCGCCCGTCGCGCGCCTCGGTGCCCTCGGTGCCCTCGGCGCCCGGCGCCGGCAGGCGGCCCGCGCCGTCGCGACCGCTCTCGACGCCGCTGCGCACCAGTTGCCCGCGCAGCCAGTCCATGTCGCCGCCCAGGCGGCGCTCGACCTCGGCCTTGCGCGCGTCCTCGCCGCCACCGAGCCGGTCGGGCAGGCGGTCGGCCGCGCGCGCGCGCAGCGAGTCGACGATCGACCGGTACTCGGGCGCCATCGTCGGGCGCATGATGTCGGAGTCGGAGAGCGACCGGCCGGGCAGGAGCGACGTCTCGGAGAGCGGCGAGCCCACCACCATGTCGCGCTGCGTGCGGCCCTGCAGGATGTCCTGCTTCAGGCGCTGGCGGTCGTAGGCGCTGAGGCCCATCGAGGCCAGCGAGTTCTCGAGGTACGCCATCGAGTCCCGCTCGGAGCGCGTGGCGGCCGATCGCGACTGCGTCACGCGCCAGTTCAGGCGCTCGGACACGTCGCGCGTGTTTCCCGGGTCGATGAAGTCCGCCTGCCGGCGCATGCCCTTCGCGCCGTCGGCGGAGAAGCGGTCGAACGCGATGCGCGCATCGAGCGGCTGCTGGTCGGTGAGGATGTCGCGCGCCGACGCGTTCGCGTACGTGCGCGTGTACATGATGGCGCCGAACTGCTGGCTCGCCTCGAGCGGGTTGTAGTTCGCCTGCGCCATGTACGGGCTCGAGTACACGCTGTACGCCGTGAAGAACCGCAGGTCGTCCGCGCCCGTGTTGCCCGTGAACTCCGACTGCTCGCGGTAGCCCACGTTGCCGCGGAACTGGCGCCCGCCGCCGACGTCGCCCGTGACGATCAGGTTGCGCGAGAAGTAGTCGACCTTCGCCGCCTGCCCGTTGTCGCCGAGCGAACCGACGCGCGTGTTGGCGTCGAGCACGCCGTACCGCGAGGTCTTCGAGTAGTCCGCGTGGCGCGTGTCGCGGGACAGCGCGTCGCCGCCGCCGAGGGCGTTCTGCGCATGGGCTCCGGCCGCGGCCGCGAGGCCGGCCAGCGCGGCGGCAAGCACACGGTTCGTCGAGGGTCGCGCCATGGCCCAAGCGTAGCATCGGGAGGAGCAGGTTCCATGCAGCAAACGCCCCCCGACCGCACGTCCCCGATCAGCCCGCTCGCGACGGCCCTCACGCTCGCGTGCGTTGCGTTCGCGGTGGTCCTCGGGATCACGGGCCCGCGCCTGCGCGACCGCCATGGCTCCCACCAGCAGGACCACCCGCTCGCCGAGGTGGCGCTGGTGGCCGCGCTCCACGAACGCCGCGCCGAGCAGGACGCCGAGCGGGGGCGCGAGCGCGACGCGGCGCTTGGGCGACTTCCTTCGATGCTCGCGGAGGTCGTCGGCCGCGCCGCGCCCGACCTCACGCCCGCGGGCCTCGAGCCGCTCGACGCGCGCATCGTGGAGCTCGCGCCCGGCCTGCGCGGCGTGATGGTCCCGTTCGGCACGACGCAGGCCGGCACCGTGGCCACCGTGACCCTGATGCCCGACCGCGGCGACGTCGTGCGGCTCGACGGCTTCGGCCGCGCGCTGCCGCTCGCGCCCGGCACCGAGTGGCTCGAGACGGTGTCGGACGACGGACTGACCGAGCGCACCGCGTGGGCCATGGCCGACGGCCGCACGCTGTGGCTGGTGCTCGCCGACGACCGTGCGGACGTGGCGGCCGTCGCGCGGCTCCTGCGCTAGGCGAACTACCATCCGCCCCCCATGCCAGCCTGCATCACCACGCCCATCTACTACGTGAACGACCGGCCGCACATCGGCCACG
>CAYSFS010000051.1:0-15052 GCA_964430235.1 uncultured Chitinophaga sp. | reverse complement strand
GTGCACGTCAGCGAGATGAGCTGGACGCGCCGCGTGAACCACCCGAGCGAGCTGGTCGAGGTCGGCCAGGAGGTCGACGTGGTGGTGCTCGACATCAACAAGGACAAGCTCGAGATCTCGCTCGGCATGAAGCAGACCGAGGTCAACCCGTGGGAGCTCGTCGCCGAGAAGTACCCGCGCGGCTCGGTCATCGAGGGCAAGGTCCGCAACCTGTCGAACTACGGCGCGTTCGTCGAGATCGAGCCCGGCATCGACGGCCTGCTGCACGTCAGCGACATCAGCTGGACCAAGAAGGTGGCGCACCCGAACGAGCTCTACAAGAAGGGCGACGTCGTCAAGTGCGTCATCCTCGAGGTCGACCAGGAGAAGCAGCGCATCGGCCTGGGCGTCAAGCAGCTCACCGAGGACCCGTGGCACGAGGCCATCCCGAGCGCGTACCGCCCGGGCATGATCGTGAAGGGCAAGATCACGAAGATCGCCAACTTCGGCGTCTTCGTCGAGCTCGAGGACGGCCTCGAGGGCCTGCTCCACATCAGCGAGCTCAGCGACCAGAAGGTCGAGAACCCGCAGGACGTCGTCAAGCCCGGCCAGGAGGTCGAGGTCAAGATCCTGCGCGTCGACACCGACGACCGCAAGATCGGCCTCAGCCTCAAGCGCGCCCAGTGGGGCGCGTCGATGGCCGAGGAGGAGTCCGGCGCCCGCCGCAACCGCGACATCGGGCCGCGCCCGACCCGCGGCGGCATGGACGACCACGGCTCGCTGGGAACGAGCAAGATCAAGTTCTGATCGAGCCCGTCCCGCGCATCGCGAAGCACTTCCCGCAGGCGTCCCGCAAGGGGCGCCTGCGGTGCTTCACGGCGCCCGTCCGGCGAGGCCGGGAGATCGCGCGTCCGCCGCAGGGCCGAAAGCGACCGCGGGCGCGGCTCTTCGGCCGCGCCCGACGTTTCGGTCGCCGAAACGACCGGCGTTGGAATGGGTGGACCGCGCTCAGCAGAGCGCCATGAACGCGAGCGCCGCCAGGATCAGGATCCGCCGCGAGCTCTCCTGCACGGAGACGACGTTGGAGGCTGCAATGGCGACGGCGCGCATGGGTCTGGTCTTCCTGTTGTGGCGAACGCGGGTCCGGTGAACCGTGTGGCGCGGGGGACGGCCGAGGCCGTTGGACCCCCCCGCGCTACGATCATGACTCTTCACCGTACGCGTCGGATGTCCACCCAGTGAGCCGCAACCTCCGCAATTTCCGTCGAAACACGTCGATTATGCGGTCTTTGATCGCAGGCGTGCTGTTTACCGGACTTGCTGCAGCCGAGGCGCGCACGGCCATGGCCTCGGAGTCGCCGCCCGTGCCGGATGCCGGGGGTGCGGTCACGGCATTCTTCGCCGCCCGCGCCTGGCTCGATGGCGGCGGTACGTCGGTCGCGCCCGTCGCGACGCCGCCCGACGTGCGCTCGGCCGCGGTGGTGCTTCGGTTCCGCGGCCGCATCGTCGGCAAGGGCGAGGATGCGGGCGACGGGCGAGCGCAGGATGGCGCCGCGCCCGCGCCGGACGCCGCCGCCGCGAGCACCGGCCCGATCGACCGCGCGCTTCGGCGCGCGCTGGCCGACGTGCGCACGCGCAGCGCGACGTCGGTCGCGGGCATCGACGCGAAGCCCGACGCGCGGGCGCTGGCGCTCGAACTCGAGCTCGCCGGCGAGCGCCGTGCGCTGATCGGGCGCACCTTCGCGGAGATCGCGCGCGCCATCGAGCCCGCCGAGTGCGGCCTGCAGATCACCGACGGCGACCGCACCGCCTACGCACCGGCCGCGGACCTCCTCGCGCGGCGCATGGCCGCCCCGCCCTCGCGCGCGATCCTCGCGATGGTCGGCGAACTCGGCCTGCCCGCGCGCGACCTCCCCGACCTCCAGTCGCTCGGCGGCGCCACGGCCGTGTACGGCTCCTGGGGCGTGCGGCTCGCGCAGCGCACGCCGGACGACGCCCCGATCGCGCTCGCGCGCGTGCTGCCGCCCGTCTCGATGGCGCCCGCTTCGCGCGCCGAGGCGCGGGCCGTGGCCGATGCCGTGGTCGCGCGCATCGAACGCCTGCTCGCGCCCCCTGCCCTGCCCGAGGGCGTTCCCCCCGAGGCGGCGGAGACGTTCCGGCGCACGGGCCTTCGCGGCACCTACCTCGTGCCGGCGAACCTGCACGAGCCGATCGTCGCCGGCGCGGCGGAGCAGGCGTTCGTCGCGTGGGGGCTCGCGCGGGTCGCGCGCACCGCGACATGGGACGCGCCGCTGCGCGACCGCGCGCGGGCCGCGGCCGACCGCGTGCTCGCGGCGCTCGCCGAGGTCGACGCGTCCGAGTCGGACCCCGTGGACGACGTGGCCGCCACGGCCTTCGCGTCGCTCGCGATCGCGGACCTCGCGGGCGCGCGCGCCGCGCCCGGCGCGACGCAGCCGCACGAAGCGCTCCGGGCGCGCCTCCGCGCGGCGCTCGCGCGCATCGCCGCGCCGGCGGCCTTGGCGTCGCTCCGTGCCGCCGACCGCGCGGCGGTGCTCGCGGCGGCCGCGACGATGGCCGGCGACGCCGAGCCGCCGATGGACGCGGCCCGCCTCGCGTCCGCGATCGACGCCGAGTGGAACGCGACGAACGCCGCGCAGACCGTGGCGAACGCCCCGTTCCTCATCGAGGCCGAGCGCCGTCTCGCGGGCGCCGGCGCCGCCCGCGCGCGCCCGTCGAGCGCCAACGACGCGCTCGATGCGGCGCACGCGGTGCTGCTCGGGACGCAGCTCAGGCCGGATGCGTCGCGCCCTGCCTCGCTTGCCGACGAGGTGGGGGCCTTCCCGGTCGCCGGCGCGGCCAGCGGTCGCGTGTCGAGCCAGTCGCTGCGGCCGCAGGTGCTGGTGGCCATGCTCGCGACGGACCCCTCGATGGATGCGGGGGTGCGCGCATCGTCGCGCGAGGCGCTCGGCTGGGCGAACCGGTTCGTCAGGCAGCTCTGCGCCGGTCCCGAGATCGCGGTGTGCGCGCCCGCGCCCGAGGCGGCGGAGGGCGGGATCCTCGCGTCCCCGGCCGATGCCTCCATGCCCGTGGGCGCGCAGGCGATGGCCCTGTGGGCGCTCGCGGAGAGCGAAACCGCGCTGGCGACGCTGGAATCGCCCCCGAAGCCCTGAATCCGGGGCGATTCGAGGGATCGGGCCCAAGCCCCGATTCGTACACTCCTGAACGGAACGGGACCTTCCCCGCAATCGAGGAGCGCGACATGAAGCACGGCATCCGGATCGCCACGATCGCAGCCTTCGCGGGCGCCGCCCTCGGCGCCTCGGCCGCCGCGCAGAACCTCTCCGACCGCATCGCGGCCACGGTGCAGGCCCGAGCGGCCCAGCAGGAGCAGTCGCGCGGCGGGATGCTGCGCGCGTTGCTCACCACGGGCGTCAGCGTGCGTTTCCAGGAGACGCGCGCGAAGGAGGCGTTCGAGTACCTGCAGAAGCTGGTCGGCTGCGAGCTCCTCGTGCGCTGGGCCGACGCCAACGGCGCGAGCGACGGGTTCGATCCGGAGGCGCCCATCACGCTCTCGCTCGAGCGCATCTCGGCGCTCGCCGCGCTCGAGCGGATGATCCAGCAGGCATCCACCGAACCGTCGACCTGGCAGTTGCGCGACGGATACGTCGAGGTCGGCCCGAAGGCGCGCCTGAACGCCCGGACCTCGCAGGACACGCGCATCTACCCGATCCGTGACCTGCTCTTCGAGGCGCCCAATTTCGACAACGCGCCCGAGTTCAACCTGAACCAGTCGATCCAGAACTTCGGCGGCATGGGCGGCGGCGGGGGCGGCGGCTTCGGCGGCGGCGGGGGCGGCGGTGGCTTCGGCGGCGGCGGCGGCGGCGGTGGCGGCATGGGCGGCGGCGGCGGCGGCGGTGCGCCGTTCGGCGAGGCGGGCGAATCGCCCGCGCGACGCCCGGCCGAGGAGAAGGCCGAGGAACTCATCGATCTCATCAAGTCGCTGGTCGAGCCGGACATCTGGCTGGACGAGACGGCGGCCTCGATCCGCTACTACGACGGCAACCTCATCGTGCGCGCGCCCGACTACGTGCAGCGGCAGATCGGCGGATACGGAATGCTCCCGCCGCCGCCTGCGCGACAGGGCGGCCGGTACGTTGACCTCAACGCACCGATGGGCTTCCAGACGCTCAAGGGCTTCACGCCTGCCGTGGTCGGCGGTGCCGCGGGCGGCGGCGGCTTCGGCGGCGGCGGGCCGGGCGGTCCCGGCGGAGGCGCGGGCGGCGGCGCAGGCGGCGGCGGGAACTTCATCCCCCAGCAAGGCGCGCCGGGTTCCGGCGAAGCGCCGCCTGCAGGCCCCGGCCGCAAGGGCGGCGACGTGAAGCCGCCCGCCGACGCACCGGCCGGCGGTTCGGCTCCGTGACCGCGGGCACATCCCCTCCACGCGAACCGGGACTCCGGTCGGACCTGCGCAACTGCACGTTCGACGGGGTGACGCATGCCTTCATGGTGGGGCTCGGGGAGACGAACTTCCCGCTCTTCGCCCTGGCGCTCGGCAAGGGCGACTCCGTCGCCGGGCTCGTCGCGACGGTCCCGCAGCTCGTCGGCGCGGTCCTGCAGCTCGTCTCGCCGTGGGGCATCGCGCGCATCGGCTCGCCCAGGCGCTGGATCATGCTCTGCGCGACGGTGCAGTTCGCGAGCTTCATCCCCATGGTCGCGGCCGCGCTCTTGGGAGCCATGCCGACGTGGCTGATGTTCGCCGTCGCGAGCGTCTACTGGGCCACGAACCTGGGCGCCGGACCGGCATGGAACACGTGGGTCGGCGCGCTCTTCCCCCGGCGCGTGCGCGTGCGCTACTTCGGGTGGCGGTCGCGCATCTACCAGGTGTCGATCATGGGGTCGCTGCTCCTCGGCGGCACCATCCTGATGCTCGGGGACCCGGGGCGCGCCGAGCGCATGCTGGGGGTGGACCTCGGGGTGGACGTCGGCCTGATGGCGGCGTTCGCCGCCGTGTTCGCGCTCGCGGGGCTGAGCCGGCTGTGGAGCGTGCACTTCCTGCGCAACCAGGGCGAGGCGCCGGGGCTCGACGTGCGGACGCACCGGCGCGTCCCGATGCGCGAGCTCGCGGGGCGCGTGCAGCGGAAGTCCGACGGGCGCCTGCTCGGGTCGATGGTCGCGATGACCGTGGCGGTGCAGGTGGCGCAGCCGTTCTTCACGCCGTTCATGAGCCGGCACCTCGGGTTCAGCGACGCCGAGGTGCTGGCCGCGATCGCGGTCGGCTTCGCGGCGAAGAGCCTGGTGGCGCCGCTGTGGGGCCGGTGGGCGCAGCGCAACGGCGCGCGGAGCCTCTTCATCGTGGGCGCGCTCGGCGTGGTGCCGCTCAGCGCGCTGTGGATGGTGAGCCCGTCGTTCGGGTACCTGCTGGGGCTGCAGGCCCTGACGGGAGCGGCGTTCGGCGCGTTCGAGCTCGGGTTCTTCTTCCTCGCGCTCGAGTCGATCCGCGAGGACGAGCGAACCAGCATGATGGCGAACTTCATGGTGCTCAACAGCTTCGCGGCCGCGGCCGGATCGCTGGTCGGGTCGGGCCTGCTCGGCCGGGGCGAGGTCACGACGGGCGCGTACATGACCGTGTTCGCGGCCAGCGCGGCGGCGCGCGTGTTCGCGTTCGCGGCCGTCGCGTCGGTGCGCGAGGATGTCCTGCACGCGACGCCGATGGCGACGCAGCCGCTCGCGCTCCGGCCGTCGGCGGGCAGCATCGACATGCCCGAGCCCGCGTCGATCGCCGAGGAGGACGCGCGATGAGCGGGCCCGGCGGGCGAGGCGCAGGCGGCGCGCGCGATGCACGCGGAGGCGGGGGATCCCCGGCCCACGGGGCGGCGTGGGCGATGGCCGCGGTGCTCGCCGTGGCCGCGGCCGCGCGCGTCCCGTTCCTGGCCGACAGCCTGTGGTACGACGAGGTGGCCGCGTTCCTGACCTACGGTGCGCAGGGCCCCGTCCATGCCCTGACGACGTACGTCTCGCTGGCGAACCACGTGCTCCAGTCGGCGCTCGCCGCGGCGAGCGCGCAGGCGCTGGGCGCCGACGAGCTCGCGCTGCGGCTCCCGTCGTTGCTGGCGGGCCTCGGCGCGGTGGCGGCCACGTGGTGGTTCGCGCGCGTCGCCGTCGGGGGCTCGATCGCCCCGTGGGCAGCCGCGGCCATGGCGCTGATGCCCGTGGCGGTGCTCCCCTCCACCGAGGCGCGCGGGTACGCGATGGTGACGCTCTTCGCGGCCCTCGCGCACGGCGCGTTCGTCGCCGCCCGGCGCGACGGCTCGGCGCGCATGTGGGCGCTCTGGGCCGTGGCCTGCGCGCTCGGCACGTGGACGCACCTGGTGGCGGCGTGCGTGCCAGCGTTCCACGCCGCGTGGCTCGCGATGGACGCGGTGCGCGCGAAGGACGCACCCGCCCGCCGGCGCGCGCTCGCGGGGCTCGCGGCGACCGCGTGCGCGGCGGGCCTCGCGGCGCTCGCGCTCGCGCCGGTGATCCCGGGGATCCTGCGTCTGCGCGCGGAGTTCGCGGCGGCCGACGGGGACGAGCCGACGCTGCTCGGGCGCGAGGGCGCGATGATGCTCTGCTCGATCGGCGGCTCATGGTGGCGGTGGTCGGCGATCGCCGCGGCGCCGCTCGCGGCGATCGGGGCGTGGCGCGCGCGCGGCGACCGCGCGTTGCGCGCGGCGCTGGCCGCGTCGCTCGGGCCGGGACTCGTGGCGCTCGCGTTCCCGCTGGCGCTCGACAGCTGGCTCTACGCGCGGTTCGTCGCGTTCACCGTGCCCGGGATCGCGCTGCTCCTCGCCGCGGGCGCGCAGGCGGCGTGGGGACGATCGCGCGGCGCGGGCGCATCGCTCGCCGCGGTCGCGTGCATCGGGTGGATCGCGTGCCTGGCGACCGTCGGGCCGCGGCAGCAGCTGCGCGAGGCGGTCGGCTTCGTGGCCTCGCGCATGCAGCCGGGCGAGCGCGCCGTGGCGGTCGGGCTTCCCGACGACGTGCACGCGTGGTACGCGCTCGCCGCGGGCGTCGAGATGCCGGGCTGCGGGCCCTACGCGCGCGACCTGCAGGCGCGCGTCGCCGACCGGCGCGTCAGGTGGGCCATGGTGCTCTACCCGCGCGCGCTCGCGGGGCCGCTCGCGTCGCTCGAGGGCACGGGCTGGACGGTCGAGGCGAGGTTCCCGGGGTGGATCGACGGCGGCGACGGCGAGATCGCCGTGCTGCGGCGCCGATAGGATCCGGCGCGTGCAGGGCGTCTTCGAGATCATCGCCGAGCGCGAGACCGCGGGGGGCTGGGCATTCGACGTCCAGGAGATCCGGGGCGACGGTTCGCTCGCGGGCATCACGCTGACGCTCTCGTGGCAGGACTACGACCTGTTCTGCCCCGACGGCGCCGTTCCGCCCGAGGGCGTGGCGCGAGCGGTGCTCGAGGTGGCGCGCTCGCTGTGGCCCGAGGGCGTCCCGCCGAGGCTCGATGCGAGCACCCCGCGGCGAAGGTCCGGCGACGCCGACCGCCGGATCACCGAGCGGGTGGACGCGCGCGCGGCGTGACGGGCATGGCGCCGCGCACGCGCGATCCGCATGCGCGGACCCGCGTCATCCCATGAGCGGCTTCAGCGCGCGCGGGCGGTGCACGCGCGGCACCTCGACCCAGAACGTGCTGCCACGCCCGGGCGCGCTCACGAGGCCCACGGCGCAGCCGAGGAGGTCCGCGAGCTCGCGGCAGATCGCGAGCCCGAGGCCGGTGCCGCCGGCGCGGCGCGTGTGGCTCGCGTCCACCTGGCGGAACTTCTCGAAGATGGTGTCCTGCATGTCCTCGGGGATGCCCGGGCCGTGGTCGGTGACGCTGATCCGCACGGCGGCGCTCCCGTCGCGCGTGACTTCCTCGATGCCGAGGATCACCACGCCGTCCTCGGGCGAGAACTTCACGGCGTTGGACATGAAGTTGTAGAGGATCTGCTGGAGCTTGCCCGCGTCGGTCTCGACGGGCCCGACGTCGCCGGGCGCGCGCAGCTGGAGGTCGACGCGCTTCTGCATCGCCAGCGGCCGCATGATGGTCTGCAGGCCCTCGGCGACGTCGCCCACGGAGGTCGGCGCCATCGTCACCTCCATGCGCCCGGCCTCGATCTTGGCCATGTCGAGGAGCTCGTTGATCATGTCGAGCAGGGACCGGCCGCTGCGCTGGATGTTCCCGATGTACCGGAGGCGCTTGGGATCCGGCGCCTGCTCCGAGCGGGCGATCTCCTCGAGGAGGTCGGCGAACCCGATGATCGAGTTGAGCGGCGTGCGCAGCTCGTGGCTGACGTTCGCGAGGAACTCGCTCTTGAGCCGGTTGGACTCTCCGAGCCCGACGTTGGCCTCGGAGAGCTCGCCGACCTTGAGGTCGAGCGCCTCGTTCACGGTGGCGAGCTGGCGCTGCGCGCGTTCGGCCGAGTCGAGCATCGCGTTGAAGCTCTCGGAGAAGGCGCCGAGCTCGTCGGGCATGTCGCCGGACGCGCGGACGGCCATCTCGCCGCGGCCGACGCGGTCGGCGGTCTCGCGCAGCTGGCGCAGCGGCGCGAGGACCTCGCGCCGGACCACCACCGCCGCCACCGCCGCCGCGGCTCCCGTGACGAGCGCCGCGCCCCCGACGAGGGCCCACCGGAGCATGACGAGCGGCTCGCGCGCCGGTCCCGCGATGCCGGCACCGTCGATCGACGCGGCGTCGCCCGCGACGCGGTCGGCGAGGATCCACGCGCCCGCGACGACCACCGCCGACACCACGGCGACGCCGGCGCCCGTCACGACGAGCGCACGGGTCGCGAGCGAGCCGTTCCGGCGGGGCATGGCGCGGATGATAGGCTCGCGCCATCATGCGACGCGAAGGCTGTGACCCGAACGACGTGCGGATGTCGGACGTGCTCTGCGACTTCTGCGGGCGCGAATGGGGCGAGTCGCTCCCCATGGTCGAGGGCCACCTGGGCAGCTGCATCTGCGGCGACTGCCTGCGCGATGCGTACCTGGCGCTGGTCGTCGCGGCCGCCGAAGGCGTCGCGCCGGAGGCGGGCTCCGGGGGCGGCGGCGAGGGCGGACGCGGCGCGTGCCGGCTGTGCCGCGAGGAGCGCGACGAACGTTCGTGGTCCGGGGCGCTTCCCGGCGCGCGCGCATGCAGGCGGTGCGTCCGCCAGTCGGCGGCCGTGCTCCAGAAGGACCCGGACCTGGGCTGGCGCAAGCCGGAATCGTGAGCCGGCGCGGGAGGTAGCCTTCGCGGGATGGAGACCTACCTCGGCGAGGCCGACGAGCAGGTGATCGTGATCGTCGCCGACGGCGGCCTGAACAAAGGCACCGCGGGCCAGATCAACGACGTCGTGCAGCGCGCGATCGACTGCGGCATGCGCGGCGTGATCGTGGACTGCGCGAAGCTCGACATCCTCTCGAGCGCGGGGCTCGCGAGCCTCCTCATGCTCCACAAGCGCATGAAGCAGCACGGCGGCGAGGTGAGGATCGCGGGCCTCCAGGGCATGGCGGTGCAGGTGCTGCGCCTCGCGAAGCTCGACGGCATCTTCCAGCTGTACCCCGACGTCTCCCAGGCGCGCCTGTCGTTCCGCGCAAAGTGATCCGGGATGTCCGGGGCGATTTTCGGCCGGACAATTCGTACCGGATGTCCCGGATCACTTTCGGTCACTTTCGGCGCAGCGTGACGGCGCGGAAGGGGCGACCCTCCCGGCGGTACTTGCGCTCGAAGTTCGTGCCCACCACCTCGCCGTCTGCGGCGCTCGCGGGGCGGGCGAAGTCCATCCGCTCGAAGAGGTGCGCGTTGCGCGCGACGTGGTCCTCGTACCAGGCCCACAGGTCGTCGTGGTCGGTCACGAGCCGCAGCTCTCCTCCCGGACGCAGCACGCGGTGGAACTCGCGCAGCGTGGCGTCCTGCACGACGCGGCGCTTGTGGTGGCGCGCCTTCGGCCATGGGTCGCTGAAGTAGAGGTGCACCACCGAGCAGCACCCGTCGGCGAGCCACAGCCGCACGAACTCGACGGCGTCGGCGTACAGCACCTGGACGTTTGGGATCCCCGCGCGCCGGATGCGGTCCGCCGCGTAGCGATAGAACTCGCCCGCATACTCGATGCCGAGGTAGTTGACGTCCGGGTGCGAAGGGGCCTCCTGCAGCAGGAAGGTGCCCTTCCCCGAGCCGATCTCGAGCTCGAACGGCGCGTCGGGGCGCGCAGGGAAGAAGTGGGCGGGGCCGAGCCGGCCCGCCTCGGGAGGCGGGAGGTCCTTCTGCGAACGGCCCACGCCGGTCACGTCGAGGGGGCGTCCATGGCCGAGTCCGAACGACATGCCGCGAGGATATCGCGCATCGCGCGCGCGGCCGGTCGGTACCAACGGCATGACGCCGCGAACGAACGCCCTCGTCCCCGCCCTCCCCCGGCCCGCCCTGCTCCTCGTGGTCGCGGCGCTCCTCGCGTGCACGGCGCCGGGTGCGTCCGCGTCGCCCGCCCGCGCGGACGACGCCGTCCGCCCCTTCGACGGCCGCACGCTCGACGGCTGGGAGGGCGACCGCGGCACGTGGACCGTCGAGGACGGCGCGATCGTGGGTCGCTCGACCGCGGCGCGCCCGCTGGCGGCGAGCCAGTACCTCGCGTGGACCGGCGACATGCCGCGCGACTTCGAGCTCTGCTGCAAGGCGTGGGTGAGCGGCGGCAACACGGGCATCCACTACCGCAGCCAGCGCGTCGACGGGCAGCCCGACATGGCGGGCTTCCAGGCGGACCTCGATGCCGACAACGCGTACACGGGCATCCTCTACGAGGGGCTCGGCCGCGGCATCATGAGCGAGCGCGGCGAGCAGGCCGAGTGGTCGCCCGCCGGCAAGCGGACCGTCGCGCGGTTCGCTCCCGACGCACGCCTGCGCCACGTGATGCGCCCCGGCGAGTGGAACGACTACCGCATCGAGGCGCGCGGCACGCGCGTGCGTCACTGGATCAACGGGACGCTCATGACCGACGTCACCGACGGCGACGCGAGCCGCTTCCGCGGCGACGGGCGGCTCGCGTTCCAGCTGCACCAGGGGCCGCCGATGGAGGCACGTTTCCGCGACATCGAGGTGCGCGAGCTGCGGTCGGCGCCCCCGGCGTCGGCCATCACGGTGCCCGAGGGGTTCACGGTCGAGCTGGTCGCGAGCGCGCAGCCCGGCCAGGGAAGCTGGGTTGCGCTGGCGTTCGACCGGCGAGGGCGAGCGATCATCAGCCCGCAGTCGGGAGGCCTCGTGCGGGTGAGCCTGCCGCGCGCCACCGCGGGCTTCGCGGGCGGCGAGCCCGAGTTCACGTCGCTGGCCGACCTGCCGGGAAGCGCCCAGGGCCTCTGCCTCGACCGCGACGGAGCGCTCTGGGTGAACTCGACCGCCCCCGGCGCGCAGGGTGGCCTCTGGCGCTTGCGCGACGCCGACGGCGACGGTGCGTGGGAGTCGCGCGAGCGGATCCTCGAATGGCCGGGCGACGGCGGCGAGCACGGGCCGCACGGCGTGGTCGAGGGGCCCGACGGTGCCATGTACGTGGCCGTCGGGAACCACGTGCCGCTCCCGCCGACGGTGGCGCGCGGACCGTGCGACCGATGGGGCGAGGACATCGTGGGCGAGCGCATGTGGGATCCGCGCGGCCATGCGGTCGGCGTCATGGCGCCGGGCGGGTACGTGCTGCGCATCGACCGCGCGACGGGCGTGCAGGAGCTCTTCGCGACGGGGTTCCGCAACCATTACGACCTCGCCTTCACGCCCGCGGGCGACCTCTTCACCTACGACAGCGACATGGAGTGGGACATCGGCGCCCCGTGGTACCGGGCGCCGCGCGTGGTGCACGTGGTGAAGGGCGGCGAGTACGGGTGGCGCTCGGGCAGCGGCAAGTGGCCGGCGTGGAGCCCCGACAGCCTTCCCCCGGCATGCGACACGGACCCGGCATCGCCGACGGGCATGCTGCACGGCGCGGGCGGGGCGTTCCCCGCACCGTGGCGCGACACCCTGTTCGCGGCCGACTGGACGTACGGACGCATCCTCGCGGTGAAGCTCTCGCCGGACGGGGCAACGTTCACGGGCGCCTGGCAGCCGTTCGCCACGGGGCGCCCCATGCCCGTCGCCGACATGGCATGGGGACCGGACGGCGCGATGTGGGTCGTGACCGGCGGGCGCGGGACGCAGAGCGGCCTCTACCGGATCGCGCCGCGCGATCCGTCGGCGGCCTCGGCCGCGCCGTCCGCGCGCCCCGTGCGATCGCCGCGCGCCACGCGCATCGACGAAGAGGACCGGTGGCAGGCGTTCGCCGCGCGGCTGGCGCTCGAGTCGGCCGGGATCGACGCCGTGCGTGCCGCGACGCGCGCGGAGGCGCCGCGCGCGCGCGCGATGGCGTGGCTCGCGCACGCACGCATGCCGGCCGGCGACCCGGCCGAGACCATCGCCGGGGTCACGGGCGACGGCGCGCTGGCGTCGGCGGACGCATGGACCCGCGTCGTGGCGCTCCGCGCCGCCGGCGTGGCGTTCGCGCGCCACCGCGACGCGGTGCGCGCGTCCCCCGCGGGCGCGTCGCTCGCCCCGTGGGCCGCGGGCTTCCATGACGACGCCGACCCGCACGCGGCCGAACTGGCCCTGGACCTCTCGTGCGCGCTTGACCGCCCCGAGGCGATCGCACCCGCGCTCGCGCGGCTCGAGCGCGCGACCGATCGCGCCGACGCGATGCGCTGGGCGACCATGCTTCGCACGGTGCGCACGGGCTGGAGCGACGCGCAGCGTGCGCGCCTGTGGGCGTGGCTCGACCGCGCCGACGACCAAGCGGGCGGGTTCAGCCTGCGAGGGTTCCTCGACCGCATCCGCGAGGACGCGGCGCGGAACGTGGGGCGCCCCGCGTCCGGCACCGTGCCGGCGATCGCGGCCGTCGCGGACACGGGTACGGATGCGGTCGCCCTGCCCCCTGCCACCGCCACGTTGCACGCGTGGACCGTCGAGGAACTCGCCGCGTCGCGGCCCGGCGACGACGGGGCGCGCGACCTCGCGCGCGGGGCGCGCATCTACGCCGAGTCGATGTGCGTCCGATGCCATCGCTTCGCGGGCGCGGGCGGCGCGAACGGGCCCGACCTCTCGGGCGTCGGCCGGCGCTTCGCGCGCGCGGACCTCCTGCGCGCCATCCTCGTCCCGAACGCCGACGTGAGCGACCAGTACCGCGACAGCGCGGTGACGCTCACGGACGGCGACGTCGTGGTCGGGCGAATCGTGGAGCAGGACGCGGACGCGGTGACCGTGAGCACGAACCCGCTGGGGCCCGAGCGCACCCGCGTGCGCCGGTCGGACATCGAGTCGATCGAGCGCCTGCCGACGTCGAGCATGCCGCAGGGACTGCTGGACGCACGCACGCGCGCCGAGGTGCTTGACCTGCTGGCCTACCTCGAGCGAGGGGGCTGAGCGAGGATCCAGTCGCCCACGAGCGCGAGCACGGCGGGGTCGCACGTGACGTCGATGGTGGCGTACTCGTCGAGCGTTCCGCGCCGCGCCGGCTGGAACAGGTGGTTCAGCCCCGGCATGGTCCGCACGGTCGCCGGCACCCCGGCCTCGCGCAGCGCCGCCGCGACGGGAGCCTCGTTCTGCGAGGGCAGCACCTGGAGGTCCCGCTCGCCGAAGAGCGCGAGCGCCGGGCAGCGGAGCGCGCGGAGCGCGGGCGCCGGGTCGAGCCTCATGAAGCGGACCATCCACGGCGCACGCAGCTGCTGCACGACGCCGTCGACGACCTGCGCGCGCCCTGCTCCCGCGGCCATCGCCTCGGCGGCGCCGCCCGCGCGGACCTGCGCATCGACGGCCGCCTCGGCGAGCGCACGCAGCTCGCCGTCGGGTGCACCCGCCGCCGCCGCATCGACCAGCGCCGCGTGCGTCCGCACGATGGCGTCGAGCACGTCGCCCCCGGTGCCCGCGGCGCGGAAGATGGCGGTGTTCTGCTCCTTGAGGATCGCGGCGCCGTCGACGCCGGGGCCCGCGAGCAGCACGATGAACGCCGGGCGCGCCTTCGCGCCGTCCGAGCGCTCGATCGACGCCGCCGCGAGCGGGCCGACCAGGCCCCCCTCGCTGTGCCCGACGAACCCGATGCGGGACGGGTCGACCTCGGGGACCTCGGCGAGCCACTCGAACTCGGCCCGGGCATCGCTCGCGAAGTCGTCGCTCGTCGCGTCGGCGAAGTTCCCCGTGCTCCTGCCGAAGCCCCGGTCGTCGCACCGGACCGACGCGATGCCGCGGCGCGCGAGCGCGTCGGCGAGCACCAGGAACGGCCGGTGCCCCATGAGCGACTCGTCGCGGTCCTGCGGCCCGCTGCCCGTGACGAACACCACGCCCGGCACGCGCGCGGACGGGGACGCCCCGGGCGGGAGAACGAGCGTCCCCGCAAGCACGTGGCCCGCGGGGTGGCGCACCTCGACGTCGCGGGTGGCGTAGGGAAGCGGCGGCACCGGGTCCTGCGGCCTGGCAGGCGACCCCGGGCGGAACGCGATGGGCGACGTGAATGCCGCCTGCCGGAACGTTCCCTCGAGCCGCTCGCCCGACTCCTTCAGCTCCATGAACGCGGGGACCGGGACGGGCAGGCGCATCACCATCGTGCCGTCCGGCTTGCCGGAGACGTCGAGCGGCATGCGGTCGATGCCCTGCGCGGGAATGTCGATGGTGGCGTCGCCGGACTCGGTCATGCGCAGCACGAAGCGCAGCGTGCCGCCGGGAACGTCGAGGTCGGCGAGGTAGGTGCGCTCGGCCGCGGGCGCGGCGGCCGGGACGGCGGGTGCCGCGGACGGTGCCGGCGCAGGGCCGGGCGGCGGCGCGATCGCGAGCGAAGCGGCCACGAGGAATGCCATCGGTCCCATCGTTCGCTCCTGCGGGGGGCCCCGCGCGCGGCGGTCACTCGGATGCGTAATGCGTCACCTGCGCGACGCGGTTTCCCGCGCCCACGATCACCACGCGCGGCCGGTGCGCCGCGAACTCGGCGTCGGTCACCATGCAGAAGCTCATCACGATGAGCTTGTGGCCGATCCCCGAGAGCCGCGCGCACGCGCCGTT
>CAYSFS010000050.1:0-15491 GCA_964430235.1 uncultured Chitinophaga sp. | reverse complement strand
AGCTCGGTGCACAGGAACATGAGGATCATGTTCCGGCGGGTGAGGAACCCGACCAGCCCGATGCCGAAGAGGGCAAGGGCGAGCACCAGCGTCACCATCACGTTGGCCGGGGCCGCCGCCGTCACGGGCGCGGCGTCGGCGAGCATCGCCATCGGGGTCGTCATGCCGCACCTCCGCGCCGCAGCGCGTCATCGTCGCCGATGCGGGGCAGGCCCGCGGCGGCGCGCCGCTCGTCCTCGGCCATCTCCATCTGGCGCCGCGCGAGCACCACGGCGCCGAAGAGGGCCATCAGCAGGATCACTCCCGCAAGCTCGAGGCTCACGGGGAACTCGGCGACGAGCGCGTGCCCGAGCGCCTTGGAGTTGTCGGGCGCGCGGGAACCGTCGAGCGTCACGTCGACGGTCGTGCCGTCGGCGAGCTTCAGCGTCGCGGTCGCGGTGGCCCCGTCCGGGGAGGCCTGCAGCATGCGGCCGCCCTCGAGCGGCACCAGCTTCGCGTCGGCGATCGCGGCGCGCGCGGCCTCGTCCGTCGCGGCCGCGACGGCCGCGGCGCGTGCCTCGTCGGCGAGCTGCGCAGGCATGTCGGCCAGGCGCTCCCACGCCCGCTCGCCCGCGCGCGCGACCAGCGCGGGCGAGGCGTTCCACGGCAGCGCGCTGTCCTTGCGGAAGAGCGCGTCGCCGGTGGCGGCGACGATCACGAACGCGAGCACGAGCGCGACCGCCGGCTCGCGGGGCGTGCGGTCGTACCAAGCCGAGTCCTCGCCGCGCGTGGCGCGGTCGCCCGACTGCTGCGCGAGCATCAGCACGAACAGGTACGTGATGAGGATGGCGCCTGCGTAGACGATGAGGAGCGCGAAGGCCATGAACTCGGCCTGCAGGAGCAGGAAGTTCACGGCCACGGCGAGGATGACGAGCACGAAGTAGAGCGCCGCGTACACGGGACGCGGATGCGTCACCATGCGCGCGGCGCCGGCCACGGCCACCATCGAGAGCAGCACGTGGAGCCAGAACGGCCCGGGGTTCTCGATTCCGTCCGGCGCGGGCGCGTTGCGGGCGACGGCGCTGGTCATCAGGCCGACCGCGGCGAGCCCGGCGACGGTCAGCGCGGCCCGGAACGGGGCCGGGCGCTGCTCCATCATCAGGTACAGCACCACGGCACCCAGCGCGGCGGCGGCATAGAAGAGGTTCGCGTTCATGGATGTGGGGTGAGGTGACCGAACGACCGCCTCGGCGCGGGCCGGGCGGTGAAGGTCGGATAATAGGAGGGGACGTGGCCCCGCGCAACCGAATCGCCGTGCCCGGAGTCGGCTAGCCTCGCGGCATGTCCGACGGGCTGCGCCGAGTGCTTCCCAACCTGATCACCGTGGCCCGGTTGGCCATGGCGGCCGGGTTCTTCGGGATCATCGGATTCGGCCTCTCGACCACCGACGCCACCGGCCGCCAGTGGTGGGGGAACGTGGCGTTCGCGCTCTTCATCGCGGCGTCGCTGAGCGATGTCCTGGACGGGTACCTCGCACGCAAGTGGCAGGTGGTCACGGACTTCGGTCGCGTGATGGACCCGTTCGTGGACAAGGTCCTGGTGCTCGGGGCGTTCGTCTACCTGGCCAGCCCGAAGTTCGCCGAGCCGCAGTGGAGCGCGGCGTGGGGCATCGAGGCCGCGCCCGAGGCCATCAACTGCGCCACCGGCGTGGCGAGCTGGATGGTGGTCGTGGTGCTGGCCCGGGAACTGTTCGTCACCAGTCTGCGCGGGGTGCTCGAGGCGCGCGGCATGGCGTTCGCGGCCGACTGGTCGGGCAAGCTCAAGATGTTCGTCCAGAGCGCGGGCATCCCCACGGTGCTCTTCATCACCGTGAACCCGGGGTGCCTGGCAAGCCCCGGGTGGCGCACCGCGCAGGACATCGCCGCGTGGACCATGGCGCTCGTGACGCTCGGGAGCGCGGTGCCCTACGCGCTGCGCGGGGCGGCGCTCCTGAGGTCGATTTCGAAGGGAAGCCGCTGAGGCGGCCGATCTTCGGGCATGGCCGCGCTCGGCGAACCGAAGCTCCCCCCGTCCGAGGCCCGCGCGCGCCTGGCGTCGATGGACGCGTTGCCGCGGTGGTCGCTGACCGCGGGCGGGCTGGGGTTCGCTCGGTTCGCGCCGGGCACGTGGGGTTCGTTGCCGCCGTGCGTGGCGGTGCTCGTGCTGTGCGCGCTGCTGCCGGCGGGCTTCGGCTGGGTGCTGCAGGCCGCGATCGGCGCGACCATCGCGTTCGCGTGCCTGGGCTGCGTGCGCTGGGGCGCGCGGGCCGAGGAGGCGCTGGGGCTGAAGGACCCCTCGTGCGTGGTGCTCGACGAGGTGGCCGGCATGGGGATCGCGCTCTTCCTGCTGCGCTGGCCGCTCCGGTCCGAGGCCGAGGGATGGGGCTGGCTGTGGACGGCGATCGCCGGCATCGCCATGGCGTTCGCGCTGTTCCGGGCGTTCGACGTCCTGAAGCCGCCGCCGTGCCGCGGGCTGCAGGGCGTGAAGGGCGGGACGGGCATCCTGCTCGACGACGTCTTCGCCGGGATCTACGCGAGCGTGGTCATGCACCTCGTGGGGCCGCTCGCGGGCTGAGTGGCCGGCGCGCCGCGCGTCACGATTCGTGCGCGACGAGGTCCTCGAGCGACTCGCGGCGGCGCACCACGCGGAACGCGTCGCCCTCGACCATGACCTCCGCGGGCAGCGGCACGCTGTTGTAGCGGCTGGCCATCGACATGCCGTACGCGCCCGCGGTGAAGACCGCGAGCAGGTCGCCGCGCTCCACCGGAGGCATCGCGCGGTCGAGCGCCAGGAAGTCCCCGGTCTCGCAGATGGGGCCGACGACGTCCTGCGGCACGAGGCCCTCCATCGCGGGCTCGCGCGTGCGCGCGGCGGGGACATGGCCGGCGCCCGGGCGCACGGGCCAGATGAAGTGGAACGCGTCGTAGTGGCTCGGGCGAAGCAGCGTGTTCATGCCCGCGTCGCAGATCGCGAAGGTCTTGTCGCCCGAGCGCTTCACGTACTGGACGCGCGTCAGCAGGATGCCGGCGTTCGCGGCGATCGAGCGCCCGGGCTCGAGCACGACGCGCAGGCCCGAGCGGACCGCGGGCTCGAGCAGCGGCACGATCGCGCGCGCGTAGTCGGCGGCCGACGGGCTGCGGCCCGTCTCGTAGTCGGCCGCGAAGCCGCCGCCGACGTCGAGCACCTCGACCGCGAACCCCTCGCGGGCCAGGGCGTCGCGCAGGGCGAGCGCCTTGCCCACGCTCTCGACGTACGGCGCGGTGTCGTAGACGGGCGAGCCGATGTGGAGGTGGAGCCCCACGAGCCGCGCGTGCGGATCCCGGCCGTAGCCGCGGAAGAACGCGTGCGCACGCTCGATGTCGACGCCGAACTTCGTCTCCTTCGTGCCGGTGGTGGTGAACCGGTGCGTGCGGGGGTCGACGTCCGGGTTGACGCGCAGCGCGCAGCGGCACGTGCGCCCGAGCGCGCGCGCGATGCGCGCGATGTTCTCGAACTCGGGCTCGCTCTCGACGTTGAGGAGGCCGATGCCCGCCTCGAGGGCCCGCGCGATCTCGTCGTCTCGCTTGCCGACGCCCGCGTACACGATGCGCTCGGGCGGGCAGCCCGCGCGGAGCGCGCGGAAGAGCTCGCCGCCCGAGACCACGTCCATCCCCGCGCCGCGCGCCGCCAGCGTCCGGCACACGGCGAGGTTGCCGCAGCTCTTCACGCTGTAGCAGATGAGCGGGTCCACCGGCGCGAACGCCCGGGCGATGCGCTCGAGGTGCGCCTCGAGCGTGGCGCGGCTGTAGACGTACGTCGGCGTGCCCGCGGCGGCGGCGATCTCCTCGGCGGGAACGCCCTCGCAGCGGAGCTCGCCCGCCTCGTACGTGAAGTGGTCCATGGTGCGCGCGAGTCTAGGCGCGTGCCGCGGCGGGCGCGCTTTCGGCCCGCGCGTCCGCCGCGGCCTTCGGCGCGGTCGCGGCGCGCTTCGCGTCCGTGCGCTTTGCGCGGCTCGGGGATGCCGGCACGCCGCCGAGCGCCGCCTGCATGAGCGTGCCGGCCACGGTGAGCGCGGTGAGCACGACGAGCCATGCGCGCGGGTCGTCGGGCATCGGCGCGTGGCCGTGCGAGGCCAGCAGCGGGAGCGCGCCCGCCACCAGGAGCCACGCGCCCGCGAGCGACGTGAGCATGCGCGCCATCAGGGTCGTGAAGAGGAGGCCGAGCAGCAGCCCCGACGCCGCGCCCGCGGCGGTGGAGCCCACCAGCAGCGTGCGGAACGGCGGGTCGGTGGCCTCGACGGCCTGGCGTCCGCGATTCCACCCGCGCCGCGCGGCGTCGGCGGTGGACCGCAGCGCGCGCTCGGCGACGGGGGCGCTGGCGTCGACGGCGGACTGCGCCCGCGCGCCGAGGTCGTCCGCCGAGCCGGTCGGCGGCGCCAGCACCTCGAGCATGCGCATGCCGGCGCGCGAGCCGTCGCCGGGCCGCGAGACCTCGCGCGGGTTGACGACCAGCGCGTGACCGAGGTCGCGCGGCGCGGTGTCGAGCGACCCGCCCGCCATGACCGCGAAGGCGATGAGCCCGCCGGCGGTGGCCGCGACGATCGCGGTCGCGACGGCGACGGCCGGCCGGAAGAGCAGGGCGCCCGCGAGGAGGCCGGCCACCGCGCCCACCGCCGCAGCGGCCCAAAGGGGAACCTGTGGAAGCGTGTTGCGCGCCGCGACGACGGCGAGCAGGAAGCACGCCGCCATCGCCGCCAGCACCACGGCCGGGCGAAGGAGCCTGGCGCCCCACAGGATGAGCAGCGTGCCGGCGATCATCGAGCCGACCAGCACGGCGCGCGTGCCGGCGGGCGCGGCCTCGGCCAGGAACAGGGCGGGCACGGGATCGCCGGTGGGCATCGTTCCCGGTGTATCGGCTCGCCTAGCCTTGCTGCCGTGAATCCCGCCAACCGATTGGCCGCCAGCACCAGCCCCTACCTGCTCCAGCACGCCCGGAACCCGGTCGACTGGTGGCCGTGGGGCCCGGACGCCGTCGCGGAGGCGCGCCGGCGCGGGGTGCCGCTCTTCGTCTCCATCGGCTACAGCACCTGCTACTGGTGCCACGTGATGGAGCGCGAGAGCTTCGAGAGCCCCGCGGTGGCCGACGCGCTCCGGTCGGCCGTGGTCGCCGTGAAGGTGGACCGCGAGCAGCGGCCCGACGTCGACGAGCTCATGATGACCTCGTGCCAGGTGTTCACGCAGCTCACCGAGGGGCGCGCGAGCGGCGGATGGCCGCTCAACGTGTTCCTCGACCCGGACACGCTCGAGCCCTTCTTCTGCGGCACGTACTTCCCGCCCGAGCCCGCGCACGGGCGCCCGTCGTTCACGGAGCTCGTGGGCGCCGTCGGCCGCGCGTGGCAGGCCGACCGCGTCGGGCTGCGCGCGCAGGCCGGCCGGATCGCCGACGTCGTGCGTCGCCAGATGGCCGTCGGCGGCGCGCCGGTGGCGGGCGGGGCGCGCCAGCTCGCGTCGCCCGAGGTCGCCGCGGACGTGGCATCGGCGCTCATGCGGCTGGCAGACCCGGTGAACGGCGGCTTCGGCGGCGCGCCGAAGTTCCCCACGCCGCCGTACCCGCGCTTCCTGCTCGAGGCCGGCGGCGCGGGCGCGGAGCAGGCCGTGCGCCGCACGCTCGACCGCATGGCGATCGGCGGGCTGTTCGACCAGGCATGCGGCGGGTTCCACCGGTATTCGGTCGACTCCGGCTGGACCGTGCCGCATTTCGAGAAGATGCTCTACGACAACGGGCTGCTGCTGTCGCTCTACGCCGACGCGCACCGCCGGTGGGGCGACCCGTTCCATGCCGAGGTCGCGCGGCGCACGGGCCGGTGGGCCATCCTCGAGATGACGGGCGACGGCGGCCGATTCCTGAGCGCGCTCGACGCCGAGGTCGACGCGCGCGAGGGCCTCAACTACGTGTGGACCCCGGACCAGGCGCGCGACGCGTTGCGCGAGGCGGGCGGGGACGCGGAGCTTGAGGCATTCGCGTTCCGCCTCTTCGGGCTCGACGGCCCGCCGAACTTCCGAGACCCGCATCACCCGGACGGCCCGGCGACCCACGTCCTTCGCATGGCCGACCGGCCCGACGCGCTGTGCGCCGCGTGGGGCATGGAACGCGGGGCATTCGACCGGGCGCGGTTCCGGGCGGTGGCGGCGTTCGAGGCGGCGCGCGGCCTGCGTGCGGGGCCGGAGATCGACGACAAGACGATCGCCGCGTGGAGCGGCCTCATGGCCGAGGGGTTCGCCGACGCGGGCGAGGCGCTCGGCGAGCCGGGTTTCGTGGAGGTCGCGGAGCGCGGCGCCGCGTTCGTGCTCACGCGCATGCGCGGCGCGGACGGACGCCTCCTGCGCACGTGGCGCGACGGGCAGGGCGACGCGGACGCGTTCCTCGAGGACCACGCGTGCATGGCCAACGCATGCCTGGCGCTCGCGCGCGTCACGGGCGACCCGGGCTGGCGCTCGCAGGCGCGCGGGCTCATGGACTCGGCCGAGGAGGCCTTCCTCGACCCGGCCACCGGCGCATGGTTCGAGACGCGCGCGGGCGCGCACGACCTCTTCGTGCGCGTGCGTTCGACCGACGACGGGGCCATGCCGAGCGGCACGTCCTCGGCGCTGCGCGCGTCGGTGGCGCTGGCCGAGGCCGACGGCGACCCCGCTCGGCTCGACCGCGCCGAGCGCGCGCTCGACGCGATCGCGCCGTCGCTGCGCGAGCAGCCGGTCTCGGCGAGCGGTTCGGTGCTCGCGGCGCGCGCGCTGGCGGCCGCGCGCGAGCGGATGGGCGCGTGAGGCGCGCGTCGATGCGATAGGCTTCCGTGGCCCATGCCATTCACGGTCGCGCTCATCTCCACCGGCGGCACCATCGAGAAGACGTACGACGAGCTGCACGGCGTGCTCCAGAACACGCTGAGCGTGCTCGACGCGATCCTGGCGTCCTTGACCCTCGAGGGCGTGCAGATCACGCGCGTGCCGCTCATGAACAAGGACAGCCTCGAGATGACCGAGGCCGACCACGACCTGATCGCGCAGACCGCCGACATCATGGCGCAGGGGCACGACGGCGTGGTCGTCTGCCACGGCACCGACCGGCTCGCCGTCACCGGGCACCGGATCCTGGAGCGGATGCAGGCGAAGGGGCGGCTCGCGAAGCCCGTGGTGCTCACCGGCGCCATGCGCCCGTACGAGCTGCGCCGCACCGACAGCGTGCAGAACCTCACCGAGGCGCTGTGCGCCGTGCAGGTGCTCGCGCCCGGCGTCTACGTGGCGATGCACAACCGGGTGCTCGCCTTCCCGGGCGTGCGCAAGGACTACGACCGGATGACGTTCGTGCGGGAGTGAGCGGGAGGAACTCGATGGCGGACCAGGCAACCAAGGGCCGCGTGGCGCGGGCGCTCGCGTGGGTCGAGCGCGCAGGCAACCGGCTTCCCGATCCCGCGACGCTGTTCGTGCTGCTCGGCGCCGCGGTGCTCGCCCTCAGCTGGCTCGGCGCGCGCGAGGGGTGGTCCGTCGCCGACCCGCGCGACCCCTCCGGGCGGATCGTGGTCGACAGCCTGCTCGACGCCGAGGGCATCCGCTGGATGCTCACGGGGGCGCTCCGGAACTTCCTCGATTTCCCGCCGCTGGCGATCGTGCTCGTGGCCATGCTCGGGATCGGCGTCGCCGAGCGCACGGGCCTGTTCACGGCGCTCATCAAGCTCCTCGTCTCGGTGACGCCGTCGCGGCTCCTGGTGCCCGCGGTGGTCTTCATCGGCGTCTGCTCGAACGTCGCGTCGGACGCCGGCTACGTGGTGCTGCCGCCGCTGGCGGCCGGCATGTTCGCGATGGTGGGGCGCTCGCCGCTCGTCGCGATCGCCGCGGTGACGTTCGGCGTCGCGGGCGGCTTCAGCGCGAACCTCGTGGTCTCGAGCCTCGACCCGCTGCTCTCGAGCCTCACGGAGGGAGCGGCGCGCGCGGTCGACCCGGACGCCGTGGTGCAGCCCACGTGCAACTACTGGTTCATGCTGGCGTCGACGCCGTTCCTGACGCTCGTCGGCTGGTTCGTCACCGCGAAGGTGGTCGAGCCGCGGTTCTCGCGCGCCGACGTCGACGCGCAGATCGCCGCCGGCGGGGTGCAGCGCGGGGCGCCGCGGCTCTCGCGCGAGGAGCGGAACGGGCTGTGGGCGGCGCTCGCCGCGCTGGCGCTCGCCGGCGGCGCGTTCCTCGCGATGGCGCTCGTCCCCGGATGGCCCCTCTCGGGCCAGATGACGAGGCCCGGCACGTCGAGCATGGTGCCCGCGTGGAGCGAGGCCATCGTGCCCATGATCCTCGTCCTGTTCCTGCTGCCGGGCATCGCGTTCGGGATGGCCTCGGGCGAGATCCGGTCCGACCGCTGCGTCGCCAGGCGCATGGGGGACGCGATGTCGGCGATGGGCACGTACCTCGTGCTCGCGTTCTTCGCGGGGCAGGCGATCGCGTGGTTCCGGCAATCGAACCTCACGAGCGTCCTCGGCGTCGCCGGGGGCGAGGCGATCAAGGCGATGGGGTTCGGCGAGGGCCCGATGATCGCGGCGATCGTCGTCGTCGTGGCGGCGATCAACCTGTTCGTCTCGAGCGCGAGCGCCAAGTGGGCGTTCCTGGCGCCGATCCTGGTGCCCATGCTGGCGACCGCGGGCGTGCGACCCGAGCTGGTGCAGTGCGCCTACCGCGTGGGCGACTCGTGCACCAACCCGATCGCGCCGCTGAGCCCGTACCTCGTGGTGATCCTGATCGCCATCCAGCGCTACCGAAAGGACGCCGGGCTCGGCACGCTCATCGCGCTGCTCGTGCCGTACTGCGCCGCCTCGCTCGTGCTCTGGACGCTGTTCCTGGTCGCGTGGAACGCGCTCGGGATCCCGCTCGGGTTCTGACGGGCAGGCTCCGTCAGGCGTTCTCCTTGAGGATCCGCGAGAAGTACCCGCTCGTGGCGAGCGCGACGGCGCCCATGAGCGCGCTCACGATCACGAAGAGCAGGTAGTAGTCGGCCTGGCCGCCGAGGCGGAACCAGCCGTACCAGGGCAGGCTCATCGTCCCTTGCTCGATCGCCTCGGTGGTCGCGGCGAGGTACCCGCCGAGGACGCCCGCGAGGAAGCTCGACAGGAACCAGATGCCCATGAGGAGCGACACGAAGCGAACGGGCGCCGCCTTCGTCACGAACGCGAGCCCGGTGGGCGACAGGCACAGCTCCCCGGCCGTGAAGAGCGCATACGCCGCGACGAGCCAGAACATGCTCACGCGCGCGCCGTCGGCGGCGTTCCTGCCCCCGGCGACCATGAACACGTAGCCGGCCGCGAGCAGCATGAGCCCGAGGCCGATCTTGGTCGCCTGCTTCGGGTCGCGTCCGCGCGCGCCGAGCCGTGACCACATGGATGCGAACGCAGGCGCCGCGACGATCACGAGGAACGCGTTGATCGACTGGAACCAGCTCGTCGGGACCTCGAACCCGAGCAGCATGCGGTTCGTGTTCTCCTCGGCGAAGAGGTTCAGGCTGCTCCCGGACTGCTCGAACGCCATCCAGAAGATGGTGTTGAACGCGATGAAGACGAGGATCGCGGCGACCGGGCCGCGGTCCGCGGGCTCCTGGAGGCGGAGGAGCCACGCGACCATGAGGCCCACCGCGACCAGGATCGCGGCCGGGATGCCCCATGCGCCGGCGTCGGTGGCCATGGCGCCGCCGACGGCCTTCGCCAGGCCGCCGAAGAACCCGCCCGAGAAGAGCAGGGCGACGAGCGCGGCGAGCACGAAGCCGCCCGCGAGGAAGAACGGGGCCGAGTTGCGCGCGCCCTCGGGGGGCAGCCCGATGCCCGCGAGGTACCTGCCCCGGTACTTCATGTAGATGCCGAGGCCGAGCAGCATCCCCACCGCGGCGCTCCCGAAGCCCCAGTGCCAGCCGACCTTCTCGCCGAGCGTCCCGCAGATGAACGCGCAGATGAACGCCCCGATGTTGATGCCCATGTAGAACAGCGTGAAGCCGCCGTCGCGGCGCGGGTCGTCCTTGCCGTAGAGCTGGCCGACCATCACGCTCACGCACGGCTTGAAGTGGCCGGTACCGACCACGATCAGGGCGAGCCCGCCGATGAAGAGCGACTGGCCCGCGATGCCGGCGTCCATGCGGCCGAGGCCGCTGATGGCCAGCACCACGTGCCCGGCGGCGATCAGCAGTCCGCCCACGACCATCGAGCGATGCGTCCCGATGAAGCGGTCCGCGACGAGGCCGCCGAGGATGGGCAGCAGGTAGACGAGGCCCGTGTACCAGCCGTACATCGTGTTCGCGTCCTGCTTGGTCCACGCCTGGCCCGGGTTGCCGTCGCCCGAGACCGTCGCCGACCGGATGGCCGCGAGCGGGATGTCCTCGTTGCGCGAGCCGCCGTCCTCGCCCTTCGTCACCAGGAGCAGCGTGCGCACCGGCTCTCCGGACTTCGCGTTGTCGTAGACGCGCGAGACCTCTCCCTCGAGCACGCGGCCGTCGGCCAGCGTGACCTTCGCGGCGGCGGACGTGGTGAAGGTGACCTCCGAGCCGTCGCCGATCGTGGCCTGGAAGGACCCCGCGATCAGGTACAGCACCAGGAGCGCCCGCATCCCGTAGTAGGAGAATCGCTCCCACATCTCGACGACGAACAGCAGGTACAGGCCCTTGGGCTGCGCCAGGGAGGCGCCCGATGCGGTCGGCGAGTGCATGGCGCGGTAAGGTAGCGGCCCCGTGGTCGTCCCCGCTTCGATGCCCGCCCGCCTGATCCCGCTGCGCCGCCCCGCCCAGCTGTCGGTGGTCGAGGGGCGCTTCGTGCCCGAGGGCGTGTCGCTCGACGCGGTCGACGCCGCGTGGGACCGCGTTCGGGCCGCCGTGCCGCGCGCGCACGACGGACCGATGCTTCACGTGCTCGGCACCAGCCGCAACGGGCACGGGGGCGTCACGGTGCACTGCGTGGCGTCGAGCTACCGCTTCCACGCGGTGGCGCGCGAGGGGCTCGACACCGGCATGCGGCCGATCGGCGTCAAGGCGCTCACGTTCGCGCCCGGCGGGCGCGTGCTGGTGGCGCGCCGCTCGGCGCACACGCTCAACTACCCGGGCCGATGGGAGTTCGCGCCGGCGGGCACCCTGGAGCCCGGCGTGGCGCCGGCCGAGATGATCCTTCGGGAGCTGCGCGAGGAGACGGGGTGGTCGGCCCAGACACCGCCCGTGCCGCGCGCCCTCATGTTCGACCCGGTGGCGCGCAGCTGGGAGGTGGTCTTCGCGCTCGACGCCGTGCCGCCTGCGGTGCCGGTCGAGAGCTGGGAATGCGACGCGGTGCAGGCGATCGAGCCGCACGCGTGGCCGGGGGAGCCGTCCGACGCCGCCCTTCAGATGATGCCCGTCCTGGAGGCGGAGCTCCGTGCGCGCGGGCGGTGAGCGCCCGCGGCCGGCCGGCGACGATGCGCCGCGCCTGCGGATGGCCGACGTGCTCGCGCACGGCGTGCGCGACGCGGTGGTGCGGAAGCCCGCGGGGCTCTCGAGCGAGGCGCCCGGCGGCGGGGCGCGGGCCGGGCACCGTGCGTCCGGCCCGCCCACGCTCGTGGCGCAGGTGCGAGAACTGCTCGGCTGGCCCGATGCGCAGCTGCCGCACCGGCTCGACCGCGTGACCCGCGGCTTCGTCGTGGTGGCGCGCGACCGCGAGGCCGTGGCCATCCACAACGAGCGCATCCGTTCGGGCGCATGGACCAAGCGCTACCTCGCGCGCGTTCGGCCGGCCGCCGGCGGGTCGTCGCGCGACGTGGGCGGGCTCGTCGGCGAGCACCGGGCCTACCTGCGGCGCGAGGGCGCCGTGGCGCGCGTGGTGCGGTCGGGCGGCGACCCTTCGTGGCTGACGGTGGAGGCCGCGGCGCCCGCCCCGGGGCGCGCGGGCGAGTGGCACGTGCGAGTCCTCCTCGGGACGGGCCGCTACCACCAGGTGCGCGCGATGCTCGCGCACCTCGGGGCACCGCTCGTCGGCGACGTGGACTACGGCGGGGTGCCCGGGCCCATGTGGCTCGAGCACGCCTGGCTCTCGTTCCCCTCGATCGAGGACGGCTCGGCGCGGACCTTCTGGGATCCTCAGGACCCGGGCCGTGAGCCGGTCGACCCATCGGTCCTCGCCGGGCTCTCGCGCGACACCCACTGAACGCGGCCGAGCCGGTTCGTGACGAACTGGCTGGCCGCGCGTCGCGTCGCGCGCGCGTTCTCGGCGTTCTTGCGCGCCCCGAGCGTGCCGGTCATCTCGGCCGGGCTCAGGAGGTCGACGAACCCGGGCGTCCTGTCGATGAGCGAGAGGCTTGACCCGGTGATCTCGATGCCGAGCTCGTCGTCGGCCTCGGTGCCGCCGTCGATCCAGCCGAACCCGCCTCCTGCGTAGACGCCCACCTCGCCCTCGCTGACCACGACGAAGCGGAGGGTGAGGTTCGTGGAGCTCGCCTCGATGGGCGTGCGGCCGGGCCTCGGCCTCCAGAGCACCTCGACGTGCAGGAACCGCCCGTTGCGCGCGGTGCCGCGCGCGAGGTCCTCGTACGGGATGTCGCTGAAGACCACCGTGGTCTGCGCGGGCTCGATCGCGAACGTGCCGCCCGGGAACTCGCTCGCGAGCCGTGCCGCGGTGTCGCCCGCGCCCACGGCCTCCACGCGGCCGCCCATGTCGATGCCGCAGCCGGGCGCGAGGGCGAGGGTCGCGGACGCGATCGCGGCGAGGCATCGCGCGGCCGTGGTTCCCCGCGCGACGTCCATCACCGCGCGTCCCGCGACAGGTCGCCTTCCGCGGCCGCGCGGTCGGGTCGCACGCTGCGCGCCGCGGGCGAGTCGATGCCGAGGATCGAGAACGGGTCGCGCTCGGCGATGGCGCGGAGCGCCACGCGCGGGATCGACGGCAGTTGCGTGCCGTGCGCGAACGTGTTCACCGAGTACAGGTTCTCGATCGCCTTCGCGGGCTGCTCGTAGGGGAAGCCGCTGCCGAAGAACAGGCGGTCCATCACTCCCAGCGACTGCGCGCTCAGGAGCGCGTTGTAGAGCTGCCACGGGCGCCCCGACACCCCGCTGATCTCCGCGTGCACGTTCGGGTGCTTCATGAGCATCGCCAGGCACTCGTCGATCCACGGCCAGCCGAGCTCGCCGATGACGATCCGCATCCTCGGGAACGACCGGGCCACCTCGTCGAGGCCGGTCGGGCGGTCGAACTCGATCGACCCGCTCGGGACCAGCGGTCCCGGTCGCGACACGAAGAGCGGGAGGCCGAGCTCCTCGACGCGGGCGTAGAGGCGCATGGCGTCCGAGTGCGCCGGGTGGAAGCCCTGGGCGCTCGGCGAGATCGAGACGCCGACGAGGCCCAGCTCCATCGCGCGGTCGAGCTGCGCACGCGCGTCCGGGACCATCGGGTCGATGCCCGCGATGCCCGCGAGGCGGCCCGGGTTGGACCGCACGACCTCGGCGACGAACTCGTTGGGGATGCCCGCGTCCAGGAGGCGCGAACGGAAGCCGTGGACCAGCGAGGCCGCGACCGGCGAGGAGGCGCGTTCATGCGCGGCCGCGGTGGACTCGAGGCGGCCGCCCCGCAAGGCCACGGTGCGGCGGAGGGCGGCGGCGATCTCGCGGCCGAGCTGCTCGGGCGAGTTGAAGACGCGGGTTGCGCAGTCGACGATCATGCGGGGAACTTCCTTCCTGGCCTCGGGCCGCGGGCCCGCGCCGTCCTGGCGCTCGTGGCCGGTCGGGTCAGAGTGTAGCGGGGCGTGCAGGCCGCTCCGCGCGGTGGATCACGCAGACCCCCATGGTCCGGGGCGAACTGGAGCACGCCCCGAACCCGGCCCGCCCCAGCATCGCCCGGAACTCCGCCGGTTGCGCGAACGTGCTCACCGAGCGCGGCAGGTACCGGTAGGCGCCCGAGCGGTCGCGCGCGACCAGCGTCGCCGTGAGCGGCATGATGCGCTTCGTGTAGAGGTCGCTCGCCCAGCGCACGAACGGGTTCGTGGGGTCGGCGAACTCGAGCACCACCAGTCGCCCGCCCGGTGCGAGCACCCGGAAGAACTCGGCGATGGCGCGCTCGGGCTGCGCGACGTTGCGGATCCCGAAGGCGATCGACACGACGTCGAAGCTCGCGTCGGCGAACGGAAGCGCCATGGCGTCGCCCTGGACGTAGCTCACCTGTGCGCGCCGTGCCGCGCGCGGGCCGCCGTGCGCGGCCTTGTGGCGCGCGACGTCCAGCATCTGGGGCGTGAAGTCGAGGCCCGTGACCGCGGCCGCGCCGGCGTCCGCGAAGGCCTCGGACAGGTCGCCCGTGCCGCACGCGACGTCGAGCACGCGCGTCGAGGCGTCGACGCCCGCGGCGCGCACCGCCGCGCGCCGCCACTGCTGGTCCTGGAAGAAGGAGTGCAGGCGGTTGTTGAGGTCGTAGCTGCGGGCGATCGCGGCGAACATGGCCTGCACCTTGCGGGCCTTCTCGGCATCGGAATGCGGGTCGCGCCCAAGCGCCTCGGCGGTCCAGACGGGTTCGGTGGAGGCCATGGCGACGATCCTAGGGCGGTTCTCGGGACGCTGGCCCGCCCCCAAGTCGGCCATAACGGCCCGAAGGTGTCCGAGAACGGCCGGAATTCGACGACCGTGGCGGGCTGGCCGCCGGATGCCCGATGCCACTCTCGCGCCGCGTGGTGCGGTGCGAACGAAAGGCAACGAACATGAACCTCGAATCGACCGTCGAACAGCTCTTCCACCTCCTCGTCTCGGGTGACCGCCGCCGCGTGCAGGCGTTCGTCTCCACGCTCGGCGAGCGCGGGATCCCGGCGGAGCGGCTGGCGAACGACGTGTACTGGCCCGTGCACGAGATGCTGGTCAAGCTCTTCAAGCACGCCCAGATCTCGCGGCTCTCCTACAACTATGCCACGCGCACGCTTCGCCAGGTGGCCCACCAGGGCGCCGCCGGGTACGTCCGCAGCGGCACCGAGCGTGGACGCGTCCTGATGATGTGCGGACCGACCGAGGGCGAGGAGCTGGGCGCGCAGCTGGCGGTCGACCTGCTCGAGGCCGCGGGGTACGAGGTGTTCTTCGGCGGCGCCGGCGTCGCCAACGACGAGGTGCTCGCCGAACTCACCGAGACGAAGCCGCACACGCTCGTCATGTGGGCCTCCGCGGCGTCCGACGCCCCGGCCATCCGCGCCCTCATCGACACCATCCGCGAGATCGGCGGCCACCCGGACCTCCGCATCGCCTGCGGCGGCGGCGTGTTCAACCGCGCCTCCGGCCTGGCCGAGGAGATCGGCGCGGACATCTCGGCGACCACCCCGACGGCGCTGGTCGCGGCGCTGGGGTCCCCGGTGGCCGACCTCATCGCGGGCCCGCGCACCGCGGCCCGGACGTCGGCGCCCACGGGCCGCCGGATCTCGAAGGCCGCCTGAACCACCCTCGGCGCGGTTCCTCCCCGCGCCCGGGACAGTCGCGCAGCCCGCCGGCCACGACGG
>CAYSFS010000049.1:0-15547 GCA_964430235.1 uncultured Chitinophaga sp. | reverse complement strand
AGATCCTGAAGCTGCGCTACGGCATCGGCGACGGCTACACGTACACGCTCGAGGAAGTCGGCCGGATCTTCAAGGTCACGCGCGAGCGCGTGCGCCAGGTCGAGAACAAGGCCATCCGCAAGCTGCAGCACCCCGTGCGGCGGCAGCGGCTGCAGAGCTTCCTCGACGAGAGCGAGGGTGTCGAGGAGTGACCGGCCGCCCGGCGCGTGACGCGCCGGGCCTCGGCCCGCGTTCGGCGGTTCAGCCCCGGCGCGCGGAGATCATTCCCCGCACCGCGAAGGCCCAGGCCAGGCGCGGCCCCAGGTACATGGCGACCGCCATCCACCACGGGACGCCCCACGCCCACGTCGCGGCCATGACCGCGGCGCAGGTCCCCACCACCGGCATCCAGCACGTGGCGAGCGCGAGCGCCACCGCCACCTCGCGGCTCGGGTTCTCCGAGCGCGCCATGAACGCGGCGTAGATCGCCCAGCCCTCCCACGCCGAGAGCAGAAGCCACGACACGACGAGCCACGTGCGCCTCCTCGCGAGCAGGCCGCGTGCCGCGGGCGTCCCGGCGTTCACGTCGTCCTCCCCGGCATCAGCGACTCGTACGCGGCGCCGAGCAACGCCAGCGCGGCCATTCCCGCCGTCGTCCCGCCCGCCGCGAGCACGGCCCACGCGGCCCAGGCGGGGACCGGCCCGCCCTCGCCCGCGCGTGCCAGGAGTTCCGCGCCCGGCCACGCCAAGGCGACCGCGAAGGCGGCCGCGACGAACATCACGGCCAGCACGCGCCATTGCCCGGCCCCTTCCGTCGCGGTCCAGCTCTCGACCACGCACGCGACGCCGGACGCGCGCGGACGCCGCGGGTCCGCGGCGCGCGGCAGGGCGAACCAGAGCCGCGCGGTGAGCCACGCGGTGACGAGCGCCGCCGCCAGCAGCAGCACGCGCGCGGCGTCCGCGCCGAGGATCGACGAAACGACGCCGGACGCGCGGACGAGCCCGCCCGCGACGGCGATGACCGAGACCAGCACCGCCGCACCGCCCCCGACGAGCCCGGTGACGATCCCGGCGAGAAGCACCGGCCCGAAACGCGCGCCGAACCCCGCACGCAGGTCGACGAGCGAAGCGTCGCCGGCCACGGCGCGTGCTCCCGCGAGCGCCGCTCCCGCGAAGGCCGGCACGACCAGCAGCAGGCCGTACGCAAGGCTGCCGCAGCTCCACCCGCAGGCGGACGCGAGGATGCCCAGGTCCGCCACCGCGTCCTCGGGCGCAGGGGCCCGCTCGCCGCGTTCCTCGGCGCGCGACTGGACGGCCTCCAGCAGCGCCTCCGAGCGCGCCTGGAACCACCGCTGCGGCAGGTGAAGCGCACCGAGCAGCGCCACCGCGGCGAGAAGCACGGGCCACCGCGCCCGAAGCGCACGAAGCCCCTCCGTCACGCAGCCACGGAACCCCTCGGGCCGCGCCTCCGCACGACGATCGATGTTCCTCGGGGCCTCCATGGGGCGGAGCCTACCCCCGCCCTTCGCTACATTGCCGACGGGCCCGAGGCCCATCACCCCCCATGGCGCTCCCATACCTCACCGACGACCAAGTCCGCACCTGGAGCCGCGAGGAGAAGGACCGCTGGTGGCTGGAGAACGTCTACCGCGGGAACATGCCGCAGCTGACGCTCCGCTCGGCGCTCACGGGCTTCGTGCTCGGCGGGGTCCTCAGCGCCACGAACCTGTACATCGGGGCCAAGACCGGTTGGACGCTGGGCGTGGGCGTCACGAGCGTCATCCTCTCCTTCGTGATGTTCCGCGCCATCTCGCGCCTGGGCGCGTCGCGGGACATGACGATCCTCGAGAACAACGCCGTGCAGTCGATCGCCACGGCGGCCGGCTACATGACCGGCCCGCTGATCAGCGCGCTGATGGCGTACATGTTCGTCACGAACCAGACGATGGAGTGGCACAAGATGCTCATCTGGAACGTGGTGGCGAGCATCCTGGGGGTGCTCGTCGCGTTCCCGATGAAGCGGCGCTTCATCAACGACGAGCAGCAGCCGTTCCCGGAGGGACGCGCGTGCGCGGTGGTGCTCGACTCGCTCTACCCGGACGCCCCCGAGGGCGGGCGGCGGAACCTGGGGCCCGACGGGGTGCCGATGGAACGCGCCGGCGCGCGCGCGACCGACGGCGCCGTGGGCGCCGGCCTCTTCAAGGCGAAGGCCCTGGGCTGGGCGGCGGCGATCGGCGCGCTGTGCCAGGTGCTGGTGGCGGCCGGGTACATGGCGGTCCTCCAGATCTCGGTGCTCGGCACGTCCAAGGCGAAGGACACGCTGGTGCACCTCATCCCCGAGCGCCTCGACAAGTGGATCTACGACCGCGGCTGGGCGCCCTCGATCAGCGGGATCTCGCTCGAGAAGCTCGGCATCACCCTGGCCTTCGACCTCAGCATGTTCGGCGCCGGCGGCCTCATGGGCATGCGCATCGCCAACAGCCTGGTGATCGGCATGGTGCTGAACTTCGCGGTGCTCGCGCCCGTCATGATCCACAACGGCGAGATCCTGCCGAGGAACTTCGCCGCGATCGCCGCCGCGGACGGGACCTACGACATGGCCGCCGCCGCCTTCGGCCGCCCGCACCTCACCAACACGTGGTGCCTCTGGTGGGGCGTCGCGATGATGCTCACCGCGTCGATGTTCGGGCTGTTCGCGAAGCCCAAGGTGCTGCTCTCGGCGTTCACCGCGCCGTTCGCGCGCAAGTCCGGCGCGGGCGAGGACTGCCTCAAGGGCATCGAGCTGCCGCTCAAGGTCAGCTTCGTCGGCATCCCGGTCTTCAGCGCCATCATCATCTGGCTGAACCACGAATGGTTCGGCGTGGACCCGCTGCTCGGAGCGCTCTCCATCCCGCTGATCATCGTGCTCACGCTGATCGCGGCGAACGCGACGGCGCTCACGTCCACCACGCCCACGGGGTCGCTCTCGAAGATCACCCAGTTCACCTTCGGCGCGCTGCAGCCGACGAACCCGGGCACCAACCTCATGACGGCCGGCGTGACCACCGAGGTCGCGTCCAACGCCTCGAACCTGCTGATGGACATCAAGCCCGGCTACATGCTCGGCGCCAAGCCCAGGCAGCAGGCATGGGGGCACTGCATCGGCATCCTCGCGGGCGCCATCGCCTCGACGCCGCTCTTCTTCATCCTGTTCATGTCGAACAAGGAGGCCGGCACCACCATCGAGGCGCACGTGACCGACCAGTGGGCGGTCCCCGGCGCGCTCCAGTGGGCCGCGATCTCGAAGGTCATCGAGGGCATGGGCAAGAACACGGGCGACATGCCGCTCGTGCAGACGGTCGACGGCATCCGCAAGCTGTGGGGCGTGCTGCCGGTCTCGGCCGCATGGGCCATGCTGTGGGGCGCCGTCGCCGCGATCGCGCTCGAGGCCGTCCGCTCGGCGACGCGCGGGCGCTTCCCGCTCTCGGCGGTCGGAATCGGCCTGGGCGTGGTGCTTCCGCCCGAGTCCACCATCATGATGTGGCTCGGCGCGGCGTTCTTCACCGCGATGGAGCACCGATACCTCCAGCGGGTCGGCGACTTCGGGTGGCGCCTGTGGGTCGACTCGAAGGAGGCCGTGTGCGCCGGCCTGATCGCGGGCTGGGCGCTCCTGGGCATCGGCGACGGCCTCATCGCCGCGTTCGTGCCCTACGAGGACGAGACGCCCGCCGCGTTGGTCGTGCCCGCGGAGGCCCCGACCCCGCCCGCCGCGCCCTCCGTACCGTCGGCACCCGCTCCGGCCGCCCGCTGAACACCAGGAGACCCCCGCCATGGCCAAGGCCGTCGTCGACCCCGCCGAGCTCCGGCGCTTCGCGCAGGACCTCAAGAAGTTCGCCGCCGACCTGCAGCAGCAGACCGGCGGGCTGAACGCGCGCATGTCCACCCTGGCGCAGACCTGGCGCGACCAGGAGCAGGCGAAGTTCGCCGAGGAGTTCGACGCGACGGTGCGCACGCTCCAGAAGTTCACGAAGGCCGCCGAGCAGCACGTCCCGTACCTCCTGCGCAAGGCCGACGCGGCCGAGGCGTACCTCAACCAGCGCTGACCGATGTCCGAGCAGGCCAAGGTCGCCGACGTCGAGGTCATCGAGCGTTTCCGCGCCGCGCTTCTCACGGCGGCCGAGGCGTTCGGGCTCGCGCTGCAGGACGCCGAGGCCGAGGTGGACCGCACCGTGAACTGGGTCGAGGGCGACCGCGTCGAGACGTGGAAGCGGCGCATCCGCAAGGCGCAGGACGAGGTCGTCGCGTGCAAGGGCGCGCTCTACCGCAAGCAGGAGATCAAGGCCACGCCCGAGGCGCGCCCGAGCGTCGTCGACGAGCGCAAGGCGCTCGAGCGTGCGCAGCGGAAGCTCGAGCACGCGGAGGCCAAGCTGAGGCAATCCAAGCGGTGGGCCATCGAGCTTCCCCGGCAGGCCATCGTGTTCAAGGGCGCGCTCAGCCCCATGCAGGCGCTGCTCGACCGCGACGTCCCGCACGCGGCGGCGATGCTGCGGCGGATGAGCGAGCACCTCGAGGAGTACCTCCGCGGCGGCGGCGAGGGGGCGCGGATCCTCGAGCAGCTGTCGTCGATGCCCTCGATGCGCCGTTCGGGCGAGCGGGACGGCGCCGCGCCGGGCGAAGCCCGCGATGCGCGCCCGGACGGCGCGACCGCCGAGGGCGGGACCCCATGAGCGTCTCGGGCGCACGCGCCAAGCTCAAGGACGCGCAGCGTTCGCTGGCGGTCGCCTGGGACCAGGCCAGGCAGTCATGGGACGACCCGGCCTCGCGCGCGCTCGAGCGGCACCACCTGGAGCCGCTCGAGAACACCGTCCGCGCGGCGCTCGGCGCGCTCGACCTCATGAACGAGGTGCTCGAGCGGGTCCGGCGCGACTGCGGCGACGACGCCTGACCGTCGCGGCGCGCGCGCCGGTCCCGCTCGTATCATCGCGACGTGCAGGACGCCGCCGAAGGTTCCCAGACCCCGTTCGAGGGCGAGCGCGGGCTCGTGGAACGCTTGTATCGGGGCGCGCGCGAGCGGCACGAGGCGATGGCCGCCGCCGACGCGCAGGCGGCGCGCAGCCGCGCGCTGAACGGCCGCATGCACGAGCAGGCCGAGTCCACCGTGGCGGAGTCGCGCGCGGAGGGAGAACGGGCGATCCGCGCGGACTGGGCGCGCAGGAAGGCCGAGATCGAGGCGTTCGCGGCATCCGAGGCCGAGCGCGTGCGCGCCGAGGAGGAGAAGGTCCGCTCCGACGCGCTGCGGCACGCGGAGAACACCGAGGACGAGACCCGCTCCAGGTACGACGAGCGCATCTGGATGGCCGAGAGCGTGCTCGAGGCCGCGTTGCCCGCGATCCGCAAGTGGCGCGACGGGCAATCCGAGCTGCTCGACGGCTTCGAGAAGCAGGTGCGCGCCTCGGTCGCCGAGGCCGAGGGGCTGGTGCGGTCGTTCCGGCAGCCGGTGCGCGCGACCGAGCCCGACGCGGCGTCGCCGGCGGATGCCGCCGCGATGAAGTCGGGCACCGCGGACCTGGCCGCGTCCATGGACGCGCTGAGGCGGTGCCGGGCGGCCTCGATCTTCCGAGGGCCGATCCTGGTCGTCCCCATGGTCCTGCTGCCGGCCGTCGGCGCGGGCGCCGGCGCAGCGCTGGCGCCGGCGCTCGACGCCGCGCGCGGGCAGGCGGCGATGTGGGGCGCGGTGGCCGGGCTGGTCGCGTGCCTGGCGGCGGTCGGCGTCCTGTGGGGCGTCGCCCGGCGCGAGGTCCGGGCGCGCCACGGGGAGTTCCGCGCGCTCGCCGGCCGGCTGCTCGGCGGCGTGGCGGCGATGCGGGCCCAGGTGGCGCGCGCGGCGAAGGAACGCGAGGCGGCGGCGCGCGCGCGGCATGACGAGGACGTCGCGGCCGCGGACGCGCGCTTCAAGCCCATCCTCGGCTCGATCGACGCCAAGCTCAAGCAATACCTCGCCGAGGTCGACCGGCGCGCGCCGCACTACCGCGCAAAGGTGCTGCGTGCCCAGGCGGAGGCCGCGGCGCGCAACGCGGCCGAGCGCGACGCGCGGCTCGCCGAGCACGCGGCGCGCTGCGACCGCGCGCTCGCCGAGGAACGTGCGCGGTTCGACGCGGTGGAGGCCGACGCGGCGGCCCTGCACGCGGCCGCGTCGGGCGCCGCGGCCGACGCATGGCGTTCGCTGCAGCGGGACGTGCTCGACGGGCTCGCCCGCGTCCGCGAGGTCGACGCCCGGGGCTGGTTCCCGTGGACTCCCGAGGCCTGGGATCGCCGCGAGGCACCCGCCGGGACCATGCCCGTCATGCGCGTGGGATCGGTCGAGCTGCCGCTGCGCGACGTGCCCCATGCCGTCCCCGCCGATCCGTCCCTCGCCTGGCCCGGCGCGGACGCCTCGACCACGTGGCGGATCCCCGCGTTCCTCTTCGCGCCCGACCGCATGTCGATGGTCATCGACGCACCGCCGGACCGGCGCGAGGAGGCGCTCGCGATCCTGCGGAACGCGGTCGCCCGGCTGCTCACGACCGTGCCGCCCGGCAAGGCGCGGTTCACGTTCGTGGACCCCGTGGGGCTCGGCCAGGGCTTCGCCGGCTTCATGCACCTGGCGGACGAGCTCGAGATCCTGGTCACCGACCGCGTGTGGACCGACGTACGGCACATCGAGCAGCGCCTCGCCGACCTCACCGACCACATGGAGACGGTGATCCAGAAGTACCTCCGCAACGAGTATCCCTCGATCGAGGCGTACAACGCGCAGGCGGGCGAGATCGCCGAGCCCTACCGGTTCCTGGTGATCGCGGACTTCCCGGTCAACGTGAGCGAGCAGGCCGCGCGCCGGTTCGCCAGCATCCTCCAGAGCGGCGCGCGCTGCGGCGTGCACGTGCTGGCGATGGTCGACCGGCGCACGCCGATGCCCCCGGGGATCGACGCGTCCGACCTGCGCCGAGGCACCCTGTCGGTCTCGTGGCGCGAGGGCGACGCCCCGGGCTGGCGACTGGAGGAGGGCCGCGTCGCCGACCTCGCGTTCGTCCCCGACCCGCCGCCCGGCGACGCGCTCCTGCAGCGCATCGCGCGCGACGTGGGACGCGCCGCGCGCGAGGGAAACCGCGTCGAGGTGCCGTTCGCGTCGGTGGCCCCGCGCGCCGACGAGCGATGGACCCTGTCGAGCGCCTCGGCCTTCCGCGTGCCGCTGGGGCGAAGCGGGGCCAACCGGCTGCAGCACCTGCTGCTCGGCGAGGGCACCCGCCAGCACGCGCTGGTGGCCGGCAAGACGGGCTCCGGCAAGAGCTCGCTGCTCAACGCGCTCATCGTGAACACCGCGCTCTGGTACTCGCCCGACGAGGTGGAGTTCTGGCTCGTCGACTTCAAGAAGGGCGTCGAGTTCAAGGCCTACGCCGCGCACGCCCTGCCCCATGCGCGCGCCGTCGCGGTGGAGAGCGACCGCGAGTTCGGGCTGAGCGTGCTGCAGGGCCTGGACGACGAGCTCCGCCGGCGCGGCGAGCTGTTCCGCTCGGCGAACGTGCAGAACATCGCCGACTGGCGCGCGCTCGGCAGGCCCGAGCGCATGCCCCGGTGCCTGCTGGTGATCGACGAGTTCCAGGAGCTCTTCATCGAGGACGACAAGGTCGCGCAGGACTCGTCGCTGCTGCTCGACCGCCTGGTGCGCCAGGGCCGCGCCTTCGGGATGCACGTGATCCTGGGGAGCCAGACCCTCGGAGGCGCGTACAGCATCGCGCGCACCACGATGGGCCAGATGGGCGTGCGCATCGCGCTGCAGTGCACCGAGACCGACAGCCAGCTGATCCTCTCGGACGACAACACCGCCGCCCGCCTGCTGACGCGGCCCGGCGAGGCGATCTACAACGACGCCGGCGGCCTGGTCGAGGGAAACAGCCCGTTCCAGGTGGTGTGGATCGGCGACGAGGAGCGCGACGCGCAGCTTCGAACGGTCACCGAGACCGCCGCGCGGCGTCCGTCGGCGCCCCGGCCCGCGCCGATCGTCTTCGAGGGCAACCAGCCCGCGGACCCGTGGTCGAACGGGCCGCTGCGGGCCGCGCTCGCCGCTGCGCCGGACTCGAGGCAGGCCCTGGCGCCCAAGGTGTGGTTCGGCGACGCCGTGAGCATCAAGGAGCCGACCCACTGCGTGCTCGCGCGCCGAAGCGGAGCCAACGTGGCCATCGTCGGCCAGCGCGACGAGTCGGCCGCGGCCGCGATGGCCATGGCCATGGTCGCGATCGCCGCGCAATGCCCGACCGAGGGGACGCGGATGGTGGTCCTCGACGGCACCACGCCGGATGACCGCCTGCACGGCCGGCTCGCGGAGGTGCGCGCCGCGCTGCCGCACGACGTCGCGTTGCCCGCGATGCGCGACGCGGGCGACGCGATCGTGGCGCTCGGCGAGGAGCTCGCGCGCCGCAACGCCGACGGCGCGTCCGACCGCCCGGGCGTCTTCCTGCTCGTGAACGGCGTCCACCGGTTCCGCGCGCTGCGCCGCAACGAGGACGACTACGGCTACTCCTCGGGCGACGCGCCGCCCTCGCCCGACAAGGTGCTGGCCCTGCTGCTGAAGGAGGGCCCGCTCGTGGGCATCCACTGCATCCTGTGGGCCGACACCGTGGCCAACCTCCAGCGCTGCGTCGAGCGCGGCACCATGCGCGAGCTCGAGACCAAGGTGCTCTTCCAGATGGGCGCCAACGACTCGAGTGCGCTGATCGACGGCCCAGCCGCGAGCCGCCTCGGCTTCCACCGCGCACTGCTCTCCGACGAGGAGTCCGGGCTCCTCGAGAAGTTCAGGCCCTATGCGCTCCCCGACGCGCGGTTCCTCGAGGACGTGTCGGCACGGCTGCGCGGGCGCGGCGCGGGGGCGGGCGCATGAGCCGGAACGCGGAGCTTGCGCAGGTATTCGCCGAGATCGCCGACGTGCTGGACCTCACCGGGGCGAACGCGTTCCGCGTGAATGCCCATCGCAAGGTGGCGCGCGCGATCGAGGAGTGCGGCGAGGACGTGGCCGCGATGGCGCTCGCCGACCCGGCGCGCCTGCGGTCGATCCCGGGGATCGGCGACTCGAGCGCCCACAAGATCGAGGAGTGGGCCCGCACCGGACGCGTCGCCGAGCGCGACGAGCTGCTGGCCACCGTCCCCGCGGGCGTCCCGGGACTCCTGCAGGTGCCGGGCCTGGGCCCGAAGCGGGTGCGCACGCTTTGGCAGGAAGGCGGCGTCGAATCGGTGGACGCGCTGCGCGCGCGCCTCGCCGCCGGCACGCTCGCCGGGCTCCCGGGCATGGGCCCCAAGACCCTGAAGGCCATCGAGGAGGCGCTGCGCTTCATGGAGGCCTCGCGCGGGCGTGTCCGCCTGGGAGAGGCGATGCCCGTGGCCCTCGCGTTCGCCGAGGCGCTGCGGCGGGTGCCGGGCGCCGTGCGCGTCTCGCACGCCGGGAGCCTGCGGCGCGGGCGGGAGACCATCGGCGACATCGACCTCGTCGCGAGCGGCACCGACCACGCGGCGCTGCACGCGGCCATGCGGTCGGCGCCCGGCGTGGTGCAGGTGATCGCATCGGGCGAGACCAAGACGAGCGTGCGGACCGACCGCGGGCTGCAGGTCGACCTGCGCACGGTGGACGACGACCGATTCGGGGCCGCGCTCCTCTACTTCACCGGGAGCAAGGAGCACAACGTCCGCCTTCGCGAGCGCGCGCAGCGGATGGGCATGCGGCTCAACGAGTACGGGCTCTTCGTGGACGACGGAGAGGCCGCCCCGCAGGACCGCGGCGCCGTGCCGGTGGCCGCGAGGGACGAGGAGGACGTCTACAGGGCGCTGGGGCTCGGGTGGATGCCGCCGGAGATCCGCGAGGACCACGGCGAGCTCGACGTCCGGCCGCCCGCGGACCTGGTGCGCGTCGAGGACGTCCGTGCCGAGCTCCACTGCCACACGACCGCGAGCGACGGAACCCTGTCCATCGAGGCCATGGTCGCGGAGGCCGCCCGGCGCGGGTTCCACACGATCGCCATCACCGACCACAGCCGTTCGCAGGCGCAGGCCAACGGGCTGGACGCGGCGCGCCTGGCGGCGCACGCGGCGGCCGTCCGCGAGGTCGCGAAGGCCTGGGAGAAGCGCATCGCCGTGCTCGCCGGGAGCGAGGTCGACATCCTCGCGGACGGTTCGCTCGACTACCCGGACGACGTCCTCGCCTCGCTCGACTTCGTGGTCGCCAGCCCGCACAGCGCCCTTCGCACCGAGCCGGCCGTCGCCACCGAACGGCTGCTCGCGGCCGTCCGCCACCCGCTGGTGCACGTCATCGGCCACCCCACCGGGCGCATCGTGGGCGCCCGCGAGGGGCTGTCGCCCGACATCGCGCTGCTCGCGAAGGAGGCGGCCGCGCGCAAGGTCGCGCTCGAGGTGAACGCGAACGCCATGCGCCTTGACCTGCGCGACTCGCACGTGCGCCTGTGCGTCGAGGCCGGGTGCCTCGTGGCGATCGACACCGACGCGCACGGCGCCGGCGACTTCGACGAGCTCCCGTTCGGCGTGGCCACGGCGCGGCGCGGGTGGCTGCCCGCGGCGCTGTGCGTCAACGCGTGGGACCGCGACCGCCTGCTCGCGTGGGTCCGCTCGAAGCGGTGATCGCGCGCGTCAGAACGCGAACACCAGCTGCACGTCGAACAGGTTGCGTCCCTGCCCCACGGGGCCGCTCTCGTCGGTGTAGCTGTACTGGAACTTGACGGTCGCGGTCCGGTCGACGTGCCACCCGACGCACCAGTCGACGCGCCACACGTCGTTGTCCCAGGGGGTGGTGCCGCCGAAGCCGTCGGCGATGTCGTCGTAGAGCTGCTGGTTGAAGCGCCCCGCCGTCCACCAGCCCGGCATGAACTTCCATTTCGACTCGACGAACCACGTCCACAGCCCCACGGCGCCGACGGGGCCCGGGACCTCGAACGACGTCCAGTGGGCCTCGGCCCAGGCCTCGACCGGCCCGTGCGCCCACGACACGTCGATGCCGGCGGCCTGCTGCGAGTAGTCGGTCCATGAACCGGCCGCGATGCCCGGCGCGTTCGGCACCAGGTACGCGCCCGAGCTGCCCGACACCCCGACGTTCCAGTCGGTGACCGGGCGGACGCCGAAGCGACCCGTGTACGTGAGGGCGTTCCCGTAGAAGCCGTGGTTCCAGAGGTCCCACTCGGTGGGACGCGAGCTCAGCGCGTTGTTCTTCACCTCGAACGCGTAGTCGAAGATCGCCGACGTCCCGTCGAAGCGGAAGCCCGTGGTGTAGCTCGGGCCCCAGATCGCGGTGAGCCACTTGTTGCGCGGGATCACCTGGTTCTTGCGGTTGAGGAACGCCGCGCGGCTCGGCGCCACCGTGGGCGCGTCGTTGCCGTCGCCCACCGTCGTCACCCACTCGTAGGCGAGCGGCGCGTTCGTCATGGGGTTGTCCCACTCGAAGTAGCGGCGCGCCCACTGCCCGTACGACGTGCCGAACTTGCCGGCGGTGAAGCGAAGGTGGCCCCCGGCGGGGTCGAGCTGGAGGTAGTACTCGTCGGGCCGCACCTCGGCGTCGCCGTCGGTGGGGTCGAACCCGCGGTCGACGCGCCCGAGCGCGAAGAGCGTCATCCAGTCGCTGACGTCGAGCTGGCCGAGGATGCTGAGCCTCGGCGACGGCAGGTACGTGTCCGGGTTGACGATGATGCCCGGGGGCGGCTGGCTCATGAACAGGTTGTCCATGGTCAGGTACAGGTCGAAGTCGAGGCTGACCTGCCCGTCCGGGGTCTCGAACAGCGTGAAGTCGCGCACGGCGTCGGCGACGTCGTCGAGGGGATCGCTGGCCGATGCCGCCGGCGCCGCGGCGAGCCCGCCCGCGCACGCGAGCGCCGCGACGCGCGTCCGCACGGCTCGAGCGATGCCGCCCATGGTTCCGTCCCTGCTCATGCGGGATCCTCCTGCATCACGAGCTCGAATGCCTCGACGGGACCGCTGAAGCCCTTCGCCTCGAGCGGCGGGAGCGCAGCGTACGCGCCCCACCCCGCCCGGCGCCGGGCCTCGCCGTCGACGATCACGCGCATGGCGGGTGCCTTCGAGCAGAGCCGGGCGGCGAGGTTCACGCGCGCCCCGAGCACCGTGTAGTCGAGCCGGCGCTCGCTTCCCATGCAGCCGGCCACCACGGGGCCGAACGCGCATCCGACGCCGATCTCGATGGGACGCGAGGCGCCAGCGTTCGCGCGGGCGCGCGCCGAGACCATCGCCCGCGCGCAGCGGACCATGCGCTGCGCGTCGTCGGTGCCCGTCTTCGGCGCGCCGAACGTGACCATGATGAGGTCGCCGACGAACTTGTCAACCGTGCCGCCGTGCGCGTAGGCGACCTCGGTGAGGAGCGTCATGTGCTCGTTCACCATCGCGATGACGTCGGCCGGGTCCATGCGCTCCGTGAGCGTGGTGAACCCGCGGATGTCGCAGAAGAGGATGCCCACCTCCTGCGTGCGACCGCCGAGGTCGAGCTTCCCCGCCATGAGCTCGGCCGCCACCTCCGGGTCCGCCACCGCGTCGAGCACGCGACGGTACTGCTCGCGCGTGGCCAGCCCCGCGGCCATGTCGTTGAGCCGTCGCTCGAGTGTCGCGAGCTCGCCCCTCCCCTCTGCCGGAAGCCGCACCGCGAAGTCGCCGCGCTCGATCCGCGCGGCCGCCTCGCCCATCCGCGCCACCGGCCGCGAGAGACCGCGACCGAGCACCAGCGCGGCCACGAGCCCGACGAGCAGCGCCGCGACGCCGGCGAGGGCCGTGCGCCCGAACAGCGCACCCACCGCCGCACGCAGCGCGCCGAGGTCCGCGATCGCGACCATCGACGCCGCCGGGGCGCTGCCGGCGATGGGGCGCCGCAGCACCAGGAGCGGCGCCCCGGCCGAGCCGTCGACCTCCGCCTCGGGCGCGCCCGCCGCGAACGACGCGCACGCGGTGGCCCGCGCACCCGCGTCGAGCCCGCCCCCGAAGAGCGTCCCGCCCGAGAGGATGGCGCCCTGCACCCGCGTCCCGTCCGGGAGCACCAGCGTCTCGGGCAGCCGCACCGGCGACCACACCACCAGCGTCCCGATGCGTGCCTCCTCGACCACGTCCTCGATCGGCACGCGGAGCACGTCGTACGGCGCGCCGTCGACGACGAGCACGCCGCTCACGGCGCCGGCATCGGCCGGGACCGCGGCCATCGGCGCGAGCAGCCCCTGGGGCGCGCCGGGCATGGCGGCCACGACATCGAACGCGCCCGCGACCAGGAACCCCGCTCCATCGCCGAGACGGTCGAGCGCGCCCCGAAGCTCGTCGATGGCGGTCTGCCCGATCGACTCGGCGTCGCCCGCGCCCACCACCGCGACCAGGCGCGGCGAGCGAGCGAGCCGCATCATGTCCTCGAGCGTGCGCGCGGTGGCCGCGGCGCGCGCCTGCGCCATGGCGTCGACGCGCGCCTCGAGCGAGCCGCGAAGCGCCCCGAGGTACGAACGTCGCACCTGCGTCCCGCCCGCCACCGCGACCACGACCAGCGCGACCGCCACGGCCCCGGCGATCGCGAGCGCGATCCGGGCCGCGAAGCTCACTTCGAGGCGTCCTTGGCGGGGTCCTTGCCGGCCGCGGCGGAGAGGTCGGACCAGTCGACCTCGAGCGACTGCCCCGCCCCCAGCTCGACGGTGCGCTCGACCGTCTGCTTCGACGAAAGCCACACGCGCACCACGTGCGTGCCCGGCGCGATGCCGTCGATCGCGAAGCGGCCGTCGGCATCGGTCACCGCGTGCCAGGGCGTGTCGACCACCAGCAGGTTCGCGCGCATGTGCTCGTGCACCTCGCAGAAGAGCTGCACGGTGCCCGGAGTGTCCATGACCACGGGATCGGGCTCCTCGCCCTTGCGAAACCGTCCGAGGTCGAACCGCTTGGCCGGCGAATAGCTGAACACGCTGTGGTAGAGCGAGTCCTGGTTCGGGAACACGATGGGCGTGCCGACCTGCACCACCGCCAGCGCCGGGCGGAACTGGAACCCGCGCTGCTCGATCCTGAAGGGCTCCGCCTTCGCCGGGTCAAGCGCGGGCGCGCCCGAGCCGACCCAGACCGCGCTCGCGGGGGCCTCGGGCGGCTCCACCTTGAGGGCCGGCGGCGGCCCGTAGTCCTTGATCGCGGCGGGCGTCTTTCGGCTGAGCACCGGAACGCGTCCCGAGAGCCGCGCGGTCGCCGCCGGAGCGGCGGGCGCGGCAGTCGCCGCCGGGACGGCCACGGGTGCCGAGGGAGCCTGGTCCTGCGCCACGGCCCCGGACAGGAGCGTCACCGAAGCGCCCACGATGCACGCGGCCATTCGCATGAGCGAATCATAATGTCAGCGCTTCTTGCGCTGCTTGAACCGGGCCTTGGGGCTCTCGGTCATGGTGGAACCGCGCATGGGGAAGCCGGGCATGCCGCCCATGCCGGGCATGCCGCCCATCCCGCCCGCGGGCATGGCGCGCGAAAGCTCCTTCATCGCCTTCATCTTGCCCAGGGCGCCCATCCCGGACATCTGCTGCATCATGCGCTGCATCAGCTCGAACTGCTTCACGAGCCGCGAGACGTCGTCGAGCTTCGCGCCGCTCCCCGCCGCGATGCGCTTCTGGCGGCTGCGGTCGATGATGCCGACGCGGTCGCGCTCCTTCGGGGTCATCGAGAGGATGATCGCCTCCATGCGGTCGATCTGCCCCTCGTCGATGTCCGCGTCCTTGAGCATGCCGCCCATGCCGGGCAGCATCCCGAGGATCTGCTTCATCGGGCCCATGCGCCGGATGGCGCGCATCTGCTTGAGGAAGTCCTGCAGCGTGAACTGGCCCTTGGCCATCTTCTCGGCGGCTTCCTCGGCCTCGGCCTCGCTGACCTCGCTCTTGGCGCGTTCGACCAGGCTCACGACGTCGCCCATGCCGAGGATGCGCCCGGCGACGCGCTCGGGGTGGAACTCCTCGAGCGCGTCGAACCGCTCGCCGGTGCCGACGAACTTGATGGGCGCGCCCGTGACCGTCTTCACGCTCAGCGCGGCGCCGCCGCGCGAATCGCTGTCGAACTTGCTGAGGACGATGCCGTCGACGTTCATCCGCGCGTGGAACGCGCGCGCGCTCTGCACCGCGTCCTGGCCCGTCATGGCGTCGACCACCAGCAGGATGGAGTGCGGCTCGAGGGCCCGGTCGATCGACTCGAGCTCGCGCATGAGCTCGTCGTTCACGTGCAGGCGGCCCGCGGTGTCGAGGACGAGGACGTCGAACTTCCCGGCGCGCGCCTGGGCGAGCGCGCGCTGGCACACGCCCACCGCCACGCCCACGGCCTTGCCGTACTCGGCGCACTTGTCGGGCTCGCCGTGGAACGCCACGCGTCCCGGGCCCGTCGCCTCGCGCGCGACGCCCTCGATGACCGTCTGGAGCTGCTCGACCGCCGCGGGACGTTGCAGGTCGGCCGCGGCGACCATGACGCTCTGGCCGCGCTTCTTGAACCACGCGGCGAGCTTGCCGCACGTCGTCGTCTTTCCGCTGCCCTGCAGGCCGCAGAGCATGACCACGGTGGGCCCGGGCTC
>CAYSFS010000048.1:8589-16254 GCA_964430235.1 uncultured Chitinophaga sp. | reverse complement strand
GCTTGAGAGCGGGTGAAGGGACTTGAACCCTCGACATCCACCTTGGCAAGGTGGCACTCTACCACTGAGTTACACCCGCAAACGTCCGGTCGGGCGCGCGATCCGCTGCTTCGAACATCGCGCGCGCCCGATCTCGGAACGCAGGATTGTACTGCGGCCTCCGTCGGCACGCAAGCGCATCATGCGCTTGATAACCCGCAATCGGTCCCGGATGGTGGTGCGGTCCCTCGAGCCCCGGCACGATGTGTCCCCGCGGTCCACGTCACCTCGCGACGGCGTCCCTGATTGGATCATCGCCATCGGATCGGAACTCAGCCCTCGCGCCTGCCGCCCCAGCCCTGCGAGAAGCCCGAGAAGCCCCGCACCGCCCGCGCGCGCAGCACGGCCCCGGGCATCACCGCCTCGGGACGCGCGCTCGTGAGGGCGGCGAGCACCCGGAACGCCGCCCGGAGCACCGCGGCGGCCACCAGCCACAGGATCACCGCCGGCACGATCACGGCCACCACCAGGATCACCGCCGGCACCACCACCGCGAGCGTGACCACCCCGAGCAGCAGGCCGTGCATCGCGCGCAACGCGGGCTCCGCGGCGCTCGGAGCGGGCGCCCGCGGAGCGTCCTTCACGCGGCGCGCGCCGGACTCCATCACCTCGCCCTCGACGGGTGCGGTGCGCGTGGCCGGGGCGAGCGGGCGTTCGGAGCTCATGGGCGTGGTGCGCAGGACGGCGCGCAGGCACGATGTTTAGCATGAAGCGATGCGCTCCGGAACCTGCATCGTGCCGCGGCTTGCGTTCCTCGCCTCGTGCTGCGTCGTCGCGGCGTGCTCGTCCGCGCAGAACGCGGGCCCGGGAGGTGCGGTCGCCGCGAGCGCGTCCACGCGCGCCGCGACGCCGTCCTTCGCCATGGCGCTCCTCAACGCCGACACCGGGCCGATCGCCGCGCTCGACGAACCCGCCGAGCGCGGCGTGCGGCTGGCCGTCGGCGAGCGCGAGCGCGCGCACGCGCGCGACCGTCGCGTGGCGGCCCCGCCCGCCTTGCGCATCCACGACACGATGAGCACGCGCGAGGGCGCCGCGCGCGCCGCGGCCGCGGCGCTGGCCCCCGCCGCAGACGGCACGCCGGCCGCGTGCGTGGGCTTCGGCATCAGCGACACCGACCTCGCCCTCGGCGGCGTCCCCCCGTTCTCGAAGGCGGGCGTCCCGTTCCTGGTGCTCGGCGCCACCGCGCCGAGCCTGCCCTACGACTGCGGCACGGGCACCTTCCTCGCCTGCTACTCCGACGACGCGCAGGCGCGCGCGGCGGCCGAGTTCGCGCACGGCACGCTCGGCACGCGCACGGCGATCGTGTTCGACTCGCGAAGCGCGTTCGCGCGCACCGTGTCGGGCTACTACCGCCAGCGGTTCCGCGAGCTCGGCGGGAACGTGGTGCAGGAATTCGACCTCGCCGCCACGCCCGCCGTGCAGCTCGGCGCGTTCCTCGCCGAGTCGATCGGCCGCGTGGACCTCGTGTACGTCGCCTGCGAGCCGGGCGACGTGGGCCCGTCGATCGCCGCGGTGCGATCCGTGATGCCCGCGACGCCGGTGGTCGGCGCCGACAGCTTCGACTGCGAGGCCGTCATGCGCATCGCGGGCCGGCCGTCCGACCGCATCTGGTTCACCACGCACGCGTGGTTCGGCCCGGGGGGGACGCCCGAGGCCCTCGCATTCGCCGCCGCGTACGAGCGCGCCTACGGCGCGCCGCCGCCGAACGCGTTCGCCGCGCTCGGTTACGACGCCGCGAACATCGTGATGGACGCCGTGGCGAAGGCGGCGAGCGTGAACCGCGCCGGAAACCTCGTGGTCATCCGTGACTCGATCGCCACCACGCGCAACCACCGCGGCGCCAGCGGAACCGTCGACTTCCGCGCGGGGCCCGTTCCCGCGAAGGACGTGTGGGTCATCGAGGTCGCGCAGGGCACCCGCCGGCTCGCGCGTCGCGTCGAGCCGGCGCCCGCCAAGTGAGCGCGGGGCGCGGTCGGCCGCCGCACGCGCCCCATGCCAGGGTCCCGCGACATCCCGTCGCTGCGCGCGTCGGGTCGTTGAACGAGATGCGCCCGACGCATCGAATGCGATCATGCGGTCGGACCCGAGCCCCCGCTACGGGGACATTCGGGCGGCATGGGATGCCGCCAGCGTGTCCCACGAACCGTCGAACGCCCACTCGTAGTTGCGCCACCGGCCGATGGACCGGCGATTGATGGGATTCCGGACCTGCTCGTGGCTCAAGGTGAGCACCGTCCGGGCGTTCTGCTCGGGGGCCAGGACGCCCGGCGCCATCTCGAGGCCCATGAGCCTCAGGCAGCGCTCGGCATGTCCCGAGGGGTCGTCGACCAGGCGTTCGTAGGTGATGTCCACGTGGGGGATCCCGAGGGCCTGCATCGCGAGGGGCGCGAGCCGGCGCTCGGCCTCCATCACTCGACGGATGCCGTCGAGGGTGGCGGTCCACCCGTAGGACTGGGGGTGGAAGTTCGAGAGGAAGAGGCTGATGGCCGTGTCTCGCGGGTCGCGTTCCATGCGGATGCAGGCCGCGCCCGGCAGCACCGCGGCGATGGCCGGCAGCCAGTGCCACGTGTGGAGCGACTTGTCGAAGATCCAGCGCGCGCCGGCGCGCCGCGAGGCGTGGGCGCCGGACAGGTAGGCCTGCTGCAGCTCGCGCAGGACCGCGGGGTCGAGCATGCCGAGCCCGCCCGGCCACGCGCCCTGCGCGATGAGCGCGGTGCCGAGCGTGTTGACGCCGTCGTACTCGCCGATGCCCGCGATGTCCGGGTGGCGGTCGAGCATCTGTTCCAGGAGCGTGGTGCCGCTGCGCGGCATGCCGACGACGAGCGCGACGCCCTCGACTGCGGGCGCGCGAGGCGCGGGCGGGCGCGGGAGCCGCGAAACCAGGCGTTCCTGCGCCTCGGCGTCGGCGATCCGGCCCTCGATGTCGTGGGGCGCGCCCGTGGTGGCGTGCAGGTGCGCGGCGAGGTCGAACGCGCGCCGGTACGCGCCGTCGGCGTCGAGGAGCCGCACGGCGTCGAAGCCCGCGACGCGGCGGACGAATGCGGGATGGTTGCCGCGCGCGAAGGCCTCGAGGCGGTCGATGGTGCCGGCGCGGTCGGACTTCACCGAGACACGCGCGACGAACACCTGCGCGCGGGGGTCGTCGAGCCACGCGCCGCCCGCCGTGACGAGGGTCTCGAGTTCATCGCGGCGGTTCGCGCGGTGCAGCACCTCGGCGAGCGCCACGGTCGCGTCGAGCCGCACCGGCGAGTCCTTGCGGATCACGTCGCGCAGCCGGTCCACCGCCGCGTCGCTGCGCGCCAGGCGATGGTCGATCACGGCGCGCAGGAGCTGGACGTCGGGTCCCGAGCTGCCCATGCGGAGGGCGCGGTCGATCGCCTCGTCGGCGTGCTGCATGCGCCCGAGGCCGACCGCCGCGCGGGCCAGCGCGAACCACGCGCGGGCGTCGCGGGGCGCGCGGCGGGTGGCCTCGAGTGCGGCGGTGAAGGCGGGACCGAATGAATGCGCCCGGAGCAGGTGGTCGAGACGCGAATGGTCGACAACGGGTGGCACGGCGTGAAACATACCGCGCTTATGGCACTCAGGTGTCGCTTTTATTGACCTTCGAGGTTTGGGGCTCCGGCGAATCTTGAAGATCTGCATGCGATTTTCTTGCGACGGCGGGATTTCGGCGCATAGTCCGGAAGTTCCCCCCGGAGGGTCTCGGAAAAGGGCGGCCGACGCAGACTGGCTCTGCGTGAGTTCCCCTTTCCGTGAGTTTCCCTCAAATGAAGACTTTCATCGCTTCGACCGTGGCCGTTTCGGCCATCGCCTCCGCCGCCTCGGCGGACTTCACCTTCACGTTCACCAACCAGACGTGGACGGGGTTCAACTTCTCCGACGTCACCCTGCTCGCGGGCGGCTTCACCGGCACCCTGACCGGCGTGTCGGTCAACGCGACGCTCAACGCGTCGACGAGCTTCACCTATGCCGATGACCTGTGCGTCTACGTCGACGTGCTCCCGCTGAGCGGCGGCGGCCTGCTCCAGGTCGGCGGGTACAGCAATCTCGGTGCCACCCAGCGCCTCTCGTGGGCGAACGGCGGCTCGAGCGCTCCCGGCACGACCGTCATCGACACCAAGTCGGTGAACCCGATCGTGTTCGGTGGCCTCGGCCAGCCGAACATCTGGGTCGGCAACGGCTACGGCGCCTCGGGCACCTCGGGCACCTGGACCGGTTCGATCACGCTGATCGGCGTGACCGCGGTTCCGGCCCCGGGCGCGGTCGCGCTCCTCGGCGTCGCTGGCCTCGCGGCTGGCCGTCGCCGTCGCGCCTGAGTCATACTCTCACCCCACGGGTGCGTCGAAAGCGATGACACCTGGGCGGCCTTCGCGGCCGCCCAGGTGCTCGCGCTTTTAGGACGTACGAAATTGCGCCGGGGGTCATTGCCGAAGGAGATGACCCCGGCGCGCTTTCGGTCAGCGCCGCCCGCCGCCCTCTCGCGAACCGCGCCCGTCGCCGCGCCCGCCCCACTCGGTGCCGCGCACGCCTTCGCCCGCCCAGCGGTCGTAGGTGCCCCAGCCGCCGTGGTCGCCCGCGCCCGCGGGCGTGGAGTACGGGCCCGCGTTGGCGCCGGTGCGCGGTGACATCCAGTACGACCCCGGCGCCGCGAACTGCTGCGGCGGGTGGAACCCGTTCGGCCGCGCCAGCGGCTCGTAGCCCCAGTTGCCGCCGTAGAGCGAGCCTTCGCCGGTCCACGGCCGGTACGCCACCGGGTCGTAGCCGCCGTACTCGTTGCCGGGCCCGCGGAACGCCGCGGGGGCGTCCTGCGCCACGCCTTGGAACTGGCGCTGGACCGCCTCGTTCGTCTCGCGCGCCGCGGCCGCCGACGCGTCGCGTGCCATCGCGGGCTTCGCGGCCGGGCGGAACGAGCCGGGCTTCGCCGCGGCCATGTCGCCGCGCGAGGCCGGCCAGGTGCGCGACCCCAGGGGCTGCGTGCGTTGCGCGGTGCGCTGCGCCGCGTCACGGCGGGTCTGCTGCTCCCAGGCCGCGTGCTGCCCGTTCCACCGGTCGTAGTACGGGTGCCAGTGGTTCATCCATCCGCCCCAGTGGTCCCACGCGCCCCAGGCGCCGTAGCCCCAGCCCCACGCGTTGTTCCAGCCGCAGCACCAGCCGTACCCGGTCCAGCCGCAGTCGCCGGAGTACCCCGGCCACATGTCGGGCGCGCCGTACCACGTGCCGCCCACGGCGTTCACCGGCGGGCAGAACGTGCCGGTCTGCGAGTCGTACGCCGGGTCGCCGAGGTACGTCTGCGGATACGCGTCGTACGAGTCGGACGAGGTCTGCGGATACGCATGCCCCGTGCCGTGCACCGGGGTGCCGTCGACCACGTAGGTGCCCAGGTACCCCGGGCTGAAGGCATACGACACGCTGTCGGCGGTCGAGCCCACCACCCACACGTACGTGCACGGGTAGATCGGGCAGGACGCGGGGATCGAATACACCTCGTCGGGCACGCGGTCGCAGAGCTTCCACGGACCCTTCTCGTTGGGCGCCTCGAACCACGCGCCCGACTCGCACGCGTACACGATGCCGCCCGAGCGGACGGCCGGCTGCGACGCGTTCACGAGCCACGACACCTGCGTGCCGGGGATGACCGTCCACTCGGCGGCGCCGTCCACCGTCATCGCGGGCGTCGCGCCGGCGCGCGCCAGCGTCACCGTGCGCAGCTCGCGCGCCGCGAGCGTCGCCTCGTTGGCCTCGGCCGTGCCGGGCACCGACGCGCGCACGTGGTCCCACCGACGCGTCGAGGGAAGCGACGCGAACGACTGCGGCACGTTCGCGGGCTCGACGTAGCTCCACGAGCCCGTGCCGAGGTCCGCGGTGGTGAACCACCGGCCCGCGGCGAGCAGCCAGAAACCGCTTCCGTCGGTCGTGAGCAGCGTCGCGGGCGTGTTCGACACCGCCTGCACGCCGGGCGCGGCGTCGGCGAGCTTCGGCGCCCCGTCGATCGCCACCAGCACGGTGGGCTTCGTCGCGACCATCACCGTGGCGGGCGCGGGCTTCGGCGCGCCGACCGCCGGCTTCACGTCCTTCATGCCGGCCGGCATCGCGGGCGCGGCGCCCATGGCCGCCGTCACGTCCGTGGGCGGGGCAGGGCAGTCGGCGTACCCGGACGCGAGCGACTTCGAGGACTTCCATGCGCCGCTGACGCGCGTCGTCCACGTGCCGTCCGGCGACTTGAGGAGCAGCGACGGCGTGTTGGCCGCGCGCATCCAGCCCATGTTCCCGAGCGCCACCATGCGCGGCTCGCCGTCGAGCTGCACCAGCACCGTGGGCCGCTGCGTGACCACGATCGCGGGCGCGTCGTTGCGCAGCCCGGGCGTCGAGCTCGCGCGCGGGTTCACCAGCCTGACCGACCGCGCCAGCGCCGCGCGGTCGCTCGTCATGGCGGCGAAGTACAGCGCGTCGGACAGCGCCTTCGACTCGGGCGAGCCGGCGTCCATCGCCTGCCCGTCGAGCGTGAACTGCTTCACGGTGAAGTGGTTGATCTCGACCTCGCCCGGGATGTCCGCTGCCATCACCTCGGCCGCGAGGCGGGCCTCGCCGACCCGTGCCTTCCCGTCGGACCCGGTCAACGCGACGTCCGTCACGAAGTACGCGCGGCTTGCGTCGATGCCCGTGAGCCGGGGCTGGAACACCTGGTAGGTGATGCCTCCCGAGGTCACTTCCTGCGGCCAGCCGCCGCCCGAGACGGGGTCCTTCGCCTTCGGCGCCGCCTGCGCGGTGGCCGGCGCGGGCGCCGCTCCCGGTTCGGAGGATGCCGCCGCCCCGAGGGACGCGATCGTCCCGGCGAGGCTGGCGGAGGCGAAGGTGAGGACGGCGTTGCCGAGGGTTCGCATCGTGGGGGTGACTCCGTTCCCCGTTCGGGGAGGTCGGAGTCTACCCCCGCGACGGAATCACTTGTCCGCGGGCGCGATGCCGAAGCCCTCGCGGTTCGGGTACGCCGGACGCGACGGGTGCTTCACCGGGTTGCGCTCGAGCTCGGCGAGCAGCAGCTCCACGGCCTTGTCGAGCTGCGGGTCGACGCCGCCGTTGTGCGGGCCGCCCTTCATCACGCCGGGGTCGTCCATCACCTCGTGGTCCGGGTCGACGCCGTGGCCCTCGATGCCCCACGTTCCGTCGGTCTCGTAGAACGCGAACACCGGGACGCGCACGCTCGAGCCGTCGATCATGCCGGGGTTTCCGCTGATGCCGACCAGTCCGCCCCACGTGCGCGTGCCGACGAGCGGCCCGAGCTTGTTGTGGCGGAAGAGCCACGGGAACATGTCGCCTCCCGAGCCCGCGAGCCCGTTGATCAGCATGGCCTTCGGGCCGACGTGGCTGTCCGGTGGCCAGATCCAGTCGTGCTGGTCGCGCCGCGCCCAGTAGTTGGTGACCGGCCGGTTCAGCATCTCGATGAAGCGCGTCGGGATCTGCCCGCCGCCGTTCCATCGGTCGTCGATGACGAGCGCCTTCTTGAAGCGCTCGCCCTGGAACTGGCGCACCAGGTCGGACTGCCCGTCGACGCCGGTGTTCGGCACGTAGACGTAGCCCACCTTGCCGCCGGACTTCTCCGCGACGTAGCGGCGATTGGCCTCGATCCAG
>CAYSFS010000048.1:0-8579 GCA_964430235.1 uncultured Chitinophaga sp. | reverse complement strand
TTGTCCTCGCTGCCCATGGGCTTGACGACCACCTCGCGCACCTTGTCGTCGATGGCGGGGTTGGGGCCCACGGTGAGCGAGATGGTGCGTCCCGCGAGGCCCTTGAAGGCGGCCCACGGGTCCTTCGACGCGTCGAAGGGCATGCCGTTGACGGCGAGCACGTACTCGCCCTCCTTCACGTCCACCCCGAGGTCACGGAGCGGGTTGCGCGCGTCGGCGTCCCACGGCGCCCCGGACACCACGTGCTTCACGCGGTAGCGCGACTTCCCGTCGGGCCCGATGCCGGTCTCCCAGTCGACGCCGAGCATGCCGATGCCCGGGCCGCCCGCGCCCCCGAAACCGTCGTTGCCGTTGTAGTACGCGTGGCCGACGTTGAGCTCGCTGATCATCTCGCTGATGATGTAGCTCACGTCCTCGCGGCTGTTCGCGTCGTCCACCATCGCCAGGTAGCGGTCGCCCACCGCGCGCCAGTCGACGCCGTGCATGGTGGGGTCGTAGAAGTAGTCGCGGAAGATGCGCCACGCGTCGCGCACCACCTGCTTCCACTCGTTCCTCGGGTCGATCTCGGCGAGCATCGGCTGCGTCACGACCTGCTTGCCGGACGCGTTCGGCGCCGCGTCCAGGATCTGCAGGCCCGCGAGCATCCTCTTGCCGTCGGCGGTGAGCTGGAAGCCCATCCCGTCGGTGACCTTCTTGACCTCGCGCTTCCTGTCCTTGATGTCGAACAGCTTGATCTGCCCGCCCTGGTTGAAGACGAGCTGGTTGCCCGCGTTGACGGCCATGCCGCCGATCGGCTGGGTGCCGAGCGGCAGCTCGATGGCGCGCTCCTCGAAGCCGTCGTACTCGATCACGAAGGGCTTCTTCTCGTCCTTCTTGGGCTCGTCCTTCTTCTCCTCTGGCTTCTTCTCGCCTTCAGCGGGCTTGGCGTCGGCGGGCTTCGCGGCCTCGTCGGCCTTCTTCTCGCCCTCGGCCGGCTTCGCGTCCGCGGGCTTGGCCTCCTCCGGCTTCTTCTCGTCCTTGGGCTCTTCCTTCTTGGCCTCGTCCTTCTTGGGCTCGTCCTTCTTCGCGTCGTCCTTCTTCTTCTCGTCCTTGGCCTTCTCCTCGTCGATCTCGACGGCCCACGGGTTCTTCACGTCCTTGCGCAGCGGCACGGCGTAGCCGCGGGTCGTGTCCTGGTACGCCCACGACGTGTCGAGTTCGCTGTACTCGGCGTTGCCGAAGCCGCGCTGGCTCGTGAAGTAGAGCCACTCGCCCGCGCGGTCGAAGGTGGGGCTCGAGTCGGCGAACATGCCGCTCGTCACCTCGCGCGCCTCCTTCTTCGCGACGTCGTAGATCCAGATGCTGCCGTTGCGGCGCTCGGGCATCGACTTCGAGTAGGCCAGGTACGAGCCGTCATGGCTGATCGAGATGTCGAACCCGCCGTCCCACGGCTCCTTGTCGACCAGCGTGCGCTCACCCGACTCGAAGTCGACGAGGTACGCCGAACCGGTCTTGTCCTGGTAGATCAGCTTCTTCGAGTCGGGGAACCACTGGATGTCCGTCTTGAACGGCCCGTTATCCTTCGTGAGCTGGCGCGGCTCGCCCTTGCCGTCGGCGGGCATGGCCCACAGCTCGTACTCGCCCGTCGCGTCGCTGAAGTACGCGATCCACTTGCCGTCCGGGCTCCAGGCCGGGCGCCGCTCGGCGACGCCGTCGGTGCGCGTCAGGTTGCGCGGCACGCCGTTCTCGGCGGGCGCGGTCCAGATGTCGCCGCGCGCGGCCACCGCCACGCGCTTGGCGCCCGGGCTGATGCTCGAGCCCTGCAGCTCGTCGCTCACGTCCTCGGTGCGGACGCGCACGGCCGGGCGATCGCCCGGGATGCGCACCTCGACCGCGCGGGAGCGGCCCGAGCCGAGGTCGAGCACCATGAGCTTGGTGCCCTTCTGGAAGACGATCTCGCCGTCGCCGATCGCGGGCCACTTCACGTCCTCGTCGGTGAAGGCCGTGACCTGCTTGCGCGCGCCGGACTTGGAGTCCCAGCTCCAGATGTTGAGCTTGTGCGGGGCCTTCGGGTCGGTGGTGGCGTCGCTCAGGTAGTAGAGCGTCGTGCCCTGCCACATCGGGAGCGTGTCGATTCCCTCGTGGTCGGTCACCCGCCTCGACTCGCCCGACTTCAGGTTGTAGACCCAGACGTCGGTCTGCATGCCGCCGCGATAGCGCTTCCACGTGCGGTTGTCGATCGAGTGCGGCGTGTACGCCAGCCACTCGCCGTCCGGGCTGATCGTGCCGTTCGTGCCGTAGGGCACGGGCAGCGCCTCGGGAAGACCGCCCGCTTCCGGCACGCGGTACAGGCGCGCCGCGCGGGCGATGCCCTCCATGCCGCTCGCGGTGAAGACGAGCCTCCCGTCCGGCGCCCACTCATAGACGACCTCGGCCGCGGGGTGGTGAGTGACGCGCTGCGGGTTGCCGCCGCCCGCGGGCATCACGTAGATGTCGCGCCCTCCCTCGTAGCTGCCCACGAACGCGATGCGCGAGCCGTCCGGGGAGAAGCGCGGCATGACCTCGGCGCCGGCGGCGCTGGTGAGCGGACGGGCCGTGCCGCCCTCCTTCGGGACCACCCAGAGGTTTCCCTGGAAGACGAACACGATCTCCGATCGCCCGATGTCGGGGAAGCGGAGCATGGTCGCGTCCGGGACGGTGGGCGGTGCGATCGAGGCGACGGCCAGCGCGCTGAGGAGGGCGGTGAGCATTGGAAGTGGGGGGTGTACACGGATCGCCGCGGCCCGGCAGGGCCACCGGACGGATGCGTCCCGTTATCCGACTGTAGGCGCTCAGCCCGCCGGGCGTTCTTCCAGCGCACCTTCGTCGCGCAGGATCTCCCGCAGCCGGATGAGGCCGCGGCGCGCATGGGTCTTCACGGTGCCGAGCGGCAGCCCCGTGGTCCGCGAGATGTCCTCGTGGGAGCAGCCGTGGTAGATCGCCAGCTGCAGGACGCGCTGCTGCTCGGGCCGGAGGAGCTCGAACGCGGCGGTCGCGCGCGCGGCCTCCTCGGAGCGCTCGGTGCGGTCCGCCTCGGGCGCGGCCTCGGGCTGCGCGGCGTCCGGAAGGCTCGCGGCATCCGGGCGCCGCTTCCTGCGCCGCCCGCGGTCGATGAGCCGGCGCCGCGCGATCATGGCGACGAAGGTGGTCTCGCTCGCGATCGAGGGGTCGAAGCGGCCGGCGCTCTTCCAGAGGTCGATGAAGATCTCCTGGACCGCGTCGTCGGCCTCGGACGCGCTGGTGGTGACGCGTCGCGCGAGCGACCAGACCAGGCCTCCGAAGCGCTCCATGCACTCTCCCATCGCCCGCGGGTCGCCCGAGGCGACTTGGTGCAGGATGGAGGGGTCGTGGACCACGACCCTCAGTGTACGGGCACGCGCCGCTCGGCCTTCAGCGCATGTCCTGTGGCCTCGGGAGCGCGATGGTGCGCCGCTCGCCGACCGTCTCGTGGATCGCGAACGCGTCCCCGTCGAACCAGAAGTACGCGCGCTGGCCGTGGAGCTCGGCGAGCGCGTCGGCCTCGCCCACGCTCGTCGCGACGGCGAATCCCTGCTCGCTCCACGTGCCGTCGGGGCTGCGCCCGGTGACGGGCACGTGCGCGAGGCGCGCGTTGCGAAGCTCAAGCCCGAGCACGCTGCGCCTGAGCAGGTTCGCCTGCGGAGAGCCGGGCGCGCTCATTGGGTTGTCGGAGGTGATCACGGCGAAGTGCCGCGACCGCAGCTCGCGCTGGACCTGCGCGAGCGCGCCGTGCGCGATCGGCGCGTCGAGCCGCACCTGCGTGCCGCCCGCGAATTCGAGCACGGCCGTCGCGAAGTGCAGCTCCAGCGCCGCGTCGTGCTCGGCGCGCGCCAGCCGCGTCTGGGGCGACGCGTCGAGGAGCGCGGCGACCTCGCCCTCGGCCTGCGACAGGCTCTCGCCGATGCGGCGGAGCGCGCCCGTGCGGGTGGGCCCGTCGGCGCGCGGGTCGGTCGCGGCGTCGAGCGCGCGCGCGGTCTCGCGGATGCGCGCACGGATCACGTGGCCCGCCTCCTCGCTGAGGGCGTCGCGCGCGTGCTGGGTGATCGCCGCGCGCGCACGCGCCGCCGACGCGTCGCGCCGTGCGTGCGCGAGGTGGCGGCGGCGTCGCAACGACACCAGCGACGCCTGCGCGGTCGCCGTCGCGAGCACCGCGGCTGCGCACCCCGCCACGAGGAACGCCATGTTGGCCGCATGCCGGTGCGACTCGACCCACTCCTCGCCCGGAACGACCCGGACGCGCCACGCGTGCTGCTCGAGGCCGAACGAGGGCGCCGGCCCGGCCGTCGCCGCGCCCGGGTGCGCGCCGGGCGCAGCGGCCCGGACCTCGGCCGATGCCGCGAGACCGGGCTCGAGCGCCTCGGCGGCCGCCGACACGAGCGCCTCGACGTCGATCGCCGCGGCCGCCGCGCCGCCCGGCCCGCTCGCGCCGACGAGGAACGTGCGGCCGTCGGCGGTGAGCGCGGTCGCGCGGCCGGAACGCCCGAGCCCCCCGGCCATCGAGGCGAGCGCCGTCGCGGTCTCGGCCGAAGTCGACGCGGCGTCGTCCGGGACGGTCCGCGCGGCCGACACGCGCCCGTCCGCCGTCGAGAGCGCCGCGACCCAGCGCGTGGCGGGGAAGTCCACCGAGATCGACTGCGCCGCCGCGGCCCATTCGTCGGAGTCCGGGCGTGCCGACGACCGCGCGAGCTGCCCCACCGCCGCGAAGCGCACGTCGAGCTGCCGGCGCAGCGACTCGGCGAGCATGCGTTCCTGGCCGCCGATGGCCGCGTCGAGCGAGGCCCTTTCGCGTGCCTCGAGGTGCGCCCACGCCAGCAGCGTGACGGACAGCGTGGCGCCTCCGAGGAAGCCGGCCGACCATGAGCCCGTGGCCCGGCGGCGCACGGCGAGCGCGCCGAGCGCGAATCCCGCGACGGCCGACGCCCACAGCACCAGCAGCGTCCCGTGCCCGGGCATCGCGACCAGCGCGTGCAGGTCCCGTGCGTGGTCGAGCGGTGCGTCGGGCAGCATCGCGACGGTCGCGGGAACGCCGAGCAGGACGCCCGACGCCGCGCCGATCGCGACCCATGCCGCGGCGCCCGCGGGCCCCTGCGGCGCGGCATCGCCCGCCGCGTCGGTCATGCGGGCGCGACCTCGCGCGCCGCGCGGCGGCGCTTGAGCTCGGCGTCGACGAACCCGCCGAGGTCGCCGTCGAGCACGCGCTGCGGCACCATCATCTCGAAGCCCGTGCGGTGGTCCTTCACGCGGTTGTCGTAGAAGACGTACGAGCGGATCTGCGTTCCCCAGCCCCGGTCGACCTTGCCGCCGGTCGCCGCGTCGAGCTCGGCCTGGCGGCGCTCCTCCTCGAGCGCCTCGAGCTTCGACTGCAGCACGGCGAAGGCCTGGCTCTTGTTCTGCAGCTGGTCGCGGTAGGTGCTCGCCACCACCTGGATCCCGGTGGGAAGGTGGGTGATGCGGATCGCGCTCGCGACCTTGTTGACGTTTTGGCCGCCGGGACCGCTCGCGCGCACGAACGCCACCACCTCGATGTCCTTCTCGGGGATCGTGAGCGCGGTGGTCTCGAACTCGGGCGTGACCTCGACGGTGGCGAAGCTCGTCTGCCGCTTGCCCTCGGCGTTGAAGGGGCTGACGCGCGCGAGGCGGTGCGTGCCGCGCTCGCAGTTCATGTAGCCGTAGGTGAAGGGGCCGCTGAGGCGGTACATCGCCTCGGAGATCCCGACCTCGGTGCCTGGCAGGCGATTCATCTCCTCGGCCTTGAAGCCCATGGAGCTCCACCAGCGCAGGTACATGCGCTCGAGCATCTCGGCCCAGTCGTTGGCCTCGGTGCCGCCGACCCCGGCCTGGATCGTCACGAAGCAGTTCCGGTGGTCGTGCTTGCCCGAGAGCAGGCTCTGCGCCTCGACCTTCTCCATCATCGCCTCGATGGCGTGGATCGAGCCATCCACCTCGACCAGCAGGTCATGGTCGTTCGCCTCCTTGGCCATCTCGTAGCCGACCTTCGCGTCCTCGAGGGCCTTCATGGCCTCCTCGAGCGGCTCGATCTGCGCACGGACCACCTTCAGCTCGTCGATCACGCGCTGGGCGGCGCGCTGGTCGTTCCAGAAGTCCGCGGACTCCATCCGCGCGTTCAGCCGGTTCCGCTCGAGGACCTTGGTGGGGTAGTTAAAGGGAGTCGCGGATGGTCGTGATCCGCGCCTCGAGGTCGTTGAGCACCGGCTGGTGCGAGTCGTAGTGCATCGTGAGAGTGTACCGATAGACTGCGTCCCCGATGAAGGTCTCCGACCGCGTCGCACGGATGAAGGAGAGCGCCACGCTCGCGGTGGCCGCCCGCGCGGCCGCCATGCGCAAGGACGGCGTCGACGTCGTGTCGTTCGGCACGGGCGAGCCCGACTTCGACACGCCCGCGAACATCAAGGACGCCGCCGCCCGCGCCCTGGCTGCGGGCATGACCAAGTACGTCGCCACGCCGGGCACGCCCGAGGCGCGCGAGGCCATCGCCGCCAAGCTCCGGCGGGAGAACGGCATCGACTGCGCGGCGGCGCACGTGGCGATCACGGCCGGCGCCAAGCACGCGCTCTACCTCACGCTGCAGGCGCTCGTGGACCCGGGCGACGAGGTGGTCCTCCCGACGCCCGCCTGGGTCAGCTACCGCCCGCTCATCGAGCTCGCGGGCGGACGCTGCGTCGAGGTCCCCGGGGCCATGGAGAACGGCTTCAAGGTCACGCCCGCCCAGCTCGACGCCGCGATCGGCCCGCGCACGGTGGCCGTGATCCTCAACAGCCCGTCGAACCCCTGCGGCGTCGCGTATCCCGAGGACGAGATGCGCGCGCTGTGCGAGGTGATCGCGCGGCACCCGCGCGTGACGGTCGTGAGCGACGAGATCTACGAGAAGCTCACGTACCCCGAGCTCTCCCCGGGCCTGCGCCCGTTCTCGCCGGGCAGCCTGCCGGCGCTCGCCGACCGCACCGTCACACTCAACGGCATGAGCAAGGCGTTCGCGATGACCGGCTGGCGCATCGGCTACGTCTGCGCGCCCGCCGACGGCGGACGCTTCCTGCAGGAGCTCGTGAAGCTGCAGGCGCAGATGACGAACAACATCCCGGCGTTCTTCATGCCCGCGATCGTCGAGGCGCTTTCGGAGCGCAGCGCGCCGCAGGTGGAGGCGATGCGCCGCGCGTTCGCCGGGCGCGCCCGCCTGGTCGCCGAGCTGCTCGCGGGCATCCCGCGCCTGCGGACGGTCGCGCCCACCGGCGCGTTCTACGCGTTCCCCTCCGTCGCCGCGTGCAAGGGCCTCCGCACCCCCGCGGGCCGGGCCATCGCCGACGGGCACTCGTACGCCGAGGCGCTGCTCGCCGAGGCGCACGTCGCGGTCGTCCCGGGCGGGGACTTCGGCGACTGCGCCCCCGACCACGTGCGCATCACCTTCGCCAGCGACGAGTCGCAGCTGCGCGAGGGCCTCGCCCGCATCGCGCGCTTCACGGCGGCCCTCGCGTGAACGACCCCGCCTGGCACCAGCCGTTCCTCGACGCCGTGGGCTGGGTGCCCGCCGTGGTGTTCCCCGCGGCCAGCGTCCTCCAGCTGGTCGCCCTCCTGCGCCGGGGGAAGTCGGACGGCGTGTCGGTGCTCACGTGGAGCCTGTTCGCGGTGGCGAACGTGTGCCTCTACCTCACGGTCGCCGAATGGACGCGCCCGCAGGTCATCGTGACCACGCTCGGCACGGCCGCGGTCCAGGTCCTGGTGGTGATGACCGCGCTGCGGTTGCGGGCCGATAAGGCCGCCGCGCGGCCGGAATCCCCGCCGAAGGCTTGAACCCGGCGCCCGCGGATCGGACGCTCGGGGGCATGGACGACCACGCCACCACGGACGGAACGGCGACGGGCGAGCCCCGCCGCAGCTCGGACCGCGAGCTCATCGCGGACTTCATCCTCGCCAACGAGAAGGCGGTCCGCCGGCGCATCGAGCGCACCGCGGGCCGCGCCCCGGGGGTGGATGCCGACGACATCTTCTCGACCACGCTGCGGCGCGTCGACGGCGCGGCGGCGCGCGGGTCTTTCCGCATGCGGTCGGCGCCCGAGGCGTGGAGCTTCGTGGCGCGCGTCGTGCAGCGGGCCGTGCAGCGGCACCGGCTCCGCGCGGCGCGGCTGGCCGAGGCCGTGGCGGGCTTCGCCTCGCAGCGCCCCGCCGTGCAGGAGGACCGAGTGGACGATGCCGACCGCGCGGAGCTCGCCCGGCTCATGCGCGAGATCGAGCGCGTCCGCCCGCAGGACGCCGAGCTCATCCAGCACCGCCTGCGCGGCCACCGGTGGCGCGAGGTCTCCGACGCGATGGGGGTGTCCGAGGAGGCGCTGCGGCAGCGCTGGTCGGCGCTCATGCGCCGGCTGCGCGAACGGATGTCGCGCGGTCAGGATGCGCCGATCGTGACGGGCGCCGGCTGCACGCGCGGCCGGTAGTTCGGCTCGAGCGCGATCTGCAGCGGCAGGCGCTTGCCGGTCGGGTCGCGCGGGATCTGGTCGCTGTCGATGATCTTCTGGATGGCCATGATGCCC
>CAYSFS010000047.1:1648-16482 GCA_964430235.1 uncultured Chitinophaga sp. | reverse complement strand
GCTACCTGTACCTCAACGGCACCACGATCGACTTCAAGGACGAGATCATGGGCCGCGGCTTCGTGTTCAGCAACCCGAACGCCACCACCACCTGCGGCTGCGGGTCGAGCTTCAGCGCCTGATCGCGGCGGGCGCGTTCGTCTAGCCTTCGCGGCCATGACGACCGTCGTCCTCCGTCCGTGCATCGCCCCGTTCCTCCTCGCGGCCTGCGCCTCGGTCGCGGGCTGCGCCTTGCCCGGCGCACCCGTCGCGCGCGATGCCTCCGGCAGGCCGATCCCGCCCGTCGCGCGCCAGGAGGCGTTCGTCGTCACGAGTCCCAACGGCGACCGGGTCGACGAGTACTACTGGCTCCGCGACGACCACCCCGAGCGCAAGCGCGACGACGTCATGGCGTACCTCCGCGCCGAGCAGGCCTACACCGAGGCGATGCTCGCCCGGCAGGCGCCGCTCGAGGCGAGGCTCCTGGGCGAGATCCGCGGACGCATCAAGGAGGATGACTCCACGCCGCCGCAGCACGACCGTGGCTGGTGGTACTGGCAGTCGTTCCGGGAGGGCGCGGAGTACGCGACATGGATGCGCCGGCGCGGCGGGCCCGCGGGGCCGGACGCCGGCGCCCAGGAGGAGGTGATGCTCGACGGCAACGCGCTCGCGAAGGGCCACTCGTTCTTCCGCATCTCGGCGGCCGAGGTGAGCCCCGACGGCACGATGGTCGCGTGGACCGAGGACACCGTGGGCCGGCGCGGGCACGAACTCCGCGTCCGCGACCTGCGGACGGGGAAGGACCTCCCCGACCGCATCCCGGGCACGCTCGAGCCGGTCGTGTGGGCCGCGGACGGCCGCAGCCTCTTCTACATGCGGCAGGACCCGGTGCTCCTGCAGAGCGGGCCGGTGTGCCGGCACGTCCTCGGCACCCCGGCATCGGCCGACGCGGTGGTCCACGACGAGCCCGACGACACGCTGTTCACGGGCATCGAGTCCTCGGCCGACCGGCGCTTCCTGCTGGTCGCGATGGACGGATACGACACGACCGAGGTGCGCGCGCTGCCGCTCGACCGGCCGGCCGAGCCGCTGCGCACGGTGCTGCCGCGCGAGGCCGGGACGCGGAACTACGCCGACCACCTCGACGGCCGCTGGGTGATCCGCACCAACCGCGACGCACGCAACTTCCGGATCATGCTCGCGGCCGACGACGCGGTGTCGGACCGCGCCCGCTGGACCGAGCTCGTGCCGCACCGCGCCGACGCGTCGATCGACGGGTTCGCGCTCCTGCGGGGCGGCGTCGCGGTGGCCGAGCGCGCCGAGGCGAACGCGCGCGTGCGCCTCGTGCCGTGGTTGGGCGGGCCGGGAACGGTGGTTCCCGCGAAGGAGGCGGCGTTCGCGATGGACCTCGGCGACAACCCGGACCCGGCGAACCCCGCGGTCCGCGTCTCCTACACCTCGATGGTCACGCCGCGCACGGTGATCGACGTCGACCTCGCGACCGGCGCGCAGGCCGTGCGCAAGGTGCAGCCGGTGATCGGGTACGACCCGCTCGAGTTCGAGTCGGCCCGGGCGTGGGCCCCGAGCCGCGACGGGAAGCGGATCCCGGTCTCGATCTGCTGGAAGCGGAACGCGTGGGTGCGTGACGGCCGGCACCCGATGCTCGTCGAGGGATACGGTGCGTACGGCATCCCGTCGGACGCGCAGTTCGACCTCGCGGGCGTGTCCCTCATGGAGCGCGGGTTCGCGCTCGCGGTGGCGCACGTGCGCGGCGGCGCCGACATGGGCCAGGACTGGTACGAGGACGGTCGCCTGATGCGCAAGCGGAACACGTTCAACGACTTCGTCGACGTCACCGCCTTCCTCCAGCAGGAAGGCTGGGCCGACCCGCGCCGGACGTTCGCCACGGGCGGCTCGGCGGGCGGGCTGCTCATGGGCGCGGTCGCGAACATGGCCGGCGAGCGGTACCGCGGCATCGGCATCCACGTCCCGTTCGTCGATGCGCTGACCACCATGCTCGACGCGACCATCCCGCTCACCACCAACGAGTGGACGCAGTGGGGCAACCCGGTCGAGTCGCGGGAGGCGTACGAGTACATCCTGTCGTACTCGCCGTACGACAACCTGTCCGCGAGGGAGTACCCGGCGATGCTGGTCACCACGGGCCTCTGGGACTCCCAGGTGCAGTACTTCGAGCCGGCCAAGTACGTGGCCCGCATGCGCCGGCTCAAGACCGACCGGAACCCGCTCGTCATGCACGTCAACATGGAGGCGGGCCACGGCGGGAAGAGCGGCCGCTTCGAGCGCCTGGCGCAGGTCGCCCGCGAGCAGGCGTTCTTCCTGGACCTCGCGGGCATCGACCGCTGACGGTCAGCCCGCGGGCCGGCGCGCGGCGGCGATCGCGTCCGCGTCGCCCGCGGCGAACCGCCGCAGCGTGGCCCCGTCGACGGGGTGCGCGACGTGCCAGCCCTGCGCCTCGTCCCAGGCACGCTCGGCGAGCAGCGCCCATTGCTCAGGGCGCTCGATGCCCTCGGCCACGCAGCGCACCCCCAGGCGGCGTGCGTGGCGCAGCACGAGGTCGAGCGTCGCGCGGTCCTCGGCCGACCCCGGCAGGCGCGCGGTCACGGAGCGGTCGACCTTCACCTCGTCCGCGGGCACGCGACGAAGCACCGACACGCTCGAGATGCCCGTGCCGAAGTCGTCGATCGAGATGCGCGAGCCGGCCGCGCGAAGCTCCTCGAGCTGCGTGCGCACGTGCGGATCATCCGCCGCGAGGCAATGCTCGGGGATCTCGACCGAGAGCATCCGTCCGGGCAGCGCGGCCTCGCTGAGGGCCATGCGCACCTCGTCGACGAGGTCTCCGCGGCGGAGCTGGCTCGGCGCGATGTTGACGCTCACGGGGATCTCGGCGCCCTCGGCGCACCACGCCGCGCACTGGCGGCAGGCCTCTCGCAGCGCCCAGCTGCCGACCTCCGCGAGCAGCCCGGCGTCGTCGGCCGCGGCAAGGAGCCGCGTGGCCGGCACGGGCTCGCCGGTGGTCGGGAGGTTCCAGCGGATGAGCGCCTCGGCACCCACCGTGCGGCCGTCGGCCACCGAGACCTTCGGTTGGAACACCAGCCGGAACGCGCCTTGCTCGAGCGCCTGCTGGAGCATCGTCGCCAGCTGCACCTCGCGGAGCGCATGGACGGCCTCGGCGTCGGCGTAATGGTGGAGCCGCGGCTGCGGCCCGCGCGTCGCCCGCAGCAGCGCGTGGCGCGCGCGGGCGACGAGGATCTCGACCGGCGGCAGGTCGTGGCCGCGCTCGAGCGTGGCCACGCCCACGGTGGCACGCAGCCGGAGCTCGCGCCCGCCGATGCGCACGGCCGACTGCCCGACGCCTGACATCGAGGCCAGCAAGGCGCGCACGTCGGGCGTGCTGCCCGGGAGCGCCACCACCGCCTCGCCGCGCGGGCCCGGCACCAACGCGGCCTGTTCCGGGACCAGGCCGCGCAGGCGCGCGACCCATGCGGCATCGAGCTCGCGCAGCGCCTCGAAGCCGTCGATCGCGGCGACCGCGGGCGCGTCGTCGAGCGCGAGCACCGCCAGCGTGACGGGGCGGTGCATCGACGACAAGGCGCGCTCGAGCGCGAGGTGGCCGGCCGCGGCCGACCCGGAGGTCGTGCTCGCGGGCGGCAGGCGGCGCTCGCGGGCACGGACGGCGTCGACGACCTCGGCCGGCTCGCAGGTGGCCGGCAGCGCGTCGTCGGCGCCCGCGACGATCGCGGCGTGGCAGGCGCGGGCGTCGTCCGGGGCGGGCGCGAGCAGGGCGATCACCTGCATCGCGGGGTTGCCGGCCGCGGCGCGCACGGCCGGCGCGAACTCGTGCAGCGGCATCGCAAGGAGCGACACGTCGACGACGGTGACGTCCGGGCGTGCCTCGGATGCCAGGCGGAGGCCGCCGTCGGCATCGCCCGAGGAGCGGAGCTCGAAGCGGGCCTGGCGGAGTGCCAGGGCCGTCCGGTCGCGCCGGGCGGCATCGGGCTCGACGAGCAGCACGCGTGTCATGGGCGGTCGAGTCTATCGCGGGCCCGCGAGCCAACCGGCGACCACCGGCCACGCCATCCACGCGGCGGCCGCGGGGAGCCATGCCACCAGGACCCAGCGCACGGCGTTCCCGGTGATCCGGAGGTTGAGCGACGCGCCGAGCCATCCGCCTGCCACGGCCGACGGGAGCAGGCACGCCGCGATCGCGAGCGCGCCGCCGAGCGCCGACGATCCGTCGGGCGCGGGCTGGCCCGCGAGCGTCGCGCACTTGATGCACGCCCCCAGGCCCGTCAGCGGGACCATCACGCACACGCTCGTCGTCACGGCGCGCTTGATCGGCATGTGGACCCACGTCCGCATGAGCGGGATGCCGACGACCCCGCCGCCGACGCCGAGCAGCCCGCTGAGGGTGCCCATGGCGGCGCCGATCACGCTTGCGCGCGCGACGCCCAGCGCAGGACCGCCCTCGCGGCCCTCGCCCGTGCCGCGCACGAGCTGCACCGCCTCGCGCACGGCAAGCCCGGCGAGCGTGATGGCGAAGAGCACCCTGAACCCCCGGCTGTCGATTGCCAGGCTCAGCGCCACGCCGGCCCCCACCGTGACCAGCGCCGCCGGCAGGATGCGCCGCGCCGAGGACCAGTCGATCGCGCCCGCGCGCCGGTAGCGTCGGTACGCGGTGGCCGCGACGGCGGTGTTCGAGACCATGACCGCCGCCTGCAGCAGGTCCTTCGGCGGGTCGAGGACGAGCGTCGCGAGCGGAATGATGCCGATCGCGCCGCCCACGCCGAGCAATCCCCCGATGACGCCGCCGAACAGCCCGAAGGCGAGGTACGCGAGGGCGTGGGCGGTCTGCACGCGCGGGATGCTAACGATGCGCCGTGCGCGGTCGGGCGGATTTTCCGCCGATTCCCGCGTGCGTTTCCGCAGGGGTGCCACCATGCCCGCATGCACGTGACGATCCCCAGCGCGGCCTTGGTGGGCATCGAGGCGATGCCATGCGAGGTCGAGGTCTCGGTGCAGACGCGCGGCTTGCCGCGCATCTGCCTCGTCGGGCTCCCGGACCTCGCCATCCGCGAGAGCATCGAGCGCATCCGCAGCGCCATGGGCGCAAGCGGGTTCGACCCGCCTCGCCACCGCACCACCGTGAGCCTGGCGCCCGCCGACCTGCGCAAGCACGGCCCGGCGTTCGACCTGCCGATCGCGCTCGGGCTGCTGCTGGCGGGACCGGGGTGCCCGGAGGGCGCGCCGCGGCGCCCGGACGCGTCTCGATGGATGGTGGCGGGCGAGCTCGGCCTCGACGGCGCGCTGCGCGGCGTCCGGGGCGCGGTGGGGATGGCGCTGCTCGCACGCCAGATGCGGCTCGAGGGGCTGGTGCTGCCGGCGGCGAGCGCGCCGGAGGCGGCCATCGTCGAGGGCGTCGACGTCCGCGCGGCGGACGCGCTGCCCGACGTGCTGGCGCATTTCCTGGGCCTCGCGTCGCTTCCCCGGGTCCCGCCGGTCGACGTCCGTGCCGCGATCGGCGGGGCACGACCGGCGATCGACTTCCTCGACATCCGAGGCCAGGCGGTCGCGAAGCGCGCGCTCCTGGTCGCGGCGTGCGGAGGTCACAACGCGCTCCTCATCGGGCCCGCCGGATGCGGCAAGACCATGATGGCGCGCGCGATGCCGGGCATCCTGCCCGCGCTCGAGCCCGACGAGGCGCTCGAGGTCACGCGGATCATGAGCGCGGCCGGCTCGGCGGGCGGGCTCGCGGTGGAGCGGCCCTTCCGCGCGCCGCACCACACCGCGAGCACGGTGGCGCTCGTGGGCGGCGGCGCCTCGGGCGTGCCGCGGCCCGGCGAGGTGACGCTCGCCCACCACGGGATCCTCTTCATGGACGAGCTCCCGGAGTTCGGCCGCAGCGCGCTCGAGGCGCTCCGCGAGCCGCTCGAGGACGGGTTCATCACGGTGGCGCGCGCGCACGGCACCGCGCGGTTCCCGGCGCGCTCCCTGTTGGTCGCGGCCATGAACCCGACCGCGCGCGGCAACCGCGCGGTCGGGGCGGCCGGCGCGCGCGAGGAGCGTCGGTACATGGAGCGGGTGAGCGGGCCCATCGTCGACCGGATCGACCTGCACGTCGAGGTGCCGGCCGTGCCGTTCGAGCGGCTTGCGGGCGCGCCCGCGGGCGAGTCATCGGCGCAGATGCGCACGCGCGTCGAGCGCGTGCGCGCGGCGCAGCGCGCGCGGCAGGGGCCCACGCTGAATGCGCACCTTCGCTCGCGGGCGCTCGACGACGTGGCGCGGCTCGACGGGGCGGGGCGCCGGTTGCTGGGCGACGCGCTCGAGCGCCTCGGGCTCAGTGCGCGCGCCTACGACAAGGTGCGCCGGGTGGCGCGCACGGTGGCGGACCTCGAGGCGTGCGCGTGCGTGCGTGCCGAGCACGTGGCCGAGGCGATCCAGTACCGCGTGCTCGACCGGCACGCGGGATGAACGAAGCGGGCCCGCGCGGCGTGCGCCGCGCGGGCCCGAGGAGTGCATCGTGCGTGTCGGGGGGGCTCAGCGCCGCCCGCCGCCGTGTCCGCCGCCGCGCGAACCGCCACCCATGCTCCGGTATCCGCCGGTGCCGCCGTAGCGTGCCTGGTTGAAGCCCGACACGCTGTTGTAGCCCCGCGGAGAGTGGTAGCCCTGCGGCGAGCGGTATCCCTGCGGCGCGTTGTAGCCCTGGGGCTTGTTGTACCCCTGCGGGGCGTTGTAGCCCTGCGGCTTGTTGTACCCCTGCGGGGCGTCGTAGCCCTGCGGCTTGTTGTACCCCTGCGGGGCGTCGTAGCCCCGGGGAGCGTTGTACCCGCCCGGGGTGCCTTCGCCGCGCGCGCTGCTCCAGCGGTTCGCCGCGCTCGCGGCCTGCGAGCCGCTCACGCCCGGGCCGCGTTCGCCCGCGCCGACGCCGCGGTTGCCGACGCCGGGTCCGCGTTCGCCTGCGCCGACGCCGCGGTTGCCGACGCCGGGACCGCGGTCACCCGCGCCTGCGCCGCGATCGCCGTACAGCCGGTGGTCGTTGTTCGGGTTGATGCCATGACGGCGATCCCAATTGTTCCAGTTGCGGTTCCAGCGACCCCAGTCGCCGTAGCCCCAGCCGTAGCCCCAGCCGCAGCCGTAGCCGTAGGCGCAGCCCCAGTACGGGCTCCAGCCCCATCCGCCGTAGCCGTAGTCGTAGACCGACGGGTACATGTCGGCGTACCCGTAGTAGCCGTAGCCTTGGTCGGGCGCGTAGGTGCCGGTGTCGTACGAATACTGGGCCTGGTTGCCGTACGTCGCCGGGTAGCTCGGCGCCACGTAGCTCTCGACGTTGGCCTGCGCCTGGTCGACGGGCTGCGGGTCGATCGCGTTGTAGTCGAAGCCGGTGCCGTACACCGGCACGCCGTCCTGCATGTAGGTGCCGAGGTAGCCGGCGCTGCTGCCGAAGGTGACGGCCTCGGGCGTGCTCGACACCACGGTCACGTACGTGCAGGCGAACGCCGGGCACGAGGGCGGGATCGCGTACACCGAGGCCGGCACCGAGTCGCAGACGGCCCACGGGCCCGAGGCCGAGGCGGCCTTGAACCACGCGCCGTCGTCGCAGCAGTACCACGCTCCGTCCGCCTTGATCACCGGCTGCGTCGAGTTCGTGGCGTACTCGAGTCCGCCGTCGATCGGCTTGAAGCGCGGCTGCCCGCCGCGGTAGCGGACCCGGCAGCCGCCCTGGTCGCGCTGCACGGTGACCGCGCGCACGATGCCGTTCGCGGCCGCGGCGGACTTCGCCTCGAGCGTGCCGGGGACGCTTGCGCGCGCGACGGCGAGCGGGCCCTCGGCCGGGAGGTTCGCGAAGGCCGCGGGAAGCGCGGCCGCGGGCACGTACGTCCACGGGCCCTTCGCGAGGTCACCCGTCGAGAACCACCTGCCCGAGCCGAGCGTCCACCACGTGCCGCCCGAACGGAGCAGCGGGCTCGTGCAGTTCGTCGCCCACTCGACGCCTTCGCACGCGGCCGCCATCTTCGGCGCGCCGTCCATCGACACGAGGAGCGTGGGCTTCGTGGCCACCACGACCTCCGGGAGCGCGGGCGTCGGCGCGTCCGCGGCCCGGGCCTTCGGTGCCTCGGTTCCGGGCGGCGGCGGCGGCGCCTTGCCGACCGACGCCACCACGTCCTGCGGCGGCGCGGCGCACGGCGCGTAGCGGCCATGGATCGACGGCGCGCCGAGCCAGTGCGTTCCGCCCACGCGCGTGACCCACGTGCCGTCCGGGGACGTGAGCAGGATGCTCGGCGTGTTCACCACGCGCTTCCACCCGCTGCCGCCGCACGACCCGAGCACGGGCTCCCCGGTCACGGAGACCAGCACCGCGGGGCGCTCCGTCACGCGGATCGCGGGCACCGGGTTCGAGAGCCCGGTCACGTCGCGCGACGCGTCGAGCGCGACGCCCTGCACGATGTTCGTGAGCATCGACTCGATGCCCATCCCGGCGAGCAGCGAGCCGAGCGACGCCTTGACCGCGTCGCCCGAGCCGTCGGGCATGTCGCACGACGCCACCTGGAAGTCGCTGAGCTCGACGTAGCCCGGGTCCGCGGCCTGCGCCATCACGGCCGACATGTCGACCGTGCCGTTGACCGGCGCGGCGTCGCCCTGCTTCACCTGCACGGTGGCGCGCATCGACACCGTGTTGCCGTTGATCGCCGTGTAGGCCGGCGCGTTCATGAGGTAGGTGGTGCCGTCGACGGTCGCCTTCTGCGGCCACGCCGACGCCGCGGGCGCGGCCTGGGCCGTCGTCGCGGGGGCGGCGCCTGGTGCTGCGGCGTCCTGCGCCGAGGCGCCCGGCAGGAGGATGGCGGTCAGGGCGACGGCGATGAATCGGGTCATGCCGGGCAGCGTACCCGCGCGGCGGTCAGAGCCCGGGCGCGAACCCGCGGCGCATCGTGTTCTCGCAGCACGCGCGCGGTTCCACGAAGTGGAGCAGGTAATCGTTCCCGCCCGCCTTCGTGCCGACGCCCGACATGCCGAACCCGCCGAACGGCTGCCGGCCGACCAGGGCCCCGGTGATGCCCCGGTTCACGTAGAGGTTCCCCACCCGGAACTCGCGCTTGGCGCGCTCGAGGTGCAGGGGCCTTCGGCTGTAGATGCCGCCCGTGAGCTTGTACTCGGTCGCGTTGGCGATGCGCAGCGCCTCGTCGAAGCTTCGCGCGCGGATCACCGCGAGCACGGGTCCGAAGACCTCCTCGTTCGCGATGCGCGACGACGCCGACACGCCGCTGACGATCGCGGGCCCGACGTACGGCTTGCCGACCCGCGCCTCGAGCCCCTCGGGCACGGGAAGCTGCAGCTCGAGCTTGCCCTCGCCTGCGCCGATCTCGACGTAGCGGCGGATCTTCGCGGCGGCCTCGGCGTCGATCACCGGACCGACGTCGGTGCCCGGCTCGCGCGGGTCGCCGACGACCAGCGCGCGCGTCGCCTCGACCAGGCGGTGGAGGAACACGTCGTGCGCCGAGTCGAGCACGATCACGCGGCTGCATGCCGAGCACTTCTGCCCCTGGAACCCGAACGCGCTCTGGCGGACGCCGAGCACGGCCTCGTCGAGGTCGGCGCTGTCGTCGACGATGATGGCGTTCTTGCCGCCCATCTCGCAGACCACCTTCTTCACGAAGCCCTGGCCCTCGGGCGTGCGCCCCGCGGCCTCGAGGATGTCGAGTCCCACGGCCTTGCTCCCGGTGAACGCGACGAGCGCCACGCGCGGGTCGCGCACCAGCGCCGCGCCCACCGTCTCGCCGGGGCCCGGCACGAAGTGGAGCACGTCGCGGGGAATGCCCGCGGACCACAGGATGTCGCAGAGCGCCTTCGCGATGCCGGGAGTCTGCTCCGCGGGCTTCACGACCGCGGTGTTGCCGGTGACGAGGGCCGCGACGGCCATCCCGGCGCAGATCGCGAGCGGGAAGTTCCACGGGCTGATCACCGCCGCGACGCCGCGCGGCTGGTACCACTGCTCGTCGAGCTCGCCGACGAAGTTCCCCAGCCTCGTGCGCACGAAGAGGCGCGTCGACTCGCGCGCGTAGTACTCGCAGAAGTCGATGGCCTCGCACACGTCGGCGTCAGCCTCGCGCCAGGTCTTGCCCGACTCGCGGACGACGATCCCCGAGAGCTCGTCCCGCCGCGCGCGCATCGCGGCGGCCGCGCGCACCAGGCACGCGGCGCGCTCGCCCGGGTCCGTGTCGCGCCAGCGGGGGAACGCGGCGTCGGCCGACGCCACGGCGCGTTCCGCGTCGGCGACCGTGCCGTCGTTCGCCACGGCCGGGACCGCGGCGCGCGCCACGGCGGCGCCGAACGCCTCGCGCACGGCCGCGCGCGAGAAGTCGCGCATCGGCTCGGTGAAGAAGGGACGCCCGTCGCCGACCCCGGCGGCGGCCACCGACAGCGCGTGCCGCTCGGGGGCCATGGCGATGCGCTCGATGCCGGGGTCGGACTCGTGCACGCGGTGCGGGCTCGCGACCAGCGTGCCGACGTCCGCGTTGTCGAGGAACCCGGCCTTGAGCCAGCTCTCGTTCGACGTGTTCTCGAGCAGCCGGCGCACGAGGTACGCCATGCCGGGGATCATCTCGCCCACCGGCACGTACTCGCGCACGCGCATGCCCATGCCCATCGCGGCGGCCTTCAGCGCGTCGCCCATGCCGAAGAGCATCTGGAGCTCGATCGCGTTCCGGGGCAGGCCGCAGCGCTCGAGCGTGGCCATGGCGGCCGCGATCGAGCGCGCGTTGTGCGAGCCGAGCGCGAGCTTCACGCCGCCCTCGCCGACCTTCCGCGGCGTCTGCTCGATGAGGTACTGCGCCACGCGCTCGAAGCACGCGTCGGTGTCGGACTTGCGGCCCCACACGGGCACGGGCCAGCCCTGCTGCTCGGCGTGGATGGTCTCGTAGTCCCAGTACGCGCCCTTCACCAGGCGCACGGTCACCGTGCGGCCGCGGCGCTTCGCCCACTCGACCAGGTCCCGGGCGTCGGCCTCGGCGCTGCGCAGGTAGGCCTGCATCGCGAGCCCCGCCTCGAAGTCCACCTCCTCGCAGCACCGCTTGAAGAGCTCGATCGTGAGGTCCTTCAGCGAGTGCTGCTCCATGTCGAAGTTGACGAGCACCCCGCCGCGCTTCGCCGCGCGCAGGATGGGCAGGATCCCCTCCATGAGCCCGCGGATCGAGCCCTCGGTGTCGATCGGGTCCACGCGCGCGCTCAGCGAGCTGATCTTGATGCTCACGTTGGTGCGCGGCACCGCGCCGAGGTGGTCGGTCTCAAGGACGGGCTTCGCCGGCCACGATGCGACGCGCCCCGGCAGGTTCTCGACGAGGTCGAGGTACTTCTGCCGGTAGGCGCGCGCCTCCTCGTCGCTCACGCATGCCTCGCCGAGGAGGTCGACGCTGAAGCACATGCCGTTGCGCCACATGCGCTCGAGCGAGGGCAGGGCGCTCGCCGCGTCGGTGCCCGCGATGAACTTCGAGGCCATGCCCTCGATCTGGCCCGCCATGGTCCTCGCCATCAGGCCCTTCGCGAGCCCCCCGGCGGCCATGCCGAGCTCGAAGCCCGGGGGCGCCTTCACGCCCGGCTGCGAGAGGTAGTCCGCGAGGTGTTCGTAGATCGCGTCGTTGGTGCGCAGCGTCGGGAAGCAGTCGACGAAACGGAACAGCTGGACGCGGAACGCCTCGTCCTGCATGGCCCAGTCCATGAGCTTGTCCTTGAACACCGCGAGGCTGCCGCTGAAGACGCCCGCGCCCGCGTCGCGCGCCTGGCGCAGGAACTCCGCGCCGAGCTCCTGCACGCGCCGCTCGAAGGCGGGGTCACGCTCGGCGGCGCGGCCCGAGGGCGCCGCGGCGGCGGGTGCGGGGCGGGCGGGAGCGGGCTTCTTGCGCGTGAAAAACGCCATCCACGAAGTATAGGAGGCATCCTGCCGCGGTCCCGGGCGGGCGGATTCAGCGCTTCGGGTGCGCGGCGCCGACGGCCTCGAGCGCGGAGCGGTAGACCTCGACGCACCGGGTCGCGGCCCCGTCCCACGTGATGCCGCGAACCTCGTCGAAGCCGTGGTCCACCAGGGTGCGCCGCAGCGGCGGGTACTTCAGCACGGCGACGATCTTGTTCGCCATGTCGTCGACATCCCAGAAGTCGACCTTCAGGGCGTTGACCAGCACCTCGCTCACGCCCGACTGCCGGCTGATGAGGACCGGCACGCGGTGCCCGAGCGCCTCGAGCGGCGCGATGCCGAAGGGCTCGCTGACGCTCGGCATCACGTAGAGGTCGGCCATGCTGAAGACGCGCGGGATGTCCTTGCCGCGCAGGAAGCCCGTGAAGAGCACCTTGTGCCCGATGCCGAGCTCGGCGGCGAGCGCGATCATGCGCTGCGCCTGGTCGCCCGAGCCCGCGACGACGAACTTCACGTCCTCGAACCTCTCGAGCACGCGCTTGGCCGCCTGCACGAAGTACTCGGGGCCCTTCTGCATCGTGATCCGGCCGAAGTACAGCACGATGCGGTCGCGCCGCCCGATGGTGGTGACGCCCGCCGCCTTCGGGTCGAGGTCGACGCCGTTGTAGACGACGTCGCACTTGCCCACGGGAACGGAATAGCGGTTGGCGCAGATGTTGCGCGTGAGCATGCTGACCGTGATCACGCGGACCGCCGCGTGCATGCCGCGCCGCTCGATGTTGTAGACGGCCTGGTTCACGTGCTCGCCCGAGCGGTCGAACTCGGTCGAGTGGACGTGCACCACGAGCGGGCGCCCCGTCACGCGCGCGAGCGCGATGCCCGCCGGGTACGTGAGCCAGTCGTGCGCGTGGATCACGTCGAAGGCGCGGTCGCGGCACGACTCGACCACGAAGCGCGCGTAGGCCTCGCTCTGGCCGAGGAGGTCGCCCGAGTAGTCCGGCGCGCCGCCGCCCCGGGCGAGCGCCATCGCGGCGCCGCGGCCGTTGGACTCCGGCACCGCGCTGCGGACCGCGCGGATCATCTCGACCATCTCGGCGACGGCCGAGGGGTCCTCGGTCCCGAAGCGCTCCCACGCCTCCAGCAGCGCGATCGCCTCCTGGCGCGACGAGTCGTCGAGCCCGTGCAGGATGTCGGGCGTGAGTTCGGCCGGCGAGATCGGCGCGGCGTCCGCCATCACCCCGGGCCGCAGCAGGCGCTGCGGCGCGGCGCTCGCGGCGGTGAGGCGCTCGAAGAGGGCGCGCGCGCCCGGCGACGAGTACGCGCCGCTCGCGATGAACGGCGCGGCGACCATGCGGATCGCGCGGCCGAGGTGCGCCGGGAGCGCGGGGGCGGGGCGCGGCGCGGCGGCCGGCCGCGCGGACGGGGACGTCGCGCCGACGGCGCGCGCCCCGATGCCGCGGTCCTGCCTCCGGCGGTCCACCGGGACGGGCTGCGCGGAGCCGGTGCGCAGCTCGGGGCCGGTCCCGGTTCCCACGCCGGGCGCCACCAGCTCGACGTGCGAGGCATGTTCCCCCGCGACGCCCTTCGGCAGCACGAACGTGACGTCGACGCCCTGCACGTCGAGCGCCTTGGTGAGCCCGTGGCACGCGGTGCCCAGCCCGCCCGTGATGAACGGGGGGAACTCCCAGCCGAGCATGAGGACTCGCGGGAGCCGGTCGGGCACGGCTCAGTCGCCCCCGGCCATGTCGCCGAGTTGCCCGAAGGCCGCCTCGAACGCCAGGAGGAACGTCGCGACGCCGGCGGCCGCGTCGGCGATGCCGGCGAGCGGGACCTCGGCGCGGAAGACGTAGGTCCTCGCGTCGTCGCGGTAGTGCTTCACCTTGCCGCACCGGTTCGGGAAGCCGACCTCGACGAGCTCGTCGTCCACCAACTCCTCGGCCGAGTCGCGGCCCTCGAGCATGTCGCCCTCGATCGACTCGCTGAGCCAGCGGTCGGCGGTGTGCAGCGCGACGAACCACGCGTCGCCCTCCCGGTCGACCACGTACCACGCCTCGGCGGCGGCGTCGCGGGCGCGGCAGCGCAGGCGCGCGCCCTCGAGCTCGATCGCGGAGAAGCGCTCGCTCGCGTGCGCACGGTCCCGGACGGTGGCGATGGCGTCGGTCATGGCGGTCATGGTCTCGCTCGGAATGCCGGTGCCCGCGGCTCGGACGCCGCGGAGGGGGTACTAGGATACCCCGCGCATGGATACCGTCGCGCGCAGCCATCCTGCAGGCCCCGGCGGCGAAACATGGACCACCCGGCGCCTCGTGCGCTGGATCGACGGGCATCTTTCCTCCAAGGGCGTGGACAGCCCGCGCGTGTGCGCCGAGATGCTGCTCGGGCACGTGCTGGGGTGCGAGCGCATGCGGCTCTACATGGAGGCCGACCGCCCGGCGTCGCCTGACGAACTCGACCGGCTGCGCGCGCTGGTGGTGCGCGCGGCGCGGCACGAGCCCGTGCAGTACCTGGTGGGCGAGGCGTGGTTCTGGTCGAAGCGGTTCGCGGTGGGCCCGGCGACGCTCATCCCGCGGCCGGCCACCGAGCACCTGGTGGAGGAGGCCGTCTCGGCGCTGCGCGCGGCGGCCGCCGGCGGCGCGGCACCGGTGCGCATGCTCGAGATCGGCACCGGCACCGGGTGCATCGCGGCGTGCGTCGCGGGCGCGCTGCGCGGACAGCGGCGCGGCGCCGAGCCGGGCGAGCCGGGGCCCGCGCCGATCGACGTCCGCGTGGTGGCCACCGACCTCGTGCCCGCGGCGCTCGAGCTTGCGCGCACGAACCTCGCCGCGCACCGCGTGACCGACGCCGTGGACCTGCGGGCGGGCGACCTGTTCGCGCCGCTGAGTGCCGAGGAGCGCGGCTCGTTCCACGTGCTGGCCTCGAACACGCCCTACGT
>CAYSFS010000047.1:0-1638 GCA_964430235.1 uncultured Chitinophaga sp. | reverse complement strand
GGCCCCGAACGTCCGCGACCACGAGCCGCGCTCGGCGCTCGCCGGCGGCCCCGCCGGGATGGACGTGCTGGGGCCGCTCGTCGCGCAGGCGCACGAGTGGCTCGTGCCCGGGGGAACGCTTGTCTGCGAGATCGGCCATCGCCAGCGCGACGACGCGCTTGCGGCGGCGCGGTCGAACCTCCGATTGCGCGATGCCGAGGTCCGCAAGGACTTCGAGGGATTCTGGCGGCTGCTCGTGGCGCGCCGCGCGGGGTGAGCGCCGGCGGCGAGGGCCGGGCGCGGCGCGCTCACCGCTCCGACAGCGGCCGCTCGCCCTTCCACTCGGCGAGGGCCTTGCGGACCTCGTCCACCAGCTGCTGCGCCTGGAAGGGCTTGAACAGGAAGCAGTGCAGGCCTTCCTGGGTGCTGCGGACGATCGAGTGGTTCGGGTCGTAGCCGAAGCCCGTCATCAGGATGACCTGCGTGCGCGGGCACGCCTTCTTCGCCACGCGGAACACCTCGTAGCCGTTGCGCTCGGGCATCCGGACGTCGCTGATCACCACGTCGTACGGCCTGCCGCCCGCCGCGGCCGCCTCGATGGCGTCGCAGCCCGCGTGGCTCGAGTCGAACCGGTCCACGGCGGCGCCCGACTCGCACAGCACGTCGGCCACGGCGTCGCGCACGGCCGGTTCGTCGTCGAGCACCGCGACGCGGCGGCCCGCCATGTCGGGGTCCGCGCCCTTGGTCCGGTCGACGCGGTCGACGCCGAGCACCGTCTGGGGCCCGCCGGTGGCGCCCCGCACGCGGTTCTCGACGCTCGCCACGGCGCGCTCGAGCTCGGCGATCGCCTGCGGCGGGACGTCGGGGTCGCGCTTGAGGTCCGCGACCGCGCCGCGGATCGACGCGATGGGCGCCGCGATCTCGTCGCGGAGCGTGCCGCTCACGCGCTGGTTGGTCGTGTAGCGCTCGACCACCAGCATGTCCAGGATGTTGAGCGCCATGGCCACGTAGCGGCCGAGGAGCTCGAGGCAGATGAGGTCCTCCTCGCCGTAGCGGCCGGGCTCCCGGCTCTCGACGTTGATGACCCCCACCACGCGGTCGTTGAACATGAGCGGCGCGGTGATGCTGCACGCGGCGTCCGCGAGCCCCGGGACGTACGCGGGATCCGTGGCGCAGTCGGCGCAGAGGTAGGGCTCGCCTCCCGACGCGACCCGTCCCGAGATGCCGTTGCCCTCGGGCGAGGCGTAGAGGAAGCGGCCCGGCGCGAGCGGCTCGATGCCCCGGCTCGTGACGAGCTCGAGCCGCTGCGTGGCGGCGTCGAGCAGGCGCACCTCGAACTCGCGCGCGCCGAAGTGGCGCTCGAGCGCGGCGACGATCTTGGCCTCGATGAGGCGCAGGCGCTCGGCGACGTTGAGCGGCCCCAGGCTCTTGGAATCGAGCGCGATCAGGTCGCCTCCCGTCGCGTCGATCGCCTCGACCCGCTCGACGATCGCCTGGCGCGCGGTCACGTCGTGCAGCACGCCGACCGCTCGGTCGGCCGGGCCGTGCGAGCCCGCGCGCACGAGCGGCGTGATGGCCACCTCCCACGTGCGGTCGCCCGAGCGGAACGTGCGCAGGTGCGTGCGTCGGTCGGTGCCGTCGGCGGCGAGCTCGGCCAGC
>CAYSFS010000046.1:2168-16713 GCA_964430235.1 uncultured Chitinophaga sp. | reverse complement strand
TCCTCGCGAAGTCCGTGGAGGCGCGCGCGCTCCTCGAGGCCGCGTCGCGCATCGGGCGCTGCGACTGGGGACTCGACCGCGACCAGGGGTTCGCGCTGCTGCTGCCGCACGCGGGCTCCATGCGTTCGCTTGCGCACCTGGCGCGCGCACAGGCAATCGCCGAGTCCTCGGACGGCAACCAAGCCGGTGCGCTCGGCGCGCTCGCGACCCTCGGGGCCATCACGGGCCACATGGCGCAGGATGACCTCACCATCACGTCGCTGGTCGCCGGGCGGATGGGGACCCTGCTCGCGGGGGCGGGGACGGTCGTCCTTGACTCGGGCGGCGTCGACGCGAAGCAGGCGCAGTCGCTGCTTGATTCACTCGGACCATTGAAGGGCGACGACCCGTTCCGGTTCGGCCCCGCGGTCCGCGGCGAGTTCGACATGCTCGCGGCCACCCTTCACGGCGCGAACTCCGACCAGGAGCTGCGTGCGATGATCGCGATGGCCGGGAACACCGAGGACCACGGGGGCCTCACGCTCGAGGCGGCGCGCGCCGAGCTGCGTTCGCTTCGCCCCGCGTACGAGCGCGCCGCCCGTGCCATGGAGTCGCCGCAGCCCGAGCAGGCGATGGCCGAACTGCGCACGCTGGAGTCCGCGGCGAAGTCCGGCAAGCTCGGTGCGCTGGCGAAGCTGGTGTTCCCCGACCTCGTGCGGGTGTACGCGTTGAAGCTGGATGCCACGCGCGAGCTCGCGCTGTTCCTCGAGCGCCTGCGGTCGATCGCCGAGGGCAAGGGCCCCGAGGCCGAGCTCCCGAACGCCGCCATCCTGCTCTCGCGCGCAAGCGCCGGGGCGCGCGCGCTGGACGCGGACTCGCAGGAACTGGTCGAGCTCATGCGCGTGGCGCCCGGTGCGCTCGACGAGTCGCGCGCGGCCCGCGCGACCGAACTGCTTGCGCGACTCGACCGCGCGGTCTTCGCGCCGCTCTCCGCGGCCGCAGCGTGCCGTCGCTGCGACTTCGCGGTGCTTCGCATGCCGAGCCCCTCGCTCGACGCGCGGTTCCTCGGCGGGTTGCGCGGGGCGGTGCGTGCCGCGCTCTCTGACGGCCTGCGGCGCGCGCGCGCCGGGCGATCGCCGGACGCGGTCGCGCCGGCCGTAATCGCGGCGTGGCGGGCGGTCACGCTTGCGGCCATGGACCCGAGCCTCTCGCGGGCCGCCGTGTGCGGGACCGTCCTCGGCGACGCGAACGCCGCGCTGGCCGAGGCGATGGCGATGGGCCCGATGCGCCGAGCGACGGTCGATGAGCTCGAGCGCACGCTCGCGCGCATGAACGCGACCGACCCGGCCGGTTTCCGCGCCGCGCTTGCCGCCGACGCGCGGCGGACGGTGGCGTCCATGGCGCGCATGGCGTCGGGTGCGAGCCGTGAGGCACGCGAGGCCCGCGAGAAGATCCTGGTGCAGCGCGGCGCGTCCGCGATGCTCGCGCGCGTCGCGTTCGCCGACACCCGGCTGAACGACGGCACCGTGTGGCCCACCGCGTCGGACGGTGCGCTCGTGCGATTGACCGACATCTACCCGGTGCCGGCGATCGAGCGACTGCGCGCGGCCGCCGCGGCGTGGGATGCCAGGCGCGTGCAGGCGCGCGAGCGCGGGACCGAGCCGCTCGATGGCTACGGGCTGGCGCTCATCATCGACCCGCCGGTGCCGTTCGACCTGCCGATCGACGACCAGCGCGCGATGTTCCGCAAGGAAGACCCCGTGCGCGGCGTGGACTTCGTCGAGGTGAACGCGATGATCGCGGCGTCGGACGCGGCGTTCGTCGCGGCGGGCGACGCGGTGCGTGCGGCGGGCGCGCGCGCGGTCGGCGCGGCGGACGCTCCGGCCGTGCCGCCGCCCGCGGTCACCGAATGAGCCGCACGCGACCGAAGTCGAGCACCGTCTTCCAGCCCTCGGGCCAACCGGGCACCGTGGCCGGGAAGTAGACGCACCACGCCTTGCCGACGATGAGGTCGCGCGGCACGATGCCAGGCTGCGCGTCGCCGCAGGTCTGCAGCGTGATCGCGTGCGCGCGGCCCCACAGCCGCGAGTCGCGGCTCGCGGCCGAGTTGTCGCCGAGCATCACGAAGTCGTCGGGGCCCAGCCGCTCGGGCTTCGCGTAGTCGGTGCCGAACGCGTTTCCGACGAGCATGTCCCCGTTCACGGCGAACTGGTTCGCGGGGCTGTGAATCGCGGGCCGGTAGTAGAGGTCGCGGTCGACGCGCACGCGGTGCAGCGTCACGGGGGCCTTCGCGTCGAGCGTCCACTCGAGCCGCGGCGGGGTCGGCCCGCGGGTGGCGGTCGCCTGCCTCGCGTACTGCTCCGGGGTGCGGCCCACGAGGCTGCACGTCACGCGCTCGTCGAGCGAGCCGAACTCGTAGGGCATGGTGCCCACGAGCGTCCCGTCGATGAACGCCCAGAGCTGCTGGTCGACGTGCCAGAACTCGATCGCGAGGTGACCGTCGGCGCGCGCGGCGAACGGGAACGAGGTATGTGCCCCGGCCGCGGACGCATCGGCGGCGGGGGCCGCGGCGTCCGGCGCGGCGTCGCCCGCCGTGCCCTGCGGTCGCCGCGAGAGCGTCATGGTCCCGGCGAGGTCGTCTCCGACCCTGAGCGCGAAGTCGAACTCGTTGCTGCGCGCGACGAGGCGGAACGTGGTCGAGAACCCGCGCAGGTCCACCGTCTCGAGCGCGGCGCAGAGGCGCAGGTCGCTCACCGCGAAGCACATGTCGTGGCGCGTGCCGATGTCGGCGACGCCGCGTGCGGAGCGGCGCGAGGCCTCCTCGGCCATGCGCAGCGCGTTGTAGCAATTCCAGTCGTCCACCGGCCAGGGCTGGATGTCCCACGCGAGCATCGTGCGTCCCGTGCCGGAATACGTCCACGCCCGCGCCGGCGCCATGCTCCACTTCGACGCGTCGCCCGCCATCACGCGCCACGGGCCGCGGTCCCAGCGGAACGTTCCGTTGGGCCCCACGCCGCTCGAGAGCGCCTTCTCGACCGCCTCGAGGGGCGGCACCGGCTGGTAGTCGCTGTCGTGCACCGGTTGCCACACCGCGCGCTGCACGAACTCGGGCTTGCGCTGGATGGTGAGCCGCTGCTTGTCGGCGTCGGGGGCGCCCGTGAAGACGTCGCCGTCCACCACCAGGAACCGCTCGCCGGGCAGGCCCACCAGCCGCTTGATGTAGTTCTGCGACGCGCCGACGGGGTCGGTTGGCACCTTGAAGACCACCACGTCCCAGCGGGCCGGCTCGCTGAACGCGTAGAGCGGCTTGAGGACCAGCACGCGGTCGCCCCCGCGGGCCTGCTGCACCAGGGACTGCGCGGTGAGCTCGCCGATCGGCTTCGAGGGCGCGAACATCGGGTCGACCACCTGCACGCTCGGAGCGACCGGCGTGCCGTCGACCGGGTACTCGAACCCGGTGACGGGGCTGCGCAGGCGCGCATGGGCGCCCATGAGCGTCGGGCCCATCGAGCCGGTGGGGATCACGAAGCCCTCGAGCACGAATCCCCGGAACGCCATCGCGAGCGTGAACGCGACGGTCAGCGACATCAGCGTGCCGACGATGTCGGTCTCGGGCTTCTTCTCCTGCGAGGTCAGCGAGGGCATCGCCGAGGATCGTACGAGGCGTCAGGCGGGGTCCGCGGGCGGAGCGGCATCGGGCGCGCCGGGGCCAGCCTGGCCGCCGGGACCCGGGTTGCCGGGGTTCCCGCCCTTGCCGCGGCGGCGGCGGCGGCGCTTCTTGCGCGCCGCGTCGGACGTGCCCTCGGCGGGCGCGCCCGGGGTCGCGCCGCCCGCGGCGTCCCCGGCCTTCGGTTCCTCGCGCGGCTTCGGCGCCGCGTTGCCGCGCTCGCGCAGGCGGCGCTCCACCGACCGGCGGTCGAGCCCGCGCATGGGGTCGGGCTGCGCGGCCGGCTGCGGGCACGCGTCCGGGGGCAGCAGCTCCTCGACGGGCACGGCGATGTCCTGGCCGTTGTGGTCGAGCCGCACCAGCACCAGCTGCACGAGGATCTTGCCGTCGATGACGGTGCCCGGCCCCTCGACGGTGCCCACGCGGGTCTTGTTGCGCGGCAGGCGCTTCTTGAGCTCCTCGTAGGTCTCGTCCTCGTAGCGCAGGCAGCACATCAGGCGGCCGCAGCGGCCGCTGATCTTCAATGGGTCGAGCGACGCCTTCTGCGTCTTGGCGCTGCGCATGCTGACGGGCTTCAGCACCTTCAGGAAGTTCTTGCAGCAGCAGTGCTGGCCGCACTTCTCGTAGTCGGCGGTGAGCCGGGCCTCGTCGCGTGCGCCGATCTGGTGCATCTCGACGCGGGCGCCGAAGTGGCGCGCCAGCTGCGGGACCAGCTCGCGGAAGTCGACGCGCTCCTCGCTCAGGTAGTGGACGACCACGTGCTCGCCGCCGAGGACGGGCTCGACCTCGACGATCTTCATGGTGAAGCCCATGGCGGCCGCGCGCTCGCGCACCGCGACCAGCTCGGTGCGCGCGAAGCGCTCGCGCACGGCGCTCCAGGCGTTCAGGTCCTCGACGGTGGCCACCCGGACCACGCGCCCGTTCGTGTGGAACGGGTAGTCCTTGCCGCCCGAGTTCTCGACGTACTCGAGCATCTCGCGGCGGCTGATGCTCTTCGAGCAGCCCGAGTTCGGGCACGTGGTGGTCAGCATCTCGGCGAGCTCGGTGCCGCGGTGCGTGCGCACCACGATCTTGCTGCCGCAGCCGGGCTTCGCCTCGCCGTCGTAGGGGTACTCGCCGATCAGCCGCATCGAGCCGAACTTGACGACGATGGAGCTCGGCGGCTTGAGCCGCGCGTAGGTCTCGGCGTCGGTCAGCGCATCGCGATGCGCCGGGTCCTCGTCACGCTCGAAGATGGGGAGGGGGAAGATCGACACCGGTCACGCGTACGCCCGCACGCTGTCGCACGTGCACACGAGGTTGCGGTCGCCGTACGGGTTGTCGACGCGGCCCACGGGCGGCCAGTACTTCCACGTCCGCAGCCACGGCGCGGGGTACGCGGCCTGCTCGCGCGTGTACGGCCGGTCCCACGCGGTGGCCGTCACCGTGCCCGCGGTGTGCGGCGCGTGCTTGAGCGGGTTGTCGTCCTTGGGCCACGCGCCCGACTCGACCTGGCGGATCTCCTCGCGGATCGCGATCAGCGCGTCGCACAGGCGGTCGCACTCGGCCTTGCTCTCGCTCTCGGTCGGCTCGATCATCAGCGAGCCCGGCAGCGGCCAGCTCATGGTCGGGGCGTGGAAGCCGTAGTCCATGAGCCGCTTCGCCACGTCGTCGGGCTTGATGCCCGCGGTCTGGTCGAAGGGCCGCAGGTCCACGATGAACTCGTGCGCGCACCGCCCGTTGCCGTTCGTGAAGACGATGGGGTAATGACCCTCCAGCCGCTTCGCCATGTAGTTGGCGTTGAGGATGGCGACCTCCGTGGCACGGCGCAGCCCTTCGCCGCCCATCATCGCCACGTACATCCAGCTGATGGTGAGGATGCTCGAGCTGCCGTAGGGCGCCGCGCTGATCGGGCCGATGGCGTGCTTGCCGGCCGTCGCCGGCCGCATCACGGGGTGGCCGCCGCCGTGCGGGATGCAGAACGTCTTGTGCAGGTTCAGGTGGCACACGTCGGCGCCGATGTCGCCGGGCCGCGTGAGCCCCACCTGCGCGTTCATGTTCGCGCCGTCCATGTAGACCTGCCCGCCGTGCGCGTGCACGATGTCGCAGAGCTCGCGGATGCGGTCCTCGAACACGCCGTGCGTGCTCGGGTAGGTCACCATCACGGCCGCGAGGTCCTTGGAGTGCAGCTCGGCCTTCTTTCGCAGGTCGGCGAGGTCGACGTTGCCCTCGGCGTCGCTGTCGACGGGCACCACCGTCATGCCCGCGATCACCGCGCTCGCCGGGTTGGTGCCGTGCGCGCTGTCGGGGATCAGGCACACCGTGCGGTTCGGCTCGCCGCGGTGCCGGTGGTACGCGCGGATCACCATGAGGCCCGCGTACTCGCCCTGCGATCCGGCGTTCGGCTGCAGGCTCACGGCCGCGAAGCCCGTGACCTCGCACAGCCACTGCTCGAGCGTCGAGAAGAGCTCGGCGTAGCCCTTCCACTGGTCCGCCGGCGCGAACGGGTGGATCTTGCCGAAGCCGGGCCAGGTGACCGGCATCATCTCGCTCGTCGCGTTCAGCTTCATGGTGCATGACCCCAGCGGGATCATGCTGTGCACCAGGCTCAGGTCCTTGCCCTGGAGGCGCCACAGGTAGCGGAGCATCTCGTGCTCGCCGTGGAACTGCGCGAACACCGGCTGCTGCATGAACGCGCCCGTGCGCGCGAACGCGCCGAGGTTCGTGCCCGCGACGCCGCGCGCCGCGTCCGCCGCGCGCGGCGCGGGCTTGCCCGTGCCCGTCGCGAACACCTCGCACAGGTCCTGCACGTCCGCGGGCGTCACCGTCTCGTCGAGCGAGACGCCCACGGTGCCGTCCGCGAAGGACCGCAGGTTGATCTTCTTCGCCGCGGCCGCCGCGAGCACCGCGTGCTGCGTCGCGCCGCCGCCGAGCCTCACGCGCAGCGTGTCGAACCACGGCGTCGTGCCGCAGTCGTGGCCCAGCGACTTGAGCGCCGCGGCCAGCGCGTTGGTCGCGCGGTGGACGCGCGCGGCGATGGCCTTCAGCCCCTCGGGCCCGTGCCACGTGCCGTACATGCCGGCGATCACCGCCAGCAGCACCTGCGCCGTGCAGATGTTGCTGGTGGCGCGCTCGCGCTTGATGTGCTGCTCGCGCGTCTGGATCGCCATGCGCAGGGCGGGCGCGCCGGAGGCGTCGCGGCTCACGCCGATCAGGCGCCCGGGCATCTTGCGGACGTGCTCGGAGCGCGTCGCGAAGAAGGCCGCGTGCGGGCCGCCGAAGCCCATCGGCACGCCGAAGCGCTGCGCGCTGCCGACCACCACGTCCGCGCCCCACTCGCCCGGAGGCGTGAGCATGCAGAGGGCCAGCGGGTCGGCCGCAACCACCAGCAGCCCGCCGGCCGCGTGCACGGCCTCGGCGAACGCGCGGTGGTCGTGGATGCGCCCGCTGGTGCAGGGGTACTGCACCAGGGCGCCGCAGAAGGTGCCGTCCGAGACGGGCGCGCCCGCGGTCTTCCCGATCACGAGCTCGATGCCGAGCCCCGACGCGCGCGTCTCGACCACGGCGATCGTCTGCGGGTGGCAATCCTCGGCCACGAAGAAGCGCTTCCTCTGCTGCCCCGCCGCGGCGAAGCAGAGGCTCATGGCCTCGGCCGCCGCGGTGCCCTCGTCGAGGAGCGACGCGTTCGCCACGGGCATCGCGGTGAGCTCGCAGATCATGGTCTGCCAGTTGAGGAGCGCCTCGAGGCGGCCCTGCGCGATCTCGGCCTGGTACGGGGTGTAGGCCGTGTACCAGCCGGGGTTCTCGAGGATGTTCCGCAGGATCACGGGCGGCGTGATCGTGTCGTGGTAGCCCATCCCGATGTAGCTGCGCCACACCTGGTTGCGGTCGGCCAGCCGCTGCAGCGCGGCGAGCGTCTCGGACTCGCCGCGCACGGCGAAGCCCTGCGCGTTGGTCGGGTCGGCGATCTCGAGGCCGCGGCCGAGGCGGATGCCCGCGGGGATCGCGGAGTCGATCAGCTGGTCCATCGACGAGCACCCGAGCGCCGCGAGCATCTCGCGCTCCTCGGCGGGCGTGGGGCCGAGGTGCCGGCGCGCGAAGGTGTCGAGCGGGTCGAGCGGGCCGGGCTGTGCGTGGGCGGACAGGGCGGCCTTCGAGGAGGTCTGCATGGAGGTCATGGCGGCGGTTCCGGACCGGCGCGGCGCGACGGCGCGGCGCGTGCGAGAACCGAAAGTATAGGAGTCAAGGGGTGGTGGGCACGAATCGCGCGTCCACCACGCCCTGCAGGGCCTCGGGGGTCACCCGGACCAAGCCCGCGAACGGCCGTTCCAGCTCCAGCACCAGCGCGATCACCAGTCCGAACCCCGCCAGGTACAGCGCCAGGGCCCGGCGCCTCGCGGGCGTCGAGACGACGACGCCGTACAGCACGCACCCCGCGACCATCAGGATGCTGATGACCGCCCAGTACGCGGGCGGTGAACCTGCGTGCGCCAGCTGCAATCGCTGCGCGCGCAGGTGCTCGAGGCGGGCGAGGTCCTGGTCGATCGACGGCGATCGCTGCGCGACGCACGCATCGATCACCCCGGCGAATGCGTCGTCGGACTCCGCCGCCGCGGCGGGCGGGCGGAGCCCGAGCGTCCGCCACTCGGAATCGACCACGCTGCGGGCGTAGGCGTCGAGCGAGGCGCGCGCCTCCGGCCCCACCTGCCGCGCCATCTGTCGAAGCACGGACGCCTCCTCGACCACCACCGCGCGCGCGCGCGACATGTTCTCGCGGCCCTCCGCCACGGTGAAGGCGAGCAGGAAGAACACGAACGCGAACGTGCCGCGCGCGAGGTCGTCCATGAAGCGAGCGCTGCCCTCGTCGATGCGGTCCCGCATCGCGCGCCACGCGAGCGTGGACACGGCCACGCCGCCGAGCGCCACCGCCGCCGGGATGCCTACGAACCGCACGAAGTCGTTCGCGTCCATGCGCGGACGGTACCGGGAACGCCGGGCGCACCACTAGAATCGAGCCGTGGCAACGAAGAAGCACCGGGCTCCGAAGGGCGAGGCGACGACGGACACGCGCGGGCGAACGCGCGGCGGCGACGGCGGCCGCGCCGGGCGCGTGGTCAAGCGCACCGACAACGTCGACATGGTGCTGCGCGCGCAGGAGGTGGCCCACTGGGCCGCGAGCACGAATCCGCCGACCCGCCAGGAGCTCGCGAAGAAGTACGGCATCACCCCGCGCGCGGTCAACAACCTCATCAACTACATGAAGTTGATCAGGATCGACGTGACCACCACGCGCCGCTCCAAGGACAACAAGCTCGCGTACACGGTGCGCGTGGCGGACTTCCTGCGCTTGGACATGTCGGTGAGCGAGGCCGTCGCGTCGGTGCACCTGCAGCAGGCGGTGCTGGGGACGCCGCTGGTGGGCGACGACCGCGCGGCCGCGGACAGCGTGCACCGCATCGCCGCGAGACTGCGCGACAAGGTGCGCGAGAAGCTCGACGCGCTGGAGGGCCGCTTCGCGGTGCGGCTCCTGCGCGCGGCGAAGACGCCGCAGAACGACGCGTTCCGGGTGGTGCTCGAGGGCATCCTCGAGAACCGCGTGCTCGACATCGACTACGAGTCGCCGTACAAGGCGCCGGGCGCGGCCGGAGGCGCGAAGGCCGGAGTCGCAGGGGCCGCGACCGATCCCGACGCCGCCGCGGGCATCGGCAAGGCGCGCAGGATCGAGACGATCTCGATCGAGCCGTACGGCATCTTCTTCGCGCGCCGCAGCTGGTACGTGGTGGCGAACAAGCGGCCCGGTGCGGGGATGCGCCTCTACAAGCTGGCGCGCTTCAAGCGCGTGGTGCTCTCGGACACGCGCTTCGCGATGCCGCGCGGGTGGAGCATCGACTCATACCTGAGGAACGCGTGGGAGGTGATCGTCAACCCGTCAGCGAAGCCCGCGCGCGTGGTGATCGAGTTCGACGCGAAGGTCGCGGGGAACATGGTCGAGACGGTGTGGCACCCGACGCAGGAGATCGAGCGGCTGCCCGGCGGCGCCATCCGCTTCACCGCGACCATCGCCGGCTTCGACGAGCTCCAGCCGTGGATCCTGGGGTACGGAAGCCACGCGCGCGTGGTGGCCCCCAAGGAGCTGCGCGAACGCATCCACGCCGAGATCCGCGCGATGCACCAGGCCGCCGAGCGCGAGGCCGCCGGGTGAGCGACCCGGAGCCGATCGACTTCGACTTCAGTCCGCCGCGACCCGGCGGGGGCGACGCGGGCGGCGCGCTTGATGCGGGAACACGCGGGGCGCCGGGCGCCGACGAGATCATCCTCGACCCGTCGCCGGTCGCGGGCGAAGGGCTTGCCACGGGCGCGGGCGCGGCGGCGGCGCAGCCGGAAACGGCGGCCCCGGGTGCCGGCCTCCCGCCGGTGCCTGCACGCCCCGTCGACCCGCTCCACGCGCATGCAGCCGCCGTGCGCGCCGCGGCCGCGGACACGGCGTTCGCGGTCAGCAGCTACCCGTATGCGCCGGCGTCGATCGTGCGCGCGGCGCCGACCTGGGCCGAGGGCGCGGCGCGCGGCGCGCGGCGCGAGCCGTGGTCGAGGCAGCGGCGGCTGACGATGGGCATCCTGCTCGCGTTGCTCGCGATCGCGGGGGCCACGGTCATCGCGCTCTCGATCCGGGCGATCGACGCGTTCCTGCGGGGCGCCTGACATCCCGGGAAATCACCCGAAGTTCCGCCGTATCCGCGGCGCGTTTCCGCACGGCCCCTACCGTGGGCCGCCGGAGGATTCCGCATGGAACGACATCCCGAGCCACGTACGGCGCGCGCCGCGACGCGCGCGCCGGGCGATCCCGCGCGCCCGTTCGACGTCGCGACGCTTCGCCAGTTCGCCGGCGCCTCGAGCGCGATCGCGTTGCTCGAGTCCGCGGCCGACCGAGCGGTGCAGTGCGGCCGCGTGCTCGAGGACACGCTCATCGTCGGCCCGCCGGACAGCGGCAAGGCCGTGGTGGCACGTGCCCTCGCCCGCGATGCCGCGCAGCGCACGGTCGAGATCGACGCGGCATGGGCGCGCAGCACGAAGCACGTCGCACGCGCGTTGCGCGCGCTGGAGGACCGCGACGCGCTCGTCGTGCGCCGGATCGATGACCTGCGCCCGGGCCCGATGCGCATGCTCGTCTCGATGATGGCCGCACGGACGCTTCCGCGAGAGCTCGACGCGGGACCGGCGCTCGCCGACTGCACCGTGATCGCGACGGCGGAGCGGATCCCGCGGCACGGTGCGTGCCTGCGCCGCATATTCGCGCTGGCGGTGGAGCTTCCGTCGCCGTGCGCGGATGCATGCGTGGCCGCGGGCTTCCGTGCGGCCCTGGCGCTCGGCGCGCCGCCCACGCCCGAGGTGCGCGCGGCGGTCGAGCGGAGGATCGAAGCCGCGGCGGTCGGTGCGTGGCTGGCGGGCAGAGGGAGCAACGGGAGCGCGGGCGCCTCCGGCCGCGGGGGGCGGGAGCCAGGATGTCCGGGAATGGCCGTGAATCTTGCGGTAATTGCGCGAATCGTGGCGGCGGCGGGTTGACATAACCTCTCTTGGAGGATAGAGGTATGTCAGATGAGGTTCCGCTGCGATTTCCCGTGGAGGTCGTCGGCGCCGTGGATCGGATCGTCTCGGGAGCTCGGGCTCAAAGGGGTTGGTTCATGCATCGCCGGGCCAACCGGCGAGGCAAGCGCGACCTGGGACTCACGGATGACGGGGCGTGGGACGTGATCGCGGCGCTCACGGTCGCCGACTACCACGCGGGGCCGGAGCCGGACCACCACTTCGCCGACCGGCAACTGTGGGTCTTCGCGCCGTTGGTCGGCACGGCACGCGCGTACCTCAAGGTCTCGTTCCGGCCGAGCGACCATCCGTCCCTCACGGCGCTCGTGATCTGGTCCATCCATCCCGCGCGCTTCGAGATGAGGAGGCCGTACGCATGACGAACCCAGCCCATCCGGACCGCGAGCTCTTCTGCCCGCGATGCATGCAGGCGCGTGTCGCGTCATGGCGAAGCGAGCTCGAGGAGCACCAGATCCACGGAATCACGGTCTCGTCTCAGGACACGCACTACGTGTGCACGGCCTGTGGCGAGGAACTCGATGACCCGGACGTCGATGACTCCATGGTCGCGATGTATGACGAGTATCGGCGCGTCTCGCGGACGCTTTCACCCTCCGAGGTGCGGCGGATCCGCGAGCGATCGGGGCTGAGCCAAGTCGCCTTCGCGACACTGCTCGGCATGAGCCCGGCGACGATCAACATGTTCGAGCATGGCTCGCCGATCGCGATCAAGGAGGACTGCATGCTCCGGATGGCCGCGATGCCCGGGGCGATCGAGATGCTGATCCGGCTGCACGGGGACCGGCTTCGGCCGCGGCAGCTTCCCCGCGGCTGGAGGCCTGGACCGAGGCCGGGCTCCGCGCCGCGGAAGGCGTGACTGACTACGCCAGCCACTCGCGCATCACGCGCCCGTGCACGTCGGTCAGACGCATGTCGCGGCCGCCCGACCGAGCGGTGAGCAGCCGGTGGTCGAAGCCCAGGCAGTGCAGCATCGTCGCGTGCAGGTCGTGGATCTCGACCGGCCGGTCGACGGCCTTGTACCCGAACTCGTCGGTCGCGCCGTAGGTGATGCCGCCCTTCACCCCGCCGCCCGCGAGCCACACCGTGAACCCGTGCGGGTTGTGGTCGCGGCCGTCGGTGCCCTGCGCGAACGGCGTGCGCCCGAACTCGCCGCCCCACACCACCAGCGTCGTGTCGAGCAAACCGCGACGCTTGAGGTCGGCAAGCAGCGCGGCGATCGGCTGGTCCACCGCGCGCGCGTTGTCCTCGTGGCCCTTCCGGAGGTTGCTGTGCTGGTCCCAGCGATCGTGCCCGGTGGACGGGCAGGTGAGCTCGATGAACTGCACGCCCCGCTCCACCATGCGCCGCGCCAGGACGCACTGGCGCGCGAAGGTGCGCGTGTGCTCGTACCCGGCGTCCATCCCGTAGAGCGCGCGCACCTCGGCGGGCTCGCCGTCGATCGACATGAGGTCCGGCACGCTCGCCTGCATCGCGAACGCGAGCTCGGCGTTGCGGATGGCGCCCTCGAGCGCGTCGGGGCGTCCCGTGCGCGCGGCGAAGGCGTCGTCGAGCGCGCGCGCGAACTCGAGCGTTCGGCGCTGGCGCGCGGGGTCCCCGGCGGGGCGCACGTTGGCCATGCCCTCGCCCGACGCCCGGAACATGCTCGACTGGTGCGCCGACGGCAGGAACCCCGCGCCGAGCAGCTCGCGCCCGCCGGGCGGCACCAGCCCCCCGTTGATCACCACGAAGTTCGGGAGGTCGTTGCGCGCGTCGCCGAGCCCGTAGGACACCCACGCGCCCATGCTCGGGCGCCCGACGATGCCCGCGCCCGTGTGCAGGAAGTAGTTCGCGTTCGTGTGCTCGTTGAACCTGCTCGTCATCGAGCGCACCACGCACAGGTCGTCGGCGCACCGAGCCACGTGCGGGAACAGGCTCGACACCTCGAGCCCGCTCGCGCCATGGCGCGTGAATTCCCACGGGCTTCGGAGCGTGGCGCCGTTGTCGTTGAACTGCGTCCGCTCCATCTTCATGGGAAACGGCTTGCCGTCCCACTTCGCGAGCGCGGGCTTCGGGTCGAACGTGTCCATCTGCGACGGACCGCCGTCCATGTAGAGGAAGATGACGCTCCGCGCCGTGGGCGGGAAGTGCGGGCCCGCGATCGCCGTGGGCGAGGAACCCGCGCCGGCCGCGCCCGACGCAGCGCCCGTCGCCGCGCCCGTCGCGCGCGCGATCGAAGCGAACATCCCCGCGAACGCCGCGGCGCCGAAGCCGCACGCGCAGGTGCGCAGCATGTCGCGGCGCGAGACGGGCCGGGGATGGAAGTTCCCGCAGTGGGTCATCGCAGGTACCTGAATTCCGTGGAAAGGAGCAGCGCGTGCGCGAGGTCCGACCACGCCTCGGCCGTGGGCGCGGGCCCGAGGAACGCCGCGGCGCGGTCGAGTTCATCGTCGGTGGCGGGCCGCGCGTAGGCACGGAGGATGGCCGATGCCGCGACGGCACGGGTGACTTCGCGCGCGGCGGCGCGCGCCGGGCCCGCCTGCCCACCGGGGCGAACGCGGTCCTCCGCGGACCGCGCCAGTTCCGCGCCCCAGCGCTCGGCCTGTTCGCGCACGAACTGGTCGTTCATGAGGGTCAGCGACTGCCCCGGCACGTTCGACGTGCCGCGCATGCCGGCCGTGGTCGCCGGCACCGGCAGGTCGAACGCCACCAGGAACGGCGAGAGGAAGTTCCGACGCACCTCCTGGTAGACGCTGCGCCGCCGTGCACCGTCGAGCGGGCCGCTCTCGCCGGGGCGCCCGCGCCCCTGCATGGAGTCGGTGAGATGCACCGGCACGCTCGGCCCGCCCATCGCACGGTCGAGCCCGCCCGCGGTCTCGATGATCGCGTCGCGAAGCGCCTCGGCGTCGATCCGGCGCACGGGCCGCGCGGCATCGGCGTAGCGCGGGCTCAGCGCGACGGCGCGCACGAGGGCCTTCACCGAGCCATCGGAGCGCAACCGCATCGCCAGCTCGTCGAGCAGCGCTCGGTCCTCGGGCGGCGCCCCGAGGACGCCGAAGTCGTCGGTGCTCGCGACGATGCCGCGGCCCATCATGTGGTGCCACACGCGGTTCGCCATCACGCGCCAGGTGAGCGGGTTGGTGCGCGCGACCACCTCCTCGGCGAGCGCGAGCCGTCCGCTGCCGGCGGCGCCCACGCCCGTCGAGGCGGCATCGCTCCGCAAGCCGCGGATCATGCCGCGCGCGACCATCGGCCCGGTGGCCGACGGCACGCCGCGCACGGAGAGCGGCGCGTCGAGCCCCGTGCCGTCCTCCATCGCGAGGACGCGGACGGGCGCGGGGA
>CAYSFS010000046.1:0-2068 GCA_964430235.1 uncultured Chitinophaga sp. | reverse complement strand
CCCTCGAAGAGCAGCTCGTTGCGGTCGTCGAGGAAGAAGCCGTCGATCACGAGCCGCACGCGCGCGGCGCGACCGTGGCAGCGCATGCGGATGGGCCCCGCGGGGACGGTGAAGGTGGGCGAGCGCAGCGACCCGTGCAGGCGATCGCTCAGGGCCGCGCTGTGCGCGCACCCGCCCGCGACCGTGACCGGCGCGCGGCCGTCCGGCGCGATGCGGTCGCCGCAGCGAAGCGGCGCGTCGCCGAAGGCCCATCCGCTCGGGGTCCAACCCTCGAAGCTGCCGTGGTCGAAGGTCCAGGTCGCGCCGGCGGGCGCGGTGGCCGCGGCCTTCAACGCCTGCGCGCGTGCCCAGCCTGCGTCGTCGGACGAGGCCGCAAGCGCCGCTTCGGACGCGACCCGCAGCGCCGCCGCCGCATCGCGGATCGCGCCGTGCGGATCCTGGTAGCCGTACGCCCGGCGCGAGCTCCGGACCACCCCGAACAACGCGTAGTAGTCGCGCTGCGTCACGTCGTCGAACTTGTGGTCGTGGCAGCGCGCGCAGCTTGCCGTGGTGCCGAGGAACGCCTTCGTGGCGACGTCCACCTGGTTGTCGATGCGCTCGGCCTGGTCGAGCCGCACGTCGACGGGCGCGTGCGTGCCCTGCGACATCCACCACCACCCGGTGGCGGTGAGCGACTCGTCGGTGCCGTCGTCAGGATGCAGGCGCGGCGCCGCAAGCAGGTCGCCCGCCAGCTGCTCGCGCACGAACTGCGCGTACGGCACGTCGGCGTTGAACGCGCGGATCGCCCAGTCGCGCCAGCGCCACGCCTCGGCGATCGAGTAGTCGAACTCGTGGCCGTGCGTCTCGGCGAAGCGCATGACGTCCATCCAGTGGCGCGCCCATCGTTCGCCGTAGCCGGGCGAGGCAAGCAGCGCGTCGACCACGCGGGCGCGCACCGCGTGGGCCTCGGGTTCGGTGCGTGCGGCGGCGCGCGCGGCATCGAAGGCCGCGACGGCGTCCGGCGAGGGCGGCAGGCCCACGACGTCGAAGTGCACCCGGCGCAGCCACGCGCGGTCGTCCATGCGCACGAACCCTTCCGGCGGCGCGTTCAAGAGGTCGGTGGTCGGCTCGCCTGGTGGCAGCGGCTGCCACGACCAGTGCTTCGCGTACGGCGCGCCGGCGGCGATCCATTCGCGCAGGATCGCCACCTCGCGCGCGCTGAGCGCGACGTGCCCGTCGACGGGAGGCATGCGGTCGTCGGGGTCGACGCTCGTGACGCGCGCGATGAGCTCGCTGGCGTCCGGGTTGCCGGGGACGATCGCCGCACGCCCGCCGCCGCGCGAGGGCGCGACGGCGCCGTCACGCGTGTCGAGGCGGAGGCCCGCCTTGCGCGTCGATGCGTCGGGGCCGTGGCACGTGAAGCACCGCGCGGCGAGGAGCGGCGCCACGTCGCGGGTGAAGTCGGGCGGCGACAGCGGCGCCTCCGCGGGGCGGTGCCCAGCGTGCGCGATCGCGACGGACGCGCCCGAGAGCGCGGCCATGAGGGCCAGGACGCGCGGCACGTCCACGCGTGGATGTACCGAGGCGCCCGGCTCGGGTTGCGAGGTTCACGGACGGCCGCACGCCCGAACGGGGCGCGGGCTCACCTCTCGTCGCCGCCGCCCTTGCCCTGCTCGCGGGCCTGGATCTCCTGCATGCGCTGCATGAGGATCGGCTGGAGCTGCTGGCCCCACTTCATGCCGGCGGCGGTGGTCTCGGCCATGATCTTCGGCTGCGCGGCGGCCATGCGCTGGCCGAGCGGCGACTCGGAGAACGCGATGAGTCCCTTGATGTCCTCGTGCGAGAGGTGGTCCATGTAGGGCTGCACGCAGAGCTCGATGAGCTTGTCGAAGTTCTCGGTGAAGACCTGCTTCATCGCCTCGGCACCCTCGGGCGGCAGCATGGCCTGCGAGATGAATCCCTTCATCATGGTGTCCACCTGCGAGGCCATCAGCTTGCGGACACCGTTGACCTCGAGCAGCTTGAGGACGTCGGCGCGCTTGGCGGCCTGGTCCTCGCCGGCGAACTTCGACGCGGCGGGCGCGGCGGC
>CAYSFS010000045.1:0-16749 GCA_964430235.1 uncultured Chitinophaga sp. | reverse complement strand
GTAGAGGCTTCGTGCGGACTGTTTCGGCACAGGGGTTCGACTCCCCTCGGCTCCATTCACCGTTATTCGCCACCTCCCGCGCGGCCTCGCCGCGTCCCACCCGGGATTCGGGAACCCTGGCCCAAGGCACGGCGTTTCCTTCCGTACTCCATGAAGGATGCCCATGGCCGCCTCGCATGACCCGCCCTCCCGCCCGGACGCCGCGAACGACGCGGCCTTCGGACAGGTGCCGGCGTCGGACCGCGAGGCCGCCGTCGCATGCTGGGGCGCCATCTACGCCTACATCCGCAAGGCGGGGCGCCCCGATGAACAGGCGCGAGACCTCACGCAGGGCTTCATCGCCGACGTGCTGCTCGGCCGCGGCCTGCTCGCCAAGCTGGACGAGCGCCGCGGGCAGTTCCGGACGCTGTTGCTGAGCGCGGTCCGCAACTACCTCGCCGACGCCTACCGCCACGACCACGCCGCCCGGCGTCACCCGGGCGACGGGCGGCTCGTGGCCGCGACCGGCGAGGCGCACGACGACGGGCTCGTCGATCGCTCGACGCCCGCCCCGGAGGCCGCGTTCAACCGCGCATGGGTGGCGGCGCTCGTGCGCGACGCGGCGGCCGACCTCCAGGCCGAGTGCCTGGCATCGGGCCGCGAGGCCGCCTGGGACATCTTCGACCGCCGCGTGCTCCGGCCCATGCTCGAGGGGGCCGAGCCGCCGCCGTACGAGGCGCTCGTCGAGCGCTGGGGCCTGCGCGTGCCGACGCAGGTCTCGAACACCATCGTCACCATGCGACGCGCCTTCGCCGCGCACCTCGTCCGCCGCATCGGCGCGCGATCGGGCGACGGCGCACGCGGCGAGATCCGCGAACTGCTCACGCTCCTGGAAGGACGTTCCCCATGACCGCCGACGCACGACCCGACGACGCCCCCTCGCCCGCCGAGGGCGCGCTCCGCGACACGCTTGCGTGGGTGCTTCGCTCGATCGAGCACCCCGCCGCCGCCGCGGGCGACTGGATCGCCTACGAGGTGGACCCGCAGCGCGCCACCGCGGCCGGCCTCCTCACGGACGCCTCCGTCCCGCTCACCCGCCTGCAGCGCGCGCGCATCCTCTACGCGGGCCTGCGCTCGGACGGCGAGACCGCCGAGGAGCGCGCCATCGGCAGCCGGCTCGCGATCGCGTGCGCCGCGGCCGCGTGGCTGTTCCACGGCGCCCGCATCACGAACCACGACGACGCCGCCCTGCTCGCCGCGTTCCGCAGCGTGACGGCGGACCTGACGCTCGAGCCCGCGGTGCGCGAGATGGTCTGCGCAGCCGAACGCAAGCTTGCGCGCGGCACGGCTTGAGCGCGCCCGCCCGGGTCCCCGCGCTCACTGCACCTGCGGGCCCATCGCGCCGTCGTTGCCGGTGACCGGCTCCGACGACGGGTTCCGGGCATCCAGCTGGTCCCAGCGGATGCGCGAGCCGCCGAACAGCGTGCCGGTGGCGAACGCCGCGTCGACGAGCGCGATCTCGTAGGCGGCCAGGGCGTTCACCTCGCGCGACTGCGCGTCCCCCAGCGTGTTGGCGGCGATCACCACGTCGATGCTGGTGCGCAGGCCCACCTCGAACTGGCGCCGCTCGGCGTCGTACGCACGCGCCGCGAACACGGTCGCGAGCCGCGCGGCCAGGATCCGCTGCCACGCGGTGTCGAGGTTGTCGACCGCGTTCAGCACCTCCTGGCGGATGGCCAGGGACCGTGCGTCGCGGGACGCGAGGCGCTGCACGCGCTGGAGCACGGCGCGGCGCGCCTGGCTCAGCCGGACCTCGTTGCTGATCGGGATCTCGGCGCGCGCGCCCACCTGGAACTGGTCGTCGTTCCCGATGTTCGAGAAGGCGTCGGAGAAGCCGTTGCCCTGCCCCTGCAGCTGGTACGTGTAGTCGAAGGTGAAGAGCGGGAGCGCGGCGTTGCGCGTCAGCTCGACGTTCGTGGCGTCGACCGCCAGCTGCAGCTCGAGCTCGAGCATCTCCATGCGGTCGCGGATGGCCGCGTCGGCCAGCGCGTGCGCGTCGAGCTGCAGGCCCATCGGGTTCGGCTGGGTCGCCGGCACGATGGCGGTGCCGTCGGACATCGGCATCGAGGGGTCGTTGATGAGCCGCTTGAGGTCGCGCTGGCGCGTCCGCACCGCGGCGTCCGCGAGGATCACGTTCTCGAGGGTGGTGCCGACGCCGCTCTCGGCGCGCATCACCTCGACCTCGGGCGCGTCGCCCGCGGCCACGCGCGCCCTGGCGCGGCCGAGCTGCAGGAGCGCGAGGTCGTACTGCTGCTGGCGCACCTCGAGCTCGCGCCACGCGCGGTAGTGGTTCCAGTAGGCGCGGTCGGCGGTCGCAAGGATCCGCAGCGCCTCGAGCTTGGTGCGCGAGTCGGTGATCTGGCCCTGCAGCTTCGCGACCCGGATGGACGCGGTGTTCACCTCGACGCCGGCGTTGCGCAGGAGCGGCTGGCTGATCGAGAAGAAGAGGCTGCCCTGGTCGGGGTCGGACGCGAAACCCGCGGCGGAGGCAGAGTCCGTGTACTGCGGCTGGAACGAGAACGTTCCGCCGGTGGCCAGCGGCACGTTGAGCCCGAGCTGGACCTGGTCGTCGAACAGCCCCTCGTTGTTCTGGAGCTGCGTCAGCAGGCTGTTGCCGTTGCGGCGGAAGTCGGCGAAGAAGAGGCTGTCGAACTTCGCCTCCTCCTGCGTGATGCTGGTCTTGGCGATGTCCGGCGCCACGAGCTGCACGCGAAGGTCGAGGTTGTTCGACAGCGTGAGCGCGCGCACCTCGGCGATCGACAGCTGCCGCGTCTTGTCGTACTTCGTCGCACGGAAGCCGCCCGCGGTCGCGCCGGCGATCGCCTCCTCCGCGGGCACGGGCGGCCCGTACTCGACGGCCGAGAGGTCCACCGGGTCGAGCGCGCGGAGCGTCTCCTCCGGCAGCGTGTACGGCGTCATCTGGTCGCGGAACAGGTCGCCCTGGCAGCCGGCGAGGCCGGCCGCGAGCGCGAGCGCCGCGGCCCACGGAGCACTCCGCGCCGATGGATGGTGAACGCGCCCGCTCATTCGTGCCTCAATGCCTCGATGGGGTCGAGCCGCGACGCCTTGATCGCGGGGAACATGCCGAACGCCACGCCGACCCCGGCGCTGAAGACGAGCGACACCGCGATGGCCCAGACCGGGACGTCGGCCTTCTCGAGGTTCGCGCCCGGGATGAAGGTGAGGCCGATGGCCATGGCCTTTCCGATGACGAGCCCCGCCATCCCGCCGAGCACGGTGAGCGTCACCGCCTCGAGGAGGAACTGCAGGAGGATGGCCGTGCTGGTGGCGCCGACGGCCTTGCGCAGCCCGATCTCGCGCGTGCGCTCGCTCACCGACACGAGCATGATGTTCATGATGCCGATGCCGCCGACGAGCAGCGAGATCCCCACGATGCCGCCGGCGATCGCGGTGACGCCCGCGGCCATGCTCTTGAACTGGTTGATGTACTGGTCGATGGCGGCGACGCGGAAGGTGTCGGGGTCCCCGGGCTGCAGGCCGCGCGTGCGCCGCATCACGTACTCGATCTCGGCCTGCGCCTCCTCGGCGACCTCGGGGCTCCGGGCGATCGCGACGAACTGCATGAAGTACCAGCCCGACAGCACCTTCTCCGCCACGCTGAACGGGACGAAGATCTCCGCCTGGCTCGAGTTCATGCCGAACATGCGCGCCTGCAGCGTCTCCACCACGCCCACGACCAGGAACCGCCGGCCGCCAAGCAGCACGTACTCGCCGATGCCGCCGCTGCCCTCGCGGTCGAGCTTCAGCTCGTCGACCGCCGCCTGGTTCACCAGCGCCACCTGGCGCGCGGTCTCGACGTCGATCGCGCCGAACGGCCGACCGCGCAGCACCTTCCGCCCGACGGCGTCGTGCCATGCGGGCCAGATGCCGCTCACGGACATGCCCTCGATGAGCTCCGAGTCGCTCTCCACGCTCATCGGCACGTCGACGATCGGCGAGATGCCCTTCACGGACGGGCACTGCTCCATGATGGCACGCGCCTCGTTGACGTTCAGGCGGCACTTCTCCCACGGGAACTTCGTGCGGGGCGCGTTGTCGGGCCGGTTCGGGAACACGTAGAGCCGCGCGGCGCCCACGCTCTCGAACTCCGAGAGCACCTTCGCCTTCAGGCCCGTGAGCGCCGCGATCACCGCGGTCACGCTCGCCACGCCGACGATGATGCCGAGCGCCGTCAGGAAGGAACGCGCCTTGTTGGCCCAGATCTGGCTGAGGGCCATCGACACCGACTTCAGGAAGAAGAAGCCGGAGAACCTCACGCCGCGGCTCCCTGCGCCTCGAGCTGCGCCCGCTGGGTCTCCCGCGCCACCGCGACGTACGGCGCCACCTCGGCGTCGTCCTCCGCGGGGAGGTCGCTCAGGATGCGGCCGTCGCGCAGGCGCACGACGCGCCGGCAGTGCGCCGCGACGTCGTTCTCGTGCGTGACGATGATGATGGTCTGCCCGCCGTGGTTCAGCGCCGTGAACAGCGCCAGGATCTCGGTGGTGGTCGCGGAGTCGAGGTTCCCCGTGGGCTCGTCGGCCATCAGGATGCGCGGGTTGTTCAGGATGGCGCGCGCGATCGCGACGCGCTGCTTCTGGCCGCCCGAGAGCTGGTTCGGGCGGTGGTCGACGCGCTTGCCCAGCCCGACGCGCTGCAGCGCCTCGAGCGCGCGCCGTCGGCGTGCCGACGCCGAACCGCCGGTCGAGGAATAGAGGAGCGGCAGCTCGACGTTCTCGAGCGCCGTCTGGCGCGGAAGCAGCTCGAAGCTCTGGAAGACGAAGCCGATCTCCTCGTTGCGCACCAGCGCCAGCTCGTCGGCCTTCATGGCGCTGACCAGCTTGCCGCCCAGGACGTACTCGCCCGTGCTCGGGCGGTCGAGGCACCCGAGCGTGTTCATCAGCGTGCTCTTGCCCGAGCCCGAGCTGCCCATGATCGCCACCATCTCGTTGCGGCCGATGTCGAGGTCCACGCCGCGCAGGGCATGGATCGTCTCCACGCCGACGCGGTAGACCTTGGTGATCGATCGGAGTTGGATGATCGGCTCTTCCATCGATGCCCTGTGCCGGCGCGCTCCGGTCAGAAGCGCATGCGCATGCCGCCGCGCCCGCCGCCGCCTCGTCCGCCGCCGCCGCCGCTGCCCCATCCTCCGCCCCAGCCCGAGCCGCCGCCCTCGTCCTTGCGGACGGCGTCGCCGTCCTTCAGGGTCTCGAGCGACTTGTACGGGCCGGTCACGACCATCTCGCCTTCCTTCAGGCCGTCGACGATCACCGTGTCGGTGAGGTTCGAGGCACCGGTGATGACCGGGGTCGCCACGGCCTTGCCGTCGACCACGCGGTACACGATGCTCGCGTTCGGGATTCCCGCCGCGATGAGCGGGCTCTTGCGCACCGACTCGGGGAGGTCCTCGACCTTTCGTTCCACGATCGCCTGGCTCGGCAGCGCGAGCCCCGCGTGGCGCGCGATCTGGATGTCCGCGTTCCCGCCGAGGCCGCTGAAGATCTGCTCGCCGCCCAGGTCGAGGACGAGCGCCGTCTTGAAGTAGCCGGTGCCGTCCTTCTCGACCGTCCGGCTCAGCGCCACCTCGTCGACGGTGCCCTTGAACACGCGGTTCTTGTAGCCGTTGATGCGGACGTCGGCGCCCTGCCCCTCGGCCACGCGCGGCACGTCGGCCTCGCTCACCTTCGCCGTGAGCTTCATCTTCCCGAGGTCGGCCACCGTGAGGATCTTCGTCCCGGGCATGTTCATCGTGCCCACGACGACCAGCTCGCCGACCTCCGCGTTCAGCTCCGTGATGATCCCGTCGATCGCGGCGAGCACCACGGTGCGGCGGAGCATCTCGCGCTGCTGCTCGATCTGCGCCTCCGCCGCGGCGAGCGCCTTCTCGAGCTGGACGATCGTGTTCTTCTGGGCCTGGTACTGGGCCTCCGCGTCGCGCGCGCGCGCCACCGCGTCGTCGAGCGCCTGCCGGCTGATGTCTCCCGTGCGGAAGAGCGCCTCCTGGCGCTGCGCCGTGATCCGCAGGTTGTCGAGGTTGTTCTGCGTGCCCACGATGCGGGCGCGCTCGGCCTCGAGGCGGTAGCGCTCGCCGTCGCGGCGCGCCTCGGCGCTCTGGAGGGCGGCCTTCAGGTCGCGGTCGTCGAGCCGCATGATGAGCTCGCCGGCCTTCACGCGCTCGCCTGCCCGCTTCGGGAGCTCCATGATCCGGGCGCTGACCTCGGCCGAGATGTCGACCTTGCGGACCGGCTCGATGACCCCCGGCGCGGACACGGTCTCGACGAGCACCTGCTGCGCGACGGGCTCCATCTTGACGGCGACCCCTTCCTCCGACGCCATCGCCCAGTTCCACGCGTCCTTGCCGACGAAGAGGCCGACGACGCCGAGGCCGGCCGCGACCGACAGGCTGATGACGAGGGCGCGCTTCATGGGGCCCAAATGATACGCCCGTGCCGCGCACGGCACGTTTCCGGTCCCGGATGGCCGTGGGTGCGCGTCAGCGCGCCGGCTCGATCGTCACGGTGAGGCCGCGCGTCCGGAACTGCTCCTCGATCAGCTCGGCGCGCTCACGGTGCGTGACGACCAGCAGCGCGACCCCGGACTCATGCGCCTCGATGGTGCGCGCCACCGCGTCCGCGTGCGGAAGCCGCGCGAACTCGATCACGGAGCGGGCGACGAACGCGAAATCGTTCACGTCGTCGTTGTGCAGCAGCACGGCCCAGCCGGGCATCGGCTTGCGCTGCGGCGGCGGGGCCTCGGGCAGGACGGCCGTGCCACCCTCGGGCTGTTCGTGCGACGCAACGGGAACGATGGGCCGGGGGGCGGCTTCGGGCATTCCGGAATTAGACCAACGCGGGCAACCGGATTCAACGAAATCCGTGCGTTATTGGTCGGAAATCACCACCGGAACACGATCTTGCCGAATTGGTCGCCCGCCTCGAGCCGGGCATAGGCCTCTGCGGCGGACTCCGGCGCGAAGACATGGTCGACGACGGGGCGCAGGGCGCCCGACCGGAACAGCGCCATCACCGAGCGGAACTCGTCCATCGAACCCATCGTCGAGCCCACCACGGAGAGCTGGTTCCAGAAGACGCGCGCGAGGTCGGTGGTGGCGTCGAAGCCGGTGGTGCAGCCGCACGTCACGAGCACGCCGCCGCGCGCCATCGACTTGATGCACGCGAGGTGCACGGCCTTGCCGACGCTCTCCGCGACGACGTCGACCCCGCGGCCGCCCGTGGCCGCACGCACGTCGCGGGACCAGTCCTTGCCCGTGTCGAGCACGGCGTGGTCGGCGCCGAGCGCCTTCGCTCGATCGAGCTTCGACGCGTGGCGGCTGGTGACCACCGTGGTGCACCCGAAGTGGCGCGCGATGCCGAGCGCGGCAAGCGCCACGCCGCCGCCGATCCCCGGGATGAGCACCGTCATGCCGGCCTGGAGCCGCGCGCGCGTGACCAGCATGCGCCACGCGGTGAGGTGGGTCAGCGCGAAGGCGGCGGCCTGCACGGGGTCGGCGTCGCCGATCGCGACCACGTTGGTCGCGGGCGCGACGAAGAGCGCGGCGTGCGTGCCGGGCCCGTGCTCGCCGATCATCCAGAGGTCCTCGCCGGCCGGCGCACGGCCGGGGACGGGACGCTCGGGCCGGACCACCGCCGCGTTGAGCGCCACGCGCTGGCCGACCCACGAGGCATCCACCCCGTCGCCCACGCGGTCGACGATGCCGGCGCCGTCCGAGCCCCCGACCGTCGGCCACCGCACGTCGATCCCCGGGAGCCCGCGCCCCACCCACAGGTCGAGGTGGTTGAGCGCGCTTGCCTCGGTGCGCACGCGCAGCTCGCCCGGGCCGGGCTCGGGCTCGCCCCGCCCGTCGGTGAAGCGGACGTTCGGTGCGACGGGCGTTCCCTGGCGCGTGACTTCGATGGCTCGCATGGGCGGCGAGTGTAGGACCCGGCATCCCTACCATGGATCCCTCGGAGGTCAACGCATGGCACCCAGCACCCCACGACGGTCCTCGCCCGCTCGCATCCTGCCCGTCCTCGCGGCGCTTGCGGCCTTCGCCGCGCAGGCGGCCTCCCCCGGGGCCTCCGCGGCGCCGCAGGCCCAGGAGGTCGCGGAGCGCGCCCGACGCGTCGCCGAGCAGATGGCCCTCTGCCCCGTCAAGGCGGAACCCGCGGGCTTCGACGCGGGGTTCGTGCAGCCGCACGCCGAGGTCCGCTGGGAGGCCACGCTGCGCAACACGCTGGCGCAGGACGTCCGCTGCGTCCGGGCCGCCCCGAGCTGCACCTGCACGTCGGTCGACGCGGTGGGCAAGGTGGTCCCGGCGAACGGCACGCTGAAGGTCCCGCTCTCGATGAAGACCAGCGGCGCGACGGGCGAGAAGACCGCGGTCGTCGTGCTGCAGTTCGAGGGCGTGCCGGGGATCGTCGAGCTCTCGCTGAAGGCGACGGTGGCCTACCCGGTGCACGCGTGGCAGCTGAATCCCGGCCCGGACGGGAAGCCGCGCCGCGACCCGTTCATCAACGCGTACGACATCAAGTCGAACGTCCGCGGCGAGGTGACCGCCGAGAGCCTCGACGGCAAGCCCTTCCGCGTGCTGAGCGTGAACGGCGAGCCGCCCGTGTTCGTCGATCCCGCGCGCGCGGCCGTCCCCGCCGAGAGCTGCGCGGTGCGCTACGACTTCTCGGCGCTCCCCTGCGACCGCGTGCCGAAGTACCTCGTCATCGAGACGGACCGCGCCGACGCACGCCTCATCGACCTGCGCGTGCGCCACGAGTGCACGAGGATCAGCCCCGCGTTCTCGTTCGACGGGTTCCGCGAGAACCTCGGCGTCCTGCGCCCCGGCGAGACGCGCGAGTACGCCATCGCCATCAAGCGCGCCACGGGCGTGCGCGTCGACCGCGTCACCAGCCTCGACCCGCGGATCGAGGCCCGGTTCCTCGAGCAGAGGGCGGGGTCGACCGACGAGGTGCTCGTCCGGTACGCGGTCACGGCGAGGCCCGACGCGGCGGGCGTGGTGATCGGGTCGCTGCGGTTCGCGGGCGTCGGGCCCGATCCCAGGCAACCGGTCGCGCCGGGCCAGCCGGCCGCGAGCATGCCGCGCGAGTCGGACTTCATCGTGTACGGGAAGATCGAGGCGAGCCCGCCCGCGGCGGCGGCGCCCGCGCAGCCCGCCGGCGCGGCGGCGGCGGCGCCCGCGCCCGTCCAGCCGCTTCCCGTCGTGATGCGCATCGCCGACGCGCCGTCGCAGGTGCCGATGGATGCCGAGCGCTTCGCGCGCGCGCGGGCGGCGATCGACCGCGGGCTCGCGTACCTGCGCTCGGCGCAGGGCCCGGACGGCGGGTGGCTCGAGGGCTCGGCCACGAAGGCCACCGACCAGCGGAAGGCCTCGCACGCGGTGCCGTGCGCGGTCACGGCGCTCGGCATCAAGGCCTTCGCGCAGGCGGGGCTGCTCGCGCGCGGCGACCGGACCGCCGCACGCGCGATGCAGTTCGTCGCGGGGCGCACGGCCCTGGCGTCCGGCTTCGAGCCCGATCCGTCGGCGGGCATCGGCACGTACGTCGCGAGCACGCTGCTCATGGCCCTGGCCGCACAGCAGGACGACGCGTTGGTCGAGCCGATGTCGCGCGTGCGCGCGTGGATCGACCGGGCGCAGTGGAACGAGGCGAACGGGCGCGGCGCCGATTCGGACTGGTTCGGCGGATACGGCTACGGCAACCGCGGCCGGCCCGACCTCTCCAACACGCAGTTGGTGCTCGACGCGCTCCACGAGGCGGGCGTGTCGACCTCCGACCCCGCGGTGCAGCGGGCGCTGGCGTTCGTCGCGCGCACGCAGAACATCCCCGGGAACGACGCACCGTGGGCGAAGGCGGGCAGCAAGGACGGCGGATTCGTCTACACGCCGGCGAACGGCGGCGAGAGCTTCGCGAGCGAGGCGGCCGGAGAGGGGAGGCAGGGCGAGAACCTGCCGGAGGGAACGCGCAGCCTGCGCAGCTACGGCAGCATGACCTACGCGGGGCTCAAGAGCATGCTCTTCGCCGGGCTCACCGCGGGGGATCCGCGGGTGCAGGCGGCGTGGTCGTGGATCCGCATGCACTACGGCTTCGCCGAGAACCCGGGCCTCGGCCTCCAGGGCCGCTACTACTACGTGCACACCGCGGCACGCGCGCTGGTGGCCATGAACGCCGTCACGGTGGAGTCGCCCGCCTCGCGCAACTGGCGCGACGACCTGGTCGACGCGCTCGTCCCCGAGCAGCGCCCGGACGGGAGCTGGAGGAACCCCGTCGACCGGTGGATGGAGGGCGAGCCCGAGATGGCCTCGATCTACGCGTTGCTCGCGCTCGAGGAGGCGCTGAAGCCCGTCAGCGTCGCGCGGTAGGCGAGCACCGCGAGCGAGGCGGTCATCGCCAGCAGCAGCGCGCCGAGCGCCTGGTGCGACGTGGTCGAGATCGCCTCCCACCACGGCACGTCGACGCCGCGGCGCACCAGCACCGCGACCAGCGCCGCGATGCCGAGCACGAGCTGCAGGCCCACGGCGTGGGAGATCCCCTTGCCCAGCGCCCGGATCGGGCGCGCCTCGACGGACTTCGCGCTGCGGCGGCCCGCCATGAACACGAGGACGAAGGCGATGAGCGCCATCGTGACGTGCCCGTGGAGCGCCCACGCCGGCAGCTTCGCGCCGACGTCCGCGGTGGGGGCCGACTGCAGGTGGCGCATGGACGCGCCGAGGAAGAGCTGCATCGCGAGGGCCGCGACCGCCGCGGCCGGCAGCCACCGCATCCAGCGCGAGCCCGTGGCCGATCCGCGCACTCCCTCGAGCGCGCCCGAGCACGCGAAGGCCGACAGCATCGCGACCGCGAAGACGCACTGCCCGAGCATGCCGTGGACGATCGCCATGCCGGTGCTGGGGCTGAGGTCCGCCGCGTCCATGCTCGCGGTCACGTTGCCCGTGACCCGGAGGCCGCCGAGGACGCCTTGCAGGACGACCATCGCCACCAGCGCGACCACCAGCCCGCGCGCGGCGCGCGGCACGCCGGAGCGGAACGCGACGGTCGCGTAGGCGAGGGTCGTCGCCCCGACGAGCATCCCGAAGAGCCGGTGCGCGTGCTCGTAGAAGATGCCGCCCTTCATCTCGCTCACCGGGTAGAGCAGCATGTTGTGCCCGAAGCTGTTCGGCCAGTCCGGCACGGCGAGCCCGGCCTCGTAGCTCGTGACGAGCCCGCCGAGCACGATCATCACCAGGATGTTCGCCGACGCCACGGCCCCGAGCAACGTGGCCGCGGCGGGCAGCGGCCGGCCGGGGGCGGCTCGGCGGCCGAGCCGGTCGCCGAGGAGGCCGAGCAGCGCGCTGCCTGCATAGAGCCCGGCCACGTAGAGCACGGGTCGCAGGTGCGTGCCGCCCTGCTCGTCGCGCAGGAACGCGCCGATCACCATGAGGTTGATGGTCGCGGACACGAGCCCCACAGACATGCCGCCGGCATCGGCCGGGGCGCGCCGGCCCGCGACCCAGCCGCCGGCGAAGACGCAGGCCAGCGCGCCGGCGAACAGGAGCTCGCCCGCCACCAGCCCGGGCTGCAGCATGGCGACGTAGCTCAAGGTCCACATCGCCACGGTCACCGCGAAGCCGAGGGCCAGGTTCATCGGGCGCACCCATCGCGACCACCCCACGACGAACAGCGACCCGACCACGAAGAGCAGCACCACGGCACCGACGCCGAGGGGCTTCGGGGCGGCGGCGGATGCATCCTGGAGGGCGGCGATGATCGGCATGGTGGGTCCTCGGGCGGGGTTCCTATGCTATTCAGGCTGCCCCGACGGGGCCCGTGCCGAATGGAGAAGACCGCCGCAAGCGCCGTGAAGGACGACCGCGCCGAAGCCCCCGGCGCGGCCGCGGTGTGGAGCCGCCTCGCGAAGGCCCGCCTGAGCGCGCTGGTGCTCGTCACGACGGCCGCCGGATTCGTGGTGGCGCCGGCCACGGGAATCGACTGGGCACGGCTGGCATGGACGTGCCTCGGCACGGGGCTCGCGGCCGTGAGCGCGGCGATGCTCAACCAGCTCGCCGAGATCCGCCGCGACGCGCTCATGCGCCGCACGGCCGGCCGGCCCCTGCCCGCGGGTCACGCACGGCCGGCCACCGTGTTCGTGGCGGGCGTGGTGGCGGGGTACGCCGGATGCTCGGTGCTGGCGCTCGGCACCACGATGCTGGCGTCGGCGTTCGCCGCGACGAACATCCTGCTGTACGTGCTCGTCTACACCCCGCTCAAGCCGCGCACCACGCTCAACACGCTCGTGGGCGCCGTGACGGGCGCCATCCCCCCGGTCATCGGGTGGACGGCCGCCTGCGGCGAGCTCGGCCCGGGGGCGGTGTCGCTCTTCGCGCTGCTCTTCGCGTGGCAGCTGCCGCACTTCCTGGCGCTCGCGTGGATGTACCGGCATGACTACGCGGCCGGCGGCTTCGCGATGCTTCCCTCGCGCGACCCGTCCGGCATCGCCACCGCGCAGTCGTGCGTGCTGACGTCGCTCCTCCTGGTGCCGGTGGGACTGCTCCCGACGCTCACGGGCGTGGCGGGCATCGCGTACGCGAGCATCGCCACCGTCGCGGGCATCTGGATGTCGGTGAGGTCGGCCATGTTCCTGCGGGCACGCACGGACCTCGCGGCCCGGTCGCTCTTCCTCGCGAGCCTCGGGTACCTGCCCGTGGTGCTCGGCGCGATGGTGCTCGACCGCGGGAGCATCGTGCCGACGTCGCGCCCCGCGCCGGGCACCACCGTGATCGAGGTGCCCGCCGCTCCCGCGCCGCACCCGGAGGAGCTGCCGTGAGCCGGCACCCCGACGGATTCCCGACGCTGACGCTGCGCGGCGGGGGGTGGATCATCGTCGCGTTCGCGCTGGTGCTCGGCGGGTTCCTCGCCTGGGCCGTCTCGGGGATCTTCGTGGGGGAGCGCCCGGTGGGGGGCGGCAGCGACCCTGCGTCGTACGGGTTCCGGCTCGACCCGCTCGCCGTGCCGCGCGAGACGCTCGTGGGGACCGGGAACCCGCGCGACTTCCTGGTGCCGCTGGACATGCCCGCGACGATCCGAGGGTCCGAGGTGCTGCGCTGGAACCAGGAGCACCGCGGCAAGCTCGTGGTCAGCAACGACCGCGTGGCCGGCGTCGTCGTCAACGGCGAGGCCCGCGCGTACCCGCTGGCCATGCTCAACGCGCACGAGGTGATCAACGACGTGCTCGGGGGCGTGCCGGTCGCGGTCACGTTCTCGCCGCTCACGGACAGCCTCGTGGTGTTCGACCGGCGCGTCGGCGGCACCGAGCGCATGTTCGGCGTGAGCGGGCTGCTCCTCGACAGCAACCTCGTGATCTACGACCGCGCCGCCGCCGCGCCGGGCGCGGACGGCGCCGCCGGGGCGAACGCGCACGAACCGTCGCTCTGGGCGCAGCTGCCCATGCGGGCGATCGCGGGACCCGCGGCCGCGCAGGGCCTCCGGCTGGCGGCGCTCCCCGACGCGAACGTCTGCTCGTGGCGCATGTGGTCGGCGGCGTGGCCCGACACCACGGTGATCCTGGGCGATCCGTCGCAGTCGAAGCGCTACAAGGAGCTCAGCTACGCGCGCTACTGCCTCACGCCGCGCGTGGACTTCCCGGTGTCCGGGCTGATGCCCGCCTCGCCCGAGCCGCAGTCCGCGGACGCCGCAGTGGAGGCCGCCCGCGCCGGGACGCCGCGCACCCGCAAGGCCGCGGTGGTCGAGGTCCGCGAGCCCGGCGAGCGAGCCGTCTTCTCGCTGGCAGAGCTCGCAGCGAAGGCCGGCGACGGCGAGCGCACCGAGGTGACCGTCGGCGGCCGCGCATTCGACGTCACCGTGCAGCGCGCGCCGCTGGCCGCGTTGGTGCGGGCGCGCGACGGGCGCCCCGCCATGGTGGTGCCGCAGCTCTGGTTCGCGTGGCGCGACCGCGAGTGAGGCGCGGCGCTCAGTTCGAGAACGCCAGCAGCGTCGCGTACAGCACCACCCAGATGACGTCGAGCGCGTGCCAGTACATGGCGCACAGCACGAGCCCGGCATGGTCGGCGGGGGTGTAGCGGCCCTGCAGCGCGCGACGGAGGGCGACCGCCATCGGCGGAAGGCCCCCGAGCACGTGCAGCGCGTGCAGCCCGGTCAGGACGTAGAAGGTCCACGCATAGAGGCCGCTGTCGATGGTGGCCTGGCGGCTCCAGAGCTCGGCCCACGCCAGGGTCTGGATCGCGAGGAACGCGACGGCCAGCCCGAGCGTCGCCGCGAGCCCGGAGGTGATGCCTCGCACGCGTCCCTCCCGGGCGGCGCGCACCGCGCCCTGCATGGTCCAGCTCGACACGAGGAGCAGCGCCGTCGAGAGCGCCAGCGCGTGCGGCAGGCCAGGGGTGCCCCGCGGCATCCACTCCATGCCCGGCGGGCGGTCGAACCGCACGACGAGGTAGCCGAGCACCGTGGCAACGAAGATCATCGCGACGACCGCGATGAACACCCACATGCCGAACACCGCCGCCCCGGCGCGGTCGGGCGCGGAATCGAACGGGTCGACGTGGGTGAGCGTCTTGACGGACACGGGGGCGCGCCCCGCGGGCTCAGTTGGCCGCCCCGCCCTGCGTCGGCTTCACCTGCGCGACGGGGGCGCCGGGGGCGTTCGCGTCGAGCGTGGCCTGCGCGTCGGGCGCGTTGCCGTCGAAGAGCGTCGATTCGTACTGGCTCACGTCCATCGAGGCGAACGCGATCAGCAGGAGCACGAAGAGGATGCTGCCCACGAGCACCAGCAGGTTGAACGGACGGTCCCAGCGCAGGTGCATGAAGATCAGGGCCACGATCGTGGCCTTCACCAGCGCGATGCCGATGGCCAGGGGCATGTTGAACTCGCCGAGGTCCACGTAGCGCACCGCGACCGTGACCACGGTGAGGACGAGGAGCGCGAGCCCCGCGCCCATGAGGTAGCGGACGGGGACGACGTGGCCCACCTCGGGGTGGGGCTCGTGGGAGTGCGCGTGTTCGGCTGCGTGGTGTGCCATGGTCTCGTGCCGCGCGGGGCGCGGCCCTTCCTCAGTGGATGAGGTAGAAGAGCGGGAAGAGGAAGATCCAGATGAGGTCGACGATGTGCCAGTACAGGCCGCCGGTGTCGACCGCCGTGAAGTTCTTGCTCGAGAAGTCGCCTCGCACGGCGCGCCAGGTGAGCCACGCGAGGATGCCCATGCCCGCGAGCACGTGGATGCCGTGGAGCCCGGTCATCGCGTAGTAGATGGCGAAGAACAGGTGGGTGTTCGGCGGCATCTTCGCGTCCTCGAGGTGGGTCGAAGGATGGGCGAGCTCGGCCGCGGCGGGCGCCGGCTCGGCGGCCGGCGCCGGGGCGGGCGCCCCGTCCGCGCGGGCGATGCCCGTCGGCCCGCGCGAGGCGGCCTTCACGGCCGAGGCATCGACCGGCGGCTTCGCGGCGAGGTCCGGCACCACGAACGGCGCCGGGTCCTTGACGGCGAGCGTGGTGGCCGCCACCGGGGCCGTCCTGAGCGCGGCGCGCTCGGCGTCGCCCTCGGCGTCGTGCGGCGGCACGTAGAACGACGTGCCCCACACCAGGTTCTCGTGGATCTTGTGGGAGTACTCGAAGTACTTGATGACCAGGAACCCGATCGCCCCCATGAAGGTGAGCACCAGGCACGCGATGAGCCCGCGGCGGTTGTCGGTCTGCGCGTAGCGCACCGCAAGGGCCATCGTCAGGCTCGACACGATGAGCACGCACGTGTTGATGCCGCCCATGATCGTGTCGAGGTAGTGGCTCGCGTAGCTGAAGACGTCCGGGTGCCGCATGCGCAGGATGCAGTACGCGGCGAACAGCCCGCCGAAGAAGAGCACCTCGGTCGCCAGGAACAGCCAGATGCCCAGCTTGGCGCTGTCGAACTGCTGGCCCATGCTGTCGAAGTGGTGGGCCAGGTGCGGGTCGTGGTGGCCGTGGCCGTGCGCGTCGTGGCCGTGCCCGGTCCCGTGGGACCCGTGGCCGTGCTGGTCGTGCGCGTGGGAGAGTGTGGTGCTCACGTGTGGTTCCTTGGTCGCCGGGTCAGTGCGCGGCGCGCGGCGCGGCGGCGGGGTTCACCTCGGGGTCGGCCGACTCGTCGACCCAGTACCCGCCGGTCTTCTCGTCCCAGTGGACGACGCTGAAGTCGTAGCAGTCGCCCACGCGGGGCGTCTTGGCGAAGTTGTCGAAGGGCGGCGGGCTCGCGCACTGCCACTCGAGGCTGCGGCCTCCCCACGGGTTCGCCGGCGCCTTGCGGCCGCCGAAGAAGCTGCCGAAGAGGCTCACCGCCGTCGTGAGGAAGCCGAGCGCCATCACGTAGCTGCCGATCGTGGAGATCACGTGGTACGTCTGGAACTCGGGCTGGTAGTCGTAGTACCGGCGCGGCATGCCCTGCGAGCCCAGCATGAACTGGGTGAAGAAGGTCATGTTGAAGCCGATGAAGATGATCCAGCACGCGATCGTCCCGAGGCGCTCGTCGTACATGCGGCCGAACATCTTCGGCCACCAGTGGTGAAGGCCCCCGATCATCGCGATCAGCGCGCTCCCCATCATCACGTAGTGGAAGTGCGCGACGACGAAGTACGTGTCGTGCAGGTGCACGTCCGTGCTCAGGGTCGCCAGGTGCAGGCCGGTGAGTCCGCCGATCGTGAACAGGAAGAGGAACGCCAGCGCGTACCACATGGGCGTGGTGAGCGACAC
>CAYSFS010000044.1:329-16915 GCA_964430235.1 uncultured Chitinophaga sp. | reverse complement strand
TCGACTACCGCGACTGGCAGGTGCCGCTCGGCCGCCGCTTCCGCGCGCTGAAGCTCTGGTTCACCATCCGGCACTTCGGGGTGCGCGGCCTGCAGGACCTGGTGCGCCGGCACGTGGCGCTGGCGGACGACCTGCGCGCGCGGGTCGCGGCCGAGCCCTCGCTCGAGTCCGTCTGCCCCACCCCATGGTCCCTCGTCTGCCTGCGCCACCGCGACGGCGACGCCGCCACGCAGGCGATCATCGACCGCGTGAACGCGTCGGGCACCGCGTTCGTGAGCCACACGAAGGTCGACGGACGGCTGGTGCTGCGCGTGTCGATCGGCGCGCCGGCGGTCGCCTCGCGCCACGTCGACGCGCTGTGGCGGCTCATCCGCGGCGCACGGTGAGCAGGACGACCTCGGGCGCGCAGTGCACTCGCAGCGGGAACCACGCGCCCGCGCCGACGCTCACGAAAAGCGTGCACCCGGCACGCGCGTAGGTGCCCGCGGTCAGCCGGTGAGCGAACGAGATGTTCGCCTTCGGCCGCCCGGGGAACGCAACCTGCCCGCCGTGCGTGTGGCCGCTGAGGGTGACCGCGACGCCCCGCCGCGCCGCGGCATGGAAGGCCTTCGGGTTGTGCGCAAGCAAGAGGTCCGGCGCCTCGGGCAGCGCGTCGACCGCACGGTCGAGGAGGCGCATCGTGCGCTGCCAGTCGACGCCCCCCACGCGCAGCGCGTCGCGCCCGCCGCCGACGGCGCGCACCTCGCCGTGGAGCGCCTCGATGCCGCACGCCGACGCCATGGCCACCAGCGACCGCGGGTCGTCGAGGTGATCGTGGTTCCCGAGCACCAGCCAGCGACCGAGCGGCGCCTCGACCGCGCCCATGGCCTCGAGCACCGGCTCGGCTCCCTCGAGCTCGAGGTCCACGACGTCGCCCGTGCACGCCACCATGTCCGGGCGCAGGAGCGACAGCCGCGCGATGGCATCCACCGCGCGCCCCGGCTCCATCAGGTGCCCCAGGTGGAAGTCCGTGAGGTGCGCGATGCGCACGCCGTCCCAGCGCGCGGGCCACCGCGGCGAGCGAAGCTCAACCGAGCGCACCTCGATCGGCTGACGGCGATGCCTGCGGCCGAGCACGCCGAACGAGAGCCGATCGGCCGCGCGCGTGAGCACCGCGTGCCGGATCTTCGCGCGCAGGAACCCGTTTCCTCGGGCCTTGGGCATCGTCAGAAGCGCACGCTCACGGCGCCGAACAGGCCGCGGATGCCCGCGTCCACCTGCGAGGGCCCGTCGCGGAGGTCGAAGTCGAACAGCCGGTAGCCGAACTCGACGCCGACGTGCTCGTCCAGCATCGCGGCGAGTCCCACGCGGATCATCCAGACCGAGTCGGCGTCGGGCCAACCGAAGCCGAAGCCCGCGTTGACGTACAGGCGCAGGTCCTGGACGAGCGGCACGCGCCCGTCCATGCCCATGCGGATGTCCGCGCCCGCGCCGCCGTAGGCGCCGCCCACGGTGCGCTCGAAGGTGGACGTGCCGCCCGCGGTCAGGTTGGTCACCGACTGCTCGTAGCCGAGGACGAACCCGCCGCCGAGGGCGTACACCTGGACGTCGGCGAGCGGACGGCCGTTCTTCCCCACCATGGACGCGGCCTGCGTCCGGTTGTCGCCGGCGTCGCTCCACGGCCACGGTTCGTCCGCGAACGGCCGCCACAGCACGTAGCCAACCTCGGCGCCCGCCATCCACGCGCTGTAGGCGCCCGAGATCGCGTCGCCCACGGCGATCGACGTGGTCCCGAACGTGCCCGCCGCCGTGGCGGACTGCGAGCCGGATTCCTCGACCGCGAAGCCGAGCCCGCCGAAGCGCCAACGGCCGGCCGTGACCGCGAACTCGCCCGCCACGCCGGGTGCGCTTCCCTGCACCGCGAGGTCGTCGTCGAGGTTGAACGATGCGCCGCCCGCACCCACGCGGGCCGTGCCCGTGAGCCGGGGCACCCAGACGCCCACGTCGAACGTGGCCGCGAGCGGCTCGCCCACGCCCAGGATCCGGGCCGCGTCGAGCGGCGCGCCCCCGGCGTCGGCGGGGGCCTGCGCGACCTCGGCGCATGGGACAATGGGAACCGGCATGGAAGGAGCGTACCCATCCCCCGAGGGCACGGGCCCGGCACCGCGCCCCGTTCGCGTGCGTCCGCCGGGCGCGTTCGACCTCGGCCGCGGTGCGTGGATCCGCCCGCAGGACATGCAGTGGTCGTTCACCACCGCGCGCGGTCCGGGCGGGCAGCACGTCAACAAGGCGAGCACCGCGGCCGTGCTGCGCGTGCGCATCGCGGACATCGGCGGGCTCGACGACGCCGCCGCCGAACGGCTGCGCGCCAACGCGGCCAGCGCGCTCGTCGGCGACGGCGAGCTCCTCTTCCGCTGCGACCTCCATCGCAGCCAGCTCCAGAACCGCGACACGTGCGAGGGCCGGCTGCGGACCATGGTGTCGCAGGCCGCCGTGCGCCCCAAGGTGCGCAAGAAGACGAAGCCCACGTGGGGCAGCGTGCAGCGCCGGCTCGAGGGCAAGCGCCGCGACGCCGACCGCAAGCAGTCGCGCCGCTGGAAGGACGAGGGCTGAGCGAAAAGCGCGCCGCCCGCGCCATGGGGCGCGGGCGGCGGAAGAGTCACGCGAGTCCTGACGCGAGCGTCAGTTCGGGCACGGGCCCCAGGCGCCGAGCAGCACGCCCAGGTCCTGGCCGTTGACCGCACCGTCGTCGTTCAGGTCGGGCGGGCACGGGGTGCCGGGGCACGGACCCCAGGCGCCGAGCAGCACGCCCAGGTCCTGGCCGTTCACGGCGCCGTCGCCGTTCAGGTCGGGGCGGCACGCCTCGACGCAGCCGATGTCACCCGACAGGTCGACCCACCACTGCGTGTCGAACGCGCCGATGGCCGAGATCGGGGTGAGCTCGGTGATCGTGCAGTCGTCGGACGCGAGGTACGTCTCGGCCAGGCCGGTGGCGGCGAAGTCGTCGCCGGCGTAGACCACGACGTTGCCGTCGCCGGCTTCGTCGGCGAAGGCGACCAGCGCGACCAAGGTGGCGCCGTTCGTGAGCTCGATGCACTGCTGCGGGCCGGTCACCGTCACGATCTGGGCGGCGGCGGCCGGGTACAGGCCGACGTCCCACTCCGCCACGGGAACCAGTTCCGCGAGCACCGGGTCGCCGCCGGTCGGGTCAACGTAGATCCCGAAGCCGATCGCCTGGTAGTCGGCCTGGCAGACCATGCCGAAGTTGACGCACTCGAAGCTGTAGGCAGCGCCGAGCTGGTCCGACGTGAACACGCGGGCCACCAGGTTCACCGAGTTCGTGCAGCGCACGCCGCCGTTGGCCGGAGCCGCGGTGCCGTTGCTGTTGACCGGGGCCGAGCCGGGGGTCGTGCAGACCTGGGGCGGGATCGGGTCGATGATGTCGACCGTGATCGAGCCGGGGCTGCCCGCGAACACGTCGTCGACGAACGAACCGACGCGGATGAGGTACGACGCCGCGGCCTCGGGGTTGCCGAGCACCACGTTCAGCGTGCTCTCGAGCGCGGCGGCCGAGAGGCAGCCGACGAGGTCGTCCTCGAGGTCGTTCGGGTTGAACGCCGCGAAGTCACCGACGTTGTAGACGCTCACGACGGGACGGATGTTCGCGTCGTCGTAGACCACGTTGATCGCGAGGTCCGTGCCGAGCGGAACCTTCGCCGGCATGGTCACGAGGTACCACGTGTCCTTGAACGCGGCGCACGCGACCGGCTCGACCGGGCCGTCGGTGGTGGCCAGCGTCGAGTCGAACGGCACGGCCGTGCCGTACTCGGACGAGTTGATCACGCGCGGCGCGATGGCGCAGTTGTTCGCCGGGGTGGACGGGTCGCTGCACGCGTACGGAGCGGGCTCCACGAGCTGGAGCGCGATCTGGCCGGCGCATGCCGTGGCGGCGGTGATGCCGACGCGCATGAGGTAGTAGTTGCCGGGCGTGAAGTAGTCGGTGAAGCTGGCCGTGGGAACGGCCGGCGTCGCCTGGAAGCACTCGAAGGCCGACGACGGGAGCGAGCCCTCGTCGTAGGCCGCCGGGTCCGCGCCGACCTCGTAGAGCGTCAGCCACACGTTGCCCTGGGCGCAGGCGCCGAAGGTGACCGTGGCGTTGACGTCCGACCAGATCGAGGCCGTGGCGGGCACCTGGAACAGGTACCACACGTCCTTGAGGATCGGCGCCGTGAAGGTCGCGCCGCAGACGCCACCGGCCGGCGGGCCGTCGTTGGTCGCGGAGGTCGGGATGCTGAGCGCGAGGTTGGTGCCCGCGGCGAGCTGCGCTTCCGACACGAGGGTCGGGTTCGTGGCGCAGTTGTTCGCCGGGTTGGCCGGGCTGGCCGGGTTGCACGCGTAGGTCCACGAGCTGTTCACGCCGACGAGCGTGATGGTGCCGGTGAACGTGCCGGAGGTGCCGGCCGCGCCGTAGCCGTTGCCGACCCACACGTTGTTGTCGCCGGTGGCGGTGGGGTTGCCGGTGAAGGCGATGGGCGTGGTCAGGGTGACGGTGCCGGTCACGGGCGTGCCGGGGGCGTCGTCGCCGCCGTTGGGCCACGGGTAGCGCTGGCCGCCGCCGGTGCCGATCAGGTTGCCGAAGCCGCCGACCTGCAGGGCGCCGCCGGTCGAGAGCGAGCCGATGTCGAGGTAGACGCACAGATCGTCCGCGTAGGTCGCGGCGACGGACGCGTTCAGCACCGCGTTCACCGAGACCGCCGTCAGGGAGCCCGTGAGGCCGATCTGGACGATGTCACCGTAGTACTGGGTGAAGTTGTAGCCGGGCCACGTCTGGTTCGTGAACGAGATCGTGACGTCGGCCGACGCGGACGCCGCGATGGTCGCGGTCGCCAGCGAGGCGATGAGAGAACGATGAGAAAGCATGAGCGTCTCTTCCTTGTCTTTCAGACTGAGGATGCGCCTCGGGCACTCCGGCCCATCGAACGCACCTCAACTCGACCCGACCGGGGCCACGGCGGCGTGAAGGGGGACGGCTCGCGCCCACTCATGCCGAACGATAAAACGGCGGCGCTCCCATGAACGCCCCTCCAACACTAACGCAACCTGAAGGCGAGGCCAACCATGGGTTCGGCCGAAATCGCATCAAAATGAATTGCCGAATTCGGGGACGTCGTTATCGGTCATTCAGCCCGAGATACGCACTTCGCCACAACCCTTCGTGATCTCTCCGATGACCACCGGATTCTCGCCGAGCTTCGCCAACTTCGCGCAAACCGCCTCGGCGAACGCGGGGCGCACCATGAGCACGTATCCGATGCCCATGTTGAAGACCCGGAACATCTCGTCGCGCTCCACCCCGCCGTGGCGAGCCAGGAACGGGAAGATCGGGTTCGGCTGCCAGGATGCGGGGTCGATCACGGCGTCCACCTTGGGCCCGAGCGCCCGGCAGACGTTCCCCGGGAGCCCGCCGCCCGTGATGTGGGCCATGCCGCTCACCACCCGCTTCTTGCGGTACGAACCGAGCAGCTTGACGATCGACCGCGCGTAGATCCGCGTGGGTTCGAGCAGCACCTTCCACAAGGGGTCCGGGCCGAGCTCGGGGTACGCACGGTCGAGGTCCAGCCCCGCGTCGCGCACGATCCGACGCACCAGGGTGAACCCGTTCGAGTGGACCCCGGAGGCAGGCAGGCCGATGATCACGTCGCCCTTCTTGACCCGGGCCGCGTCGACCACCCGGTCGAGCTCGACCACGCCGACGCAGAACCCGGCGATGTCGAAGTCGCCGGGCTTGTAGATGTCGGGCATCTCGGCGCACTCGCCGCCGATGAGGGCGCAGCCGGCGATCTCGCAGCCCTTCGCGACGCCCTCGATCATCTTCGCGGTGGCCTCGGGCTCGAGCTTCGAGAGCCCCAGGTAGTCGAGGAAGAACAGCGGCTCGGCGCCCTGCACGATGAGGTCGTTGACGTTCATCGCGACGCAGTCGATGCCGACCGTGTCGTAGATGCGGCGCTCGGCGGCCAGCAGCACCTTGGTGCCGACGCCGTCGGTGCAGCCCACCAGCACCGGGTCCTTGTAGTTGCGCTTGAAGAGCTTCTGGTTGTAGTCGAGCCGGAACATGCCGGCGAACGCGCCGTGCTGCCCCATGACGCGCGGGCCGTGCGTGCGCTTCAGCAATCCCTTGATGCGGTCGACGACCTCGTCGCCGGCGTCGATGTCGACCCCGGCCTCCTTGTAGGTCAGCGGGCGGCGCGTCTTCGGCTCGGTCATGGCTGTTTCGCCCATGGGACGTTGGATCGTACCGGGCGCGTCACCCACGGAATCAGGAGGATTCCGGGGATGCCGGCCGCCATCGCAGCCACCAGGAACCACGGGTAATCGAGGGCCGCCGCGAGCGCCCCGCCCGCGCCGCGCGCCAGCGCGTTGCCGAGCGCCATCAGCGCCGTGAGGAGCGCGTACTGCGTCGCCGTGAAGCGCCGGTCGCACGCGCCCATCAGGAACGCGACGAATCCGCTGGTCACGAGGCCGATCACGAAGTTCTCGATGCCGATGGCGGGCACCAGCGCCCAGACCGGCGGGGGCGCCGCGGGCGTGGCGTCGACGGTGGCGCCGTACGCGAGCACGAGCGCCAGGAACCCTCCGATGCTCGCGCAGTGCGCCACGCCGAACACCCACAGGCAGCGCACCACGCCCAGCCGAGCGACCATCCACCCGCCGACGCCAGCGCCAGCGATGGTCATGCCGATGCCGAACGCCTGGCGGATCCAGCCGATCGACGCGGGCGAGTAGCCGAGCCCCTTCATGAGGAGGGGGGTCGTGATGGCGTTCGCCAGCTGGTCGGGCAGCTTGAAGACCAGGACGAAGGCGAGGAGCGCCGGGAACGCCCGGCCCCACCCGCGCACGAACTCCGCCACGGGCGAGACGATGGACTCCCGCAGCCCGGGCCGCGCGCGCGCGACCGCGGGCTCGGGCGACGCCAGCGTCGCCGCGATGCCGAGCGCCATCGCCGCCGACCCGGCGATCGCCGCGACGCGCCAGCCCACCGTGTCCGCGGTGGCGAGCACGCCCGCGCCGAGCACCACGAACGCGATGCGGTACCCGGTGACGAAGGAACTGGCGCCTGCGCCGAGTTCGTCCTCGCGCAGCGACTCGGTGCGGAAGGCGTCGGCCACGGTGTCCTGCGTGGCCGAGAGGAATGCCACCGAGGCGAGCAATGCGGTGAACGCGACGGGCCGCTCGGGCCCGACGAAGCACATCGCGACGAGCCCCGCGAGCACCGCGGCCTGCGTGAGCAGCAGCCACCCGCGCCGCAGCCCCAGGCGCCCGAGCACCGGCACGTGCAGCGCGTCGACCGCGGGCGCCCACAGGAACTTCAGCGCGTACGGGAACGTCCAGAACCCGAGCGCGCCGATCGCCGCGACGTCCCACCCGTCCGCGGTGGCCCACGCCGCCGCGACGTCCGTGACCATGACGTTCGGAAGCCCGCCCGCGAAGCCGAGGGCGAGCAGGCCCAGCATCGTGCGGTTGCCGTACAGCCGCAGCAATCCGGGGCGCGGCGGGAAGTCGGTCGTGACGGGGCCCTCCGTGGCCATGCGTCGCAAGGTACGCGGCCCGAAAAGAGCCCGGGCCCCGGCGCGGTGCCGGGGCCCGGGGGGAAAGGCATCACGACATGCCGACCGTCAGCGGCGGCGACGCGAGCCGACCATGCCGGCCACGCCCAGGAGCGCCAGCGCTCCCGGAGCGGGCACCAGCGTGCCGTTCACGTCGACCATGAAGCGGCTGGGGGCCGATCCCGGCGGGTTGCCGAGGGCGAAGAACGCCTGGAACACGCCGCTGCCCGCATTGTTGAAGGCGCCGAACCCGTTGATCGACGCGCCGGTGGTCGGGGCGTTGACGACGCGCCAGCCGTTGGCCGTGTTCGACGCGTTCAGGCCCGTGAACTCGACGCCGATCCACCAGCCGCCGAGGCCGGCGTTGGATGCGGTCTCGAGGTTGAGGGTCACGCCCGACACGGCGCCGGTGCTCACGAGCTGAGTGACGGTGGCCGAACCTGCGCCCAGCGACCCGGACGAATAGATCAGGTAGTTGGCGCCGCGGCCGAAGTTCGTGCCATCGAACGTCATCTCGGCGGCGTAGATGTTGATGCCCACGTCCAGGAGCGCTCCTGCGGTGGCGAGCCGGCGGATGCCGACGATCGCGCTCTCGAGCGCGAGCTGCGTCTGGCCCGCCGAGACCGCGGCGAAGCAGTTCATGTACGTGATGGCCCCGGCGCCGAGGTTCACGCGGGAACCGGTCTCGGTGCCGCCACCGTAGACCAGGGCCGCACTCGAGACGGAGGCAAGGGCGAGGGCCGCGGCGGCCGAGGCGGTGAGGCGTGCCAGCATGATCGGGGAACTCCGAGGGGAAGGGTGCGTGCCCCGCGGCCACGCCACTCGGCGTGCCTCGCAGGCATCGGGAACATCCCCTTCTCCGGGTTCCTCCAAACCATCAAAGGCCAACGCACCCTGCCACGGTTCGCCCGGCAGGCAACCGATTCCCGGAACGAATGTCGCAGAACCGTCGAGAAACGCCTGCGTTATCGGGACGTCGCAAGCTCGAGCCCCAGCCCCGAAGCCATCGCCGATCCAAGGTCGGCCGGGCTCTCGGCCACCGTGAGCCCGCACGCGCGCAAGGCATCCATCTTGGACTGCGCCGTGTCGTCGGCACCGCCGATGATGGCGCCCGCGTGGCCCATCCGACGGCCGGGCGGCGCCGTGCGACCGGCAATGAAGGCCACCACCGGCTTGTGCCGCATGTGGGCCTGGATCCACCGGCCGGCCTCGACCTCGTCGGTGCCGCCGATCTCGCCGATCATGATGACGCCGTCGGTGTCCTGGTCGGCCGCGAACATCTCGAGCACGTCGATGAAGTTCAGGCCCTTCACGGGGTCTCCGCCGATGCCGACGCAGGTGGACTGGCCGATGCCGCGCTCGGAGGTCTGCCACACCGCCTCGTAGGTGAGCGTGCCCGAGCGGCTGACGATGCCCACCGCCCTGCGCGTCGAGGCGTCGAGTCGGTGCGTGTGGATGTAGCCCGGCATGATGCCGATCTTGCAGCCGCCCTCGTACCTGCCGGGCGTGCCGGTCTTGCGGCCGGGGGTGATGACGCCCGGGCAGTTGGGGCCGACGAGCACCGAGTCGGGGTAGCCCGCGAGCCGCGCACGCACCTTCACCATGTCCTGCACCGGGATGCCCTCGGTGATCGCCACGATGGTGCGGATGCCGGCGTCGGCCGCCTCGAGGATGGCGTCGGCGGCGAACGGCGGCGGCACGAAGATCATGCTCGCGGTCGCACCGGTCGACCGCACCGCCTGCGCGACGGTGTCGAAGATCGGCAATCCGTTCGCGTCCTTCTGCCCGCCCTTGCCCGGGGTCGTGCCGCCGACCATGCGCGTGCCGTAGTCGAAGCAGCCCTTCGTGTGGAACGCGCCGGAGGACCCGGTGATGCCCTGGCAGATGACGGTCGTGTGTGCGTCGACGAGGATGGCCATGGCTTCGTGGTGGTCCGGGTGCGGGACGCGGCGGGGGCCGCCGCGAGGGGCGGTGAGGATAGCCGAATGGGCTAGGATCGGCCGTACATGCAGCGCTCGGCCGAGCCGGACCTCGCCCACGCCATCGCCGCGTCGATCACGGCGCTCCCGGCGATCGCACGGCTCGGCGCGGGACCGATGCCCGACCGAGCGAGCGCCCGGCGCCTGCTGGCGCTCATGCGCGAGTTCGCCTTCCCCGGCTTCCATGCGCCGGCGCACGCGCCGATCCACGCGGACGCCGCGTCGTTCGTCGCGGAGCGCCTTCCCGCGCTCATGGCGGCGCTCGCCGACGCGATCGACGTCTCCGCGCGCGCCGCCGGCGCCGAGATCGACGCGAACGCCGCAGCCTCGGCGCTGCTCGCGCGCATCCCGGCGATCCGCGAGGCGCTCGCGGCCGACGTGCAGGCGGCATTCGACGGCGACCCCGCCGCGCGCAGCGTCGTGGAGGTGGTCGCCTGCTACCCGGGCATCGCCGCGCTCGCCGCGCACCGGTTCGCGCACGAGCTCTGGACGCTCGGCGTGCCCGTGCTGCCCCGGCTCCTCTCGGAGGTCGCGCATTCCGAGACCGGCATCGACATCCACCCGGGCGCGCGCATCGGCGCGGGCACGTTCATCGACCACGGCACCGGCGTCGTCGTCGGCGAGACGTGCGAGATCGGCCCCGGATGCCGCGTCTACCAGGGCGTGACGCTGGGCGCGCGAAAGTTCGAGCGCGGCGCCGACGGCGCGCTCGTCAAGGGCACGAAGCGGCACCCGACGCTCGAGGCGGGCGTCACCGTGTACGCGGGCGCCACGATCCTCGGCGGCGACACGGTGATCGGCGCCGGGGCCGTGGTCGCGGGCGGCGTGTTCGTGACGTCGAGCGTGCCCGCGGGCCACCTCGTGGCGGGCCCGAAGACCCAGGTGCGCGTGATGCCGCACGGCGGGGAGCTGCCGTGAGCACGCGGCTGCGCGACCCCATGCGCGGGCTGTCGGCCGGCGCGCTCCTGTGCGCGGCGGCCGCGCTGCTCGCCGCGGTTCCGTCGGCGATGCCCATCGCCTCGGCGCGCGCGCCGGCGCTCGGGGTCGACGCCCGCACGCTCTGGTCGCGCGTCCACTTCATCGGTGCGAGCGCGAGCGCGGGGTTCGGGGTCCGCATGCCGGGCACGCGCCCCGGCCGCGGCGAGGCCATGACGCTCGCGCGCATCGCGGGGCTCGCGCGGGTGGGCGCGGGCGAGGTAACCGGCGACGCGACCGGCATGTTCTTCATGTCGCCGCTCCAGACCGGCGAGGGCCAGGTGGAGCAGGCGCTCGCCATGGACCCGCCGCCGACCTTGGTGGTCGCCGACGACTTCCTCTTCTGGTTCACCTACGGGGCCACCGACGCCGAGCGCAAGCCCGTGCGCGACGAATCGCAGCGGCTCGCGACGCTCGAGCTCGGGCTCGCGCTGCTCGAACGCGTGGATGCGCGCGGCATCCCCGTGGTGGTGGGCGACATCCCGGACATGTCTCCCGCGGTCGGGCGGATGCTCTCGCGCGCGCAGATGCCCGCGCCCGGCACCATCGACCGGGCGAACCGCCGCATCCGCGAATGGGCGCGCGGGCGGCCGCGCGTGGCGGTGCTCCCGCTGGCCGAGCTCGTCGCGGACCTGCGCTCGGGCGAGCCGTTCACCGCCGGGCGCAGGTCATGGAGCGAGGCGGCGGACGGCCCGCTGATCCAGCGCGACCAGCTGCATCCCACGTTCGCGGGCACGGTGGCGCTGCTCGCCCGGTCGGAACAGGCGGCGAACGAGCGATTGCTCGGCATCCGCCAGCCGAACGCGCCGGGCACCCCCATGGCCTTCGAGCACGACCCCGCCGCCGTGGCCGAGCGCGCGCGGCTCGAGGCGGCCCCCGCACGCGTCGCGCCCGCGCGTTGACCGCGGCGCGTGCGCCCGGCCGGTTCCGCGCTCACGCCTGCAGCTGCGCCAGCCGCCGCTTGACCTCGGGGTCCCGGGTGCGCTGCATGAGGCCGTTCATCCAGTCGACGGCGGCCGCGTCGCCCTCGACGGCGCGCAGCGCCGGCAGCAGCGCCTGCGCGTCCTGGTCGAGCCGCGGCTCGCGCACCGCGGCCTTCAGCACCGCGATCGCCGCACGGTCGCGGAGCGTGCGCAGGTCGGTGGCCCACAGCTGCCACAGCATGTCGCGCTCCTCGGAGGACGGCTTCGGGACGAGCGCCCACGCATCCATGAACGACGCCCGCGCGCCGGCGCGGAAGAGCGGGCCGAGCGCGGCCGGCGCCACGGCCGCCGCGGATGCGGCCCCTCGGCCGCGCGCGAGCTGCCAGAGCTGCGCCGCCACGGCGTCGTCGCCGCACGCGACCAGGTCGCGCATGGCCTCCGCCAGCGCCGACGCGACCGACGCCTCGTCCGCGGCCGACTTCGAACGCTCGAGCGCGGCACGTGCCAGCGCACGCACGTCGACCTCGCCGTCGGCGGGCGCGGCCGCGATGCGGCCGGGGAGCATCGCCGCGGTCCGGGGCGCCGGCACCGTCATCAGCGGATCTCCGAGCGTCGTGATGCGCCAGACCTGCGGGATGGTGTCGCCCTGCCACTGGCGACCGGCCACCAGGAACGGCGTGAGGGCCGCGAGGCGGTCGACGAACACCGCGGGAGGCACGAACGCGAGCAGGAACGGCTCGTGCACGCTCCCGACGTAGGCGTACGCGCCGTGCGCGAGCCAGCGCCCGCCCACCGACCACTCGGCGTCGGGCACCTGGAGCGAGAAGCTGTGCACCATCTGCAGCGCGAGCGGCCGGCGAAGCACCGGGATGTCGGTGCTCGGCGCGACGGCCGAGCGCGCGAGCTCCAGGAAGTCGGCGTTGCCGCTCGAGTTCAGGAACATCACGTCCGCCGAGACGCCCGTGGGAAGGAGCGCGCGCCACGCGTCGACGGTGCCGTCCTCGCCCTGCCACGAACGCACCTTGAAGCCGGCCGTCTCGAGGGCGGGCACGACGCGCTCGAACCCGTACTGCGCGAACGGCGCGCCCGCGCCGCGGCCGCCGTAGCCGTCGAACGCCCATGCCTCGTTGCGGCGCAGGAACAGCGAGCACATCGCCATCGACGACGCCCGCACCGCGTCGCCGTGCACCTGCGCGGCGAACGCGTAGCGAGACCCGTCGGGATGGCGGCACAACGCGTCGGTGAGCGCGAACGGGCCCGCGTCCGCGGGGATGCCGGGGTTGCGCCCGCCCGGAGGGGACGCGAGCGAGACGCGCACGCCCGCGCGCCTGCACAGCGTGAACGCGTCGAGCTGGTCGCCGAGCCCCGTCCACGAGAGTCCCGAGGTCTCGAACGCCGCTCGCACGGCGGAATCGAACGCGCCGAACGACGCCGCGTCGACCACGTCGTTGGCCGAGCCCCCCAGCGGCTGCTCGAGCCACGCGAGCGGCTGCCCGCGGCCTGCGGCGAGCGCGAGCGCCGCGGTCCATGCGGGGTCCGACGCGCTCGCCGCGACGATGCCCGCGGGAATGACCCCGGCGGTGCGCAGCGCCGCGACGGGCCCGGCCTCCGGGGTCCCGCCCCATGCGCGCGCGAGCGCGCCTTCGACGGCCGCGCGCACGGATGGCGCGTCCGCGAGCGCCGCGTCCGCATGGGGGCGCCTGAGCACGACGGACGGCTTGAACGCGCGGATGAATCGCGGCGCGAACGATGCGTCCTCGACGAGGACCGGCCATCGCTCGGAAGGCGTCCACTTCGCGATCTCGGCGACGTACGACGCGGCGTCGGGCACCAGCACCACCTGGTCGCGCACGGCGAGCCGGACCTCGAGGTCCAGCGAGCGCGCGCCCAGCCGAGCGAACCACGGCATGCGCGCGAGCGCCTCCTCGGCCGAGACGGGGGCGGGCGGTGTTGGCGCTGCAGGCGGTGCCTGCGCGGCGGGCGGCGACTGCGCGGCCATCCGGGGCGCGGCGGCCGCCGCGGCGGCGAACGACGCGGCCGCCGACAGCGCGAGCGCGGTTGCCCGCGACGCCGTGCGGTGCGTCAAACCATGCCTCCCGCGGTCACGCGCCATGCGAGCGCGGCGAGCGCCGCACCGAGCGCCGGTCCCGCGAACGAGAGCCACGTGCCGGCCCAATCGGTGCGTCCCTTCGCGCGCGATGGCATCAATCGGTGCACGAGGCGGCCGCACGGACCGAGCGTCGGCGTGATCGGCGCGCCGGTCGACCCCGGTCCCAGGAGCGCGAGCGCGAGGGCCACCCCCGCGAGGAGCGCTCCCTCGGCGCGGTGCGTCAGGATGAACGGCGTGCGCCGCGCGACGAACTCCGCCGCGACCACCGTGCCGTCCGCCGCGACGGCCTCGTCGACCGCGACGATCGGCTCGCCCACCAGGATGCGGAGCATCACGAACGCGAAGGCGCCGGTGCCGACGGCGCTGGCCGCGACGGTCGCGAGCGGTGCGTCGACCTCGGGCACGGGCCAGAGCGCGCGCGACGCCGCGGCCGGGTCCGCGCGCGACCATTGCGGCACGAACGCCGCGGCGGCGAGCGACGTGCCGGCGAACGCGCCGGCGAACTGGGCCGCGAGCCGCTCGAGCGCCTCGGCGCCGGGCACGCACCCGCACATCCACGCGGCGAGGGTGACGGCCGGGTTCACGTGCGCGCCCGCGCGGTCTCCCACGAAGAGCGCCAGCGCGAGCGCGGCGCCCCACGCGACCGCGAGCGAGGCGAAGCGCGTGCCGTGCGCAGCGGTCCGCGGCAGGACGACGGCGCACGACGCCGCGGTGCCGAGCAGCGCGAACGCGCAGCAGGCGGCGAACTCGGCGCCGAACGGCGTCACATCGCGCTCCCGAGGCCCATCACGCGGCGCCAGGTGCTGACCTGCCCGAGGTGCATCTGCACGTGGCCGACGCACAGGAAGGTGAGCGCCGCGCCCTTCGTCGGGAACATGTCCTTGAAGCGGCCCTCGGCGGGATTCTCCTCCGCGAACACCGAGTCGGGCGCCGTCTCGAGCGCCTTCGCCACGGATTCGTAACCGGCGTTGAAGTGCGACATGATCGCGTCCTTCGACGGGTAGTCGCCGGGCTGCGCCTCGACGCCCGCCTTGAACCGGTCGTCCCACCCGGCGGGGTTCGGCACCACGAGGTCGCCGCGCCCGAGCATCGCGAGCGCCCGGTGCGGGTAGATCGCGAGGTGGCCCATGTAGAACGCCGGGCACACCACGTCCTTCGCGGGGAAGCGCGCGAAGGAGTCGGCCGGGATGGACTTCGTCAGTGCATCGGCGTAGCCGAGACCGAGGCGAAGGCCGGGAAGGACGTGGTGCGCATAGGACATGCGCGGAGTGTAAGCGTCACGCGCCGACGAACCGGTCGTACGCCGCGCGCGCCGCCACGGGGTCGACCGTCCCTCGCACGATCGCCCGCCCGTCGGCGAACACCGAGAGGGTCATGGCGCCGGGAAGCTCGCCGACCAGCATGCCGTCGCGCACCTCGAACGCGCCGATCGACGCGAGACGCGCGCGCAGCGACGCGAGGTCGATCGCGGCCGGTCCGGGCGGCAGCACCTGCACGGCGTTGCGCCCGCAGAGCACCGCGCACCGGTCGGCGTCGGCCGCCCCGAGGAACTCGAACCGCCGCGCGCCGCAGCACGCGCAGTCGGCGCGCCCCGCGCCCGTGAGCGCGACGCGCGCCTCGCGGTTGCGCTCCATGTCGACGGACCAGAGCACGCGGTCGACGAGGTCGGCGCGCCCCGCGAGCAACTTGATCGCCTGGGCCGCCGCAATCGCGCCCACGGCCGCGACCGTGGGCCCGAACACCCCGGCCGTGTCGCACGTCTCGCCCTCGCCGGGCGGCGGGACGTCGGGAAACACGCAGCGCAGGCACGGCGCATCCGCCCGCGCGAGGCCGACGGCCCCGGCGACGCCCGCGAGGACGGGCATCGAGGTGCCGCGGAACGCCACCGCGCCGGCATGCACGAAGGGCTTGCCGAGGCTCACGGCCGCGTCGTTGAGCAGGTAGCGCGTGCGGTAGTTGTCGAGCCCGTCGACCACCGCGTCGCAGTCGCCCACGAGCTCGGCCGCGTTGTCGGCCGAAAGGTGCTCGACGCACGCCTCGGCGCGAAGCGCGGGATCGATGGCCTTCACGCGGCGCGCGGCCGCCTCGGCCTTGGGCGCGCCCGCCCGCGCGTCGGCATCGACGTACAGCGACTGCCGCTGCAGGTTCGTGGGCTCGACGACGTCGCGGTCGACCAGGACCAGCCGCCCCACGCCCGCGCGCGCGAGCAGGTCGACCGCGGCGCACCCGAGCGCGCCGCAGCCGACCACCAGCGCGCACGAGGCGCGCAGGCGCTCCTGGGCCTCGATGCCGAAGCCAGGCAGGATCACCTGACGGTGATGGCGGTCGGACGGATCGGGGCGAGCGGGCGTCACCCGGCGAACATCACCACGCGAAGTGCGCGAACGCCTTGTTGGCGTCGGCCATGCGGTGGGTGTTCTCCTTCGTCGTGACGGCCTTGCCCTCGTTCTTGGCGGCGTCCATCAGCTCCTTCGCCAGGCGAAGGTGCATGGGACGGCCGCGCTCCTCGCGGATGGCCTCGATGATCCAGCGGAACGTGAGGCTCTGCTGGCGACGACGGTTCAGCTGCATCGGCACCTGGTAGTTGGCGCCGCCGACGCGCTTGGAGCGGACCTCGACCACGGGGCGCACGTTGTCGCACGCCTTCTGGAACAGCTCGATGGCCGTCTTCGGGAGGTTCTCGTTCTTGTCCTTGTCCAGGCGGGCCTGGATCTCGTCGAACGCGCGGTACACGACGCGGGTCGCGGGACCCTTGCGCCCGCCGCTCATCATGCAGTTGATGAACTTGGCGACGACCTTGTCCTGGTAGCGGGCGTCGGGCTTGAGCTGGCTCTCGCTGGCGGTGAACTTCTTCGGCATGGGTGTCTCCTGTGGGCGATGCCGGCATGGCCGGCGCTTTCACCCCGCGCGGGACGGCGTCCCTTGGTGACGGCGCGGGATTACTCGCCTGTGGTGGTGGCGGGGGGCGGGGGCAAACACCCCCCCCCCAGGGGGTGGATATTATTGGACGCCGCGC
>CAYSFS010000044.1:0-319 GCA_964430235.1 uncultured Chitinophaga sp. | reverse complement strand
GTGGGGGGGTGGCCGGTTGGGCGGGCGCTTTCCCCCCGGGGGGGCGGGGGTCCTTGGGTGCGGGGGGGTTTTTACTGGCGTGGGGGGGGGGGGGCGCGGGGGACCTTCCCGCGCGCCGAAGGTGCTTACTTCTTCTTCGCGGCCGCGGCGGCCTTCTTCTTCACGCCGTACTGCGAGCGGCCCTTCTTGCGGCCCTCGACGCCGAGGCAGTCGAGCGTGCCGCGCACGATGTGGTAGCGCACGCCGGGCAGGTCGCGGACGCGACCGCCGCGCACGAGCACGATCGAGTGCTCCTGCAGGTTGTGGCCCTCGCCGCCGA
>CAYSFS010000043.1:0-17369 GCA_964430235.1 uncultured Chitinophaga sp. | reverse complement strand
CGGTGGTGTCGAAGGTGCTCGCGCTCTTCCGCGACCGCTTCGACCCGAAGGCCCCGGCCCCGCAGGCCGACGTCGACCGACGCATCGCCGCGCTGCGCGCCGAGATCGGCACGAAGGACGACCCGGACGGCACCGCCGTGATCCTCGGCTCGCTGCTCGACGCGGTGGCCGCGGCGTTCCGGACGAACTACTTCCTCCCGCGCCGCTTCGGCCTGGCGATCCGGCTCGACCCGTCGTACCTGCGCGACGACCGCCGGCCCGAGCTCCCCTACGGCACGTTCTTCGTGTTCGGACGCGGATTCTTCGGGTTCCACAACCGCTTCAAGGAGATCGCGCGCGGCGGGCTGCGCGTGGTCAAGCCGGCGACGCCGGCGCAGCACGCGCGCGAACGCGACCGCGTGTTCGACGAGGTCTACGGCCTCTCGTGGGCGCAGCAGCAGAAGAACAAGGACATCCCCGAGGGCGGCGCGAAGGCGGCGATCCTGCTCGAGCACGACGCGGACATCACGCGCTGCGTCAAGAGCTTCGTCGACAGCCTGCTCGACCTCATCACCGACGATCCCGAGGTGAAGCCGCTGGTGGTCGACCGGCTCGGCGCCAAGGAGCTGATCTACCTCGGGCCCGACGAGAACATCACGCCCGCGCACATCGAGTGGATCGTGGCCCGCGCCCGCGCGCGCAAGTACGCACTGCCCGACGCGTTCATGAGCTCGAAGCCCGGCGCCGGCATCAACCACAAGGTGTACGGCGTCACCAGCGAGGGCGTGAACGTGTTCCTCGAGGTGGCGCTGCGCGCCCGCGGCATCGACCCGCGGCGGCAGCCGTTCACGGTGAAGATCACGGGCGGCCCGGACGGCGACGTCGCGGGCAACATGATCCGCATCCTCGACCGCGACTACGGCGCCAACGCCCGCATCGTGGGCATCGCCGACGGCAGCGGCGTGGGCGAGGACCCGGACGGGCTCGACCACGGCGAGCTGCTGCGGCTCTTCCGCGAGGCGCTCCCCATCGCGAGCTTCAGCCCCGCGAAGCTCGGGCCGCGCGGCCGCGTCGTGGGCGTCGACAGCCCGGAGGGCGTGCCGCTGCGCAACACGCTTCACAACCGGCTCGTGACGGACGCGTTCGTCCCGGGCGGCGGACGGCCGGCCACCATCAACGAGTCGAACTGGCGCGACTACCTCACCCCCGAGGGCAAGCCGTCGAGCCCCATCATCGTCGAGGGCGCGAACCTCTTCCTCACGCCCGCGGCGCGCGTCGAGCTCTTCAAGGCCGGTTGCCTCATCTTCAAGGACTCGAGCGCCAACAAGTGCGGCGTCATCTGCTCGAGCTACGAGATCGGGGCGAGCATGCTGCTCGACGAGAAGGCGTTCCTCTCCATCAAGGACGAGTTCGTCGAGCAGGTCCTCGTGAAGCTGCGCGAACTCGCGCGCAGCGAGGCCGAGCTCCTGATGGCCGAGGGACGCCGGCACCCGAACACCCCGCTCACCGAGCTCTCGACCACCGTGTCGAAGGTCATGAACGACGCGGCCGACGCGATCCGCGCATCCATGGAAGGCTGGAGCCCGGCGGACCGCGAGCTCGGGCGACAGGTCGTCCGCGAGCACCTGCCCGCGAAGCTGCAGGAGACGGTCGGCGACCGGCTCTGGACCGGCATCCCGCAGGCGTACCTCGACTGGATGATCGCCAAGCGCCTCGCCTCCGGCATCGTCTACCGCGAGGGCGTCGGCTTCCTGCAGGGCGTCGAGCGCGACGCCGTGGCCTCGCTCGCGCTGCGCTACCTGCGCAAGCGCGAGGAGACGCGCGCGCTCGTCGCGCAGCTGCGGTCGTCGGGTGCCCCCGGCGCCGCCCGCGCGGCCGAGCTGCTCGCCCGCAGCGGCACGCGGGCCGCGCTCGAGGACTTCGACTGAGCGCGGGTTTCAGCCTTGTGTGAAACGCACGCCGCCCGCGGACACGCCGTCCGCGGGCGGCGTTCCCCTCCGGCCCGGGGTTAGCCTGCCCACGGAGGATCACCGTGCACGCCCACTCCCGATTCGCGCTCCCCGCCCGCATGACGCTTGCCGCCGCGCTCGCCGCGCCATGCGCGGCGAATGCGCAGGACCTTGCGGTGCAGCGCGCGTCCGAACCGGGCACGGTCGACCGCGTCACCGTGTACCCCCAGGGCGCGGCCGTGACGCGCACCCTCCACCGCGACCTCGCGCAGGGGCTGTGGGAACTGCGCGTCACCGGCCTTCCGCAGGACATCGACCCGACACGGCTCCAGGCGAAGGTCCGCACCGGCGACGCCCCGGCCGAGGGTGCGCCGCGGCTCCTCGGCGTCGAGTACGAGGAGTCGCAGGGCGTCGCCTTCGCGGGCAGCGCCGAGGGTATCGAACTCGCCACGAAGCTGGACGACGCGCGCCGCCGGCTCGCGCACCTCGAGCAGGACGCCGCGCAGCTGGCGCAGCACGCCGCGCGCATCGACCAGGTCGCGCAGCGTGTCGCCGCCAACGCGACCGCGCTCGGGGGGACCGCGAAGGCAGACCCCGCGAAGGCGCTCGAGCAGCTTGCGTGGGCCAACGCGCAGCGCACGCGGGCGCTCGAGGAGTCGCGCGCGCTCGCCGAGCGCACGGAGGCCGCGAGGCGGGAGATCGCCTCGCTCGAGGCGACCATCGCGCAGCGCGGCGAGGCCGACCGCGTCGAGCGCGCCGCGGTCGTGCGCATCGCGGTCCCGCGCGCGTGCCCGGTGGACCTCGACGTGACGTACCTCGTCGATGGCGCGGCATGGAGCCCTGCCTACGCGATCCGCGCCGCCGGGGACCGCAGCGGCACCGTCATCGAGTACGACGCCGTCGTCGCGCAGGCGACCGGCGAACCGTGGGAGAACGTGCGCATCTCGCTCTCGACCGCCGAACCGGGCGACGCGACGCAGCCTGCCGAGGTCGAGCCGGTGTGGGTGGACGACGCGACGGTGTCCACCTATGGCCGCGGCGGCGGGGGGGGCAAGCGCCCCACGACGAGCGGTCGCCCGGGCGCGCCCGGCCGTGACCCCGGAGGTCCGGACACCGACGGCGGCCTGGTCGGCGGCGGAATGGGCGGCAGGGACGATCGCAAGGAACGGATGGCCGAGCGCATCCGCGAGATCGCCGCGGACGCGGGCGTCAGGGAATCCGGCGTCGCGGCCGCCTTCGAGCTCCCGCGACGCGTGAGCGTGCCGAGCGACTCCGACCGCTCGCAGCGGACGCGCATCGCGACCATCGAGCCCTCGGTGCGCTTCGTGCACGTGGCGCAGCCGATCGTCGACGACGGCGTCTACCTGCGGGGCGACATGGCCAACGCGTCGACGTACCAGCTGCTGCCCGGGACCGCGCAGGTCTACATGGGAGGCGACCTCATCGGCGACACGCGGATGCCGTCGGTGGCGCCGAAGTCGGAGTTCAAGGTGTTCTTCGGGCCCGACCGCGCGGTGCGCGCGCGGCGCGAGGTGCTCTCGAAGGTGCTCGGCACCGCCGGCCTCTTCGGGGGCAGCAGCGCGTTCACGTGGTGGTACCTCGTGCCGCTCGAAACCGGCACGGGCCGCGAGCTCGCCGTCGCGCTCGTCGACCGCCGCCCGTCGAGCCGCGACGCGAAGATCGAGGTGAAGGTCGCCGATCTCTCGGCGCCGCTCTCGAAGGACGCGGCGTACGCGGACGGCCCGCAGAAGTCGGGCATCCTGCGGTGGGACCTCAAGGTGCCCGCTGCCGCGCGCGGCGACGCGGCGATGCCCGTGACGTGGTCGGTGCAGGCCACGTACCCGAAGGACGTGCAGGTCACGCCGCTTCCCGACTGAACGCAAGGAACACGATGCGATCCACCACCACCCGAACCTCCCTCCGGGCCGCCGGACTCGTGACCGCCGCCCTGCTCGCCGCGCATGCGGCGCACGACGCGCATGCCCGCGCGATGCACGCGCGCACCGCCGCGCAGGACGCCGACCTGCCCGTCGGGCGCCGCGCCGAGCGCGGCGCGGTGTCGGCGGTGACGCTCTATCCCGACCGTGCCGCCGTCACGCGAACGCTGCGGCTCGAGCTCGCGCCCGGCATCTGGTCCGTGAACGTGACCGACCTTCCGCGCTCGGTGCTTCCTCAGTCGCTCCAGGCCAAGGTCGCGCCCGCGTCCGGTGCGGGCGCGACGGCGAAGCTCCTCGGGCTCGAGTTCGCGGCGACGCCGCGCGTCGACTTCGCGAGCTCGCCCGAGGGCGCGGCGCTCGCGAATTCGGTGCGCGAACTGAAGCGAGCGATCGAGCGCCTGGCCGAGGAGCGGGCCTTGCTCGACGCGCATGGCGCGCTGGTGGACGCCGTGGGCGTGCGACCCACCGCCGCCGAGGGCCCCGCAGGCACGGTCGAGCCGATCGACGTCGCCGCCGCGGAGCGCCAGCTCGAGGCCCTGCGCGCCGAGAAGGCGCGCATCGCCGGCGTCGCGCGCGAGATGGACGGCCGCAAGGAAGCGCTCGGGCGCGAGCTCGCCGCGGCCGAGCAGCGGCTTGCCGCGCGCGGCGGCGCCGACCGCGTCGAGCGATCGGGCGTCGTCACGCTCGGCGTCTCCGAGGCGTGCACGGTGGAGCTCGCGCTCACGTACCTCGTGCGCGACGCGGCATGGGCGCCCTCCTACGCCGTGCGTGCCACGGCCGACCGCTCGGCCGTGACGGTCGAGTACGACGCCATGGTGCTGCAGCGCACGGGCGAGGACTGGAAGGACGTGCGGCTCTCGCTCTCGACCGCGCAGCCGACCCGCGCCTCGAGCCCGCCGCCCGTGGACCCGTGGTTCGTCGACGTCGTGCTCCCGCCGCCGCCCGTGACCGGGGCGCCCGCGGAGGGCGGCGCGGTCGGGGGACGCATGTACAAGTCCGACGCTCCCGCTCCCATGGCGATGGCGGACGCCGCGCCGGGCTCCCCGGCCGCAGGGACCGCGGGCGATACCGCCGGGATGGCGCGCGCGCTCGAGGAGCTCTCGGCCGGAGCATCGGTGAACCAAGGCGGCGTCGCGGTCACGTTCGAGCTTCCGCGCCCGGTGACGCTTCCCTCCGACGCCCAGCGCCGGCAGCGCACGCGGATCGGCGACTTCGCGCCGAACGCGCGCTTCACGTACGTGGCCGCGCCCGTCGTCTCGGACGCGGTGTTCCTCCGCGGCACGCTCGGCAACGCGAGCGCGTTCCAGCTGCTTCCGGGCGTCGCGCAGGTCTTCATGGGCGGCGAGTTCATCGGCGACGCCGAGATGCCCTCGGTCGCCCCCGGCGGCGAGTTCCGCATGTTCTTCGGTCCCGACCGCGCGGTGCGCGCGAAGCGCGAGGTCGTGTCGCGCCTCACGGGCACGAGCGGCCTCTTCGGCGGATCGACCGTCACCACGTGGAACGACCGCATCACCGTCGACAACGGCACCGGCCGCGCGATCGACGTCGAGGTCTACGACCGACGCCCCGCGAGCCGCAACGAGCGCATCGAGGTGCGCCTGGCCTCGGCCACGCCGGCGCTGAGCGCCGACGCGTCCTACGTCGAGTCGCGCATGCCACAGGGCATCCTGCGCTGGGACCTCAAGGTGCCGGCGGGGGCCCGCGACGCGAAGGCCGCGAAGGTCGAGTGGACCGTCGAGCTCGTGCGCCCGAACGGGCTCGTGACGACGCCGGTGCCGGACTGACCGCGCCGCGCGGCGCGGTCAGAACCACCACGCCTGCGCCGGACGCTCCTCCACGATGCACTCCTGGAGGAACGCGACGGCGCGCTCGAAGCCCTCCTCGACGCTCATCATGGCGTCCTCGTGCTCGATCGAGAGCACGTGGTCGTAGCCGTGGCGGCGGAGCATGCTCACGAAGGGGCGCCAGAACTCGGTGCCGTGGCCCCACCCGCAGGTGCGGAAGTTCCATGCGCGGCGCTTCAGATCGCCGTAGCTCTTGGTGTCGAGGTAGCCGTTGAGCGGGCCCTCGTGGCGGTCGAGCTCGGTGTCCTTGGCGTGCACGTGGAAGAGCAGCCCCGCCTCGCCGAGCTGCCGTGCCGCGAGCACCGGGTCGATCCCCTGCCAGAAGAGGTGAGAGGGGTCGAGGTTGGCGCCCAGCACCGGCTTGCCGCGCATCCCCGCCTTGCGCTGGGCGAGTTCGCTGAGGCGGATGATGGTCTCCCCGTTGTAGACGCAGAACCCCGGGTGCGCCTCCCACGCCACCCGCACGCCGTGCTTGGCCGCGAATTTCGCCTGCTTCGCCCAGTACGGGACGAGCACCTCGTCCCACTGGTACTTGAGGACCTCCGAGAAATCGCCGGGCCACGGGCAGGTCACCCAGTTGGGCGTGCGGTCGCGGCGCGACCCTCCGGGGCATCCGCTGAAGGTGATGACGACGTCGGTGCCGAGCTTCGGCGCGAGCTCCACCGCGGTCGCGAACTCGGCGTGGTGGCGCTTGGCGAAGCCCGTGTCCGGATGCACGGGGTTGCCGTGGACGGCGAGCCCCGAGAGCAAGAGCCCGTGCTCGCGGAGGATGCCCTTGACGCGGTCCTGCTCCTTGCGGCTCGCGAGGACCTTGCGGGGGTCGAAGAACGGGGCGCCCGGCCAGGCGCCGACCGGCAGCTCGATCGCCCCGAGCCCGATGTCGGCGACGTAGTGGCACACGTCCTCGAGGGGGCGGCCGGAGAAGAGCGCTGACATGACGCCGAGCTTCATGGGAAGGGTCCTTTCATGGCCCGCGAAGGGCGCGCGGAGCGTAGTTCCCGGCCACGGGCCCCGCGGGCGGCCGGGCGGCAACCCGCGTGCGGGCGGGCGCGAACGATTCGTGCGACAATGCGAGGAATGCCACTGCCGCTGCTGATCGCCTGCGCGCTGCTCCAAGTGCCGCCCGCCGCCGGGCAGGCGCCCGAGGCACCGCCCACGGCCGCCCCCGCCGGGACGGCGCCCGCCGCCGCGCCGGCGCCAGGGGCGCCGCCCGCACCGGCGGCCGAACCCGCCCCCGGGACGCCCGCGCCCGCCGCGGCCGAGCCGCCGCGCCAGGTCTGGCTCTTCGTCGATCGATGGAAGGAGTTCGGCGGCACGGTGGTCCACGAGGACCACGACGAGATCGTGGTCGTCGGGCCCCTCGGCGAGCGCCGCGAGTACAACAAGACCAAGCTGCTCGACATCGTCGACATCGTCCGGCCGGGCCCCGGCCAGCGAGGTCTGATCCAGCTTCGTGACGGCAGCATCGTGCGCGGGGAGATCCTCAAGGACTCGCTCGAGGAGGTGGAGTTCCGCGTCGACACCGTGGTCGGGCGGCTGCCGCGCGAGAAGGTCTACCGCGTCGTGCTCGAGCTGGACTTCGACACGCGCTACCGCCGCCTGAAGGAGTCGATCGCGCCCGAGGAGCATGGGCGCCGCATCGCGCTGGCGCGGTGGCTCGCCGAGCAGGACCGGCTCGACCTCGCGCAGCAGGAGCTCGAGGCCCTGCTGCGAGATGCCGACAGCGAGACCGCGCGCGACGTCCTGCGCGAGGTGAAGGCGCGGGCCGAGCTCAAGCGCTCGATCGAGGAGTCGCGGCGCAAGGGCGGCGCGGCCGCCGGAGGCAACGAGGCGGCCCCCGACCCCTCGGCCCCCGGGCGCTCCGGGGCCGCCGCTCCCGCCGGTCCGGGCGACCGCACCCCGAGCAACCGCGACCTTCGCCCGTCGAAGCTCGTGTCCGACGAGGACGTGAACATCGTCCGCGTGTACGAGATCGACTTCAAGGACCCGCCGCGGCTCAAGGTCGATCCCGAGGGAATCCGCCAGCTCATCCTGCGGTACGGGTCGAGCGACCTCATCCCCGCCTCGGCCGAGCAGCGCAACCTCCTCTTCTCCAAGCCCGACGCGGAGATCGCGCGCCTGATGTTCGACCTGCGCGCGCGCGACCTCTACAAGTTCATCACCGTGAGCGAGGACCCCGCGTCGCTCGCGAGGTTCCGCACGCGCGTGCACAACTCGTGGCTCCTCACCAACTGCGCCACCAGCCGATGCCACGGCGGCGTCCAGGCGGGGCGGTTCTTCCTCCACACCGGCGAGTCCACCGACGTCCGCATCCGCTACACCAACCTCCTCACGCTCCTCGAGTTCGAGGTGGACGGAAAGCGGCTCGTCGACTTCGAGGACCCCCCGGACTCGCTGCTCATCCAGTACGCGACCCAGCGGAACCTCGCGCGGTACCCGCATCCGGACGTCAAGGGCTGGAAACCGGTCTTCTCGAAGTCGACCCCCCAGCTCATGAGCGAGACGCTCGAGTGGATCCGCGGGATGCACCAGCCCCGCCCGGAGTACCCGGTGGACTTCGAGCTCCCGAAGCTCGATGCCCCGGACCGGCCCGTGCGGCACCCCGACGAGCCCGACCGCTGATCCACGGCACCTCCCCGCTACGCTGACGATTCACCCCGGACACGACCATGCACCACGCCCGCTTCATCGCCTGCACCTCGGTCTCGCTCGCCGCCCTGCTCTTCGGCTGCGACGGACTGCACGCCCCGAGCGCCGAGGAGAAGGGGGCCCGCAAGCTCGCCGACGCGACCGCGCGCGCGCGCATGCTCGCCCTCCGCATCGCGCCGTCGCCCGACGCCGTGTCGGCGTCGCTCGAGGAGGAGGGCGGCACGACGCGCGAGGTGCCGAAGCCGGTCCTCGCGCCGGCCGACGCCGCGAAGGAGCTCCGGACGCTCGCGTCGGAGATCGCGAACGCCGGCGGCAGCGACGCGCAGAAGCGCGACGCCCGCGAGCTCGCCGCGCGCATGCGGCGCGACGCACTGGTGCTCGACCTCGCGGACCTCGAGCGGCTCGCGCAGGAGAAGTCGGTGATCGTCCGCGAGATCGAGGCACGCATCGCGGGCATCACGTCCATCATGGCGTCCGGCGACCCGCGGGCGGACGAGCTCGCGGGAGCCACCGCCAAGGGCATGCGCGACGCGCGCGAGCGCTACCGCCGGGACGTCGCCGGCCAGGGCGAGCGCACCGACGCCGCGCGCGCGCAGCTGAAGCCCATCGAGGACACCATCGCCGGGAAGCGCCGCGAGGCCGAGGCGCTCGACGCCGCGGTGGGCGAGCTGCGGGCCGAGGCCATGACGAGCACCGCCGATCGCGCCGTGCCCCGCATGGAGGAGGCGCGCCTCACGCTTAACGCCGCGCAGGACCTCCGCGGGGCGGCCGCCGCCGCCGCGCGCGAGGCCGAGCCGCTGCGCTCGGCCGTCCGCGTGGGCGAGGCGGGGCTCGCCGGCGCCGAAGAGACCGACCGGTTCCTCGCGCAGCGCCTCAAGGAGGCCGACGATGCCGCGGATGGCGCGAAGGCGCGCGCGGACGGCGCGCGCGAGCGCATCGGTGCGCTCGGCCAGGAGGCCGCGGCCCTCACCCAGCAGTTCATGGCGCTCGAGTCGGAGAAGTACCAGCCGGTCGCGAAGGCGGTGGCCGAGGCGCTCGAGGCGAACGACCTCGCCGGGAAGAACCCGACCGATGCCGCCTCGGTCGCGCTGCTCAAGGCGCGATTCGCCGCGATCTCGGTCGATGCCATCGGCCAGGCCGCTCAGCTCGCGATGGTGGCCGCGGCCGCCGGCGGGCAGGCTCCGGACGTCTCGTCGATCGCGGCCGCGCGCGATGCGGAGCTCGGCAAGGCGAAGGCGGCGCTCGTCGACGCGCGCGAATCGCTCAAGGGCACCGATTCCTCGGCAGGCCGGTCGATGCTGGCATCCGTGAACCAACTCGCGGCGGCGCTCGGGATCGAGCTTCCGGCCGGGCCGGCGATGCCGGCGGAATCGACGGGCGAGACGGGCGACGCGCCCGCGACCGATGCACCTGTGCCGGCACCGTCGGAGGACGCGCCCGCACCGGACGCGCCGATGCCGGATGCACCGGCACCGTCGGAAGACGCGCCCGCGCCGGACGCACCCTCACCGGACGCACCCGCTCCGGACGCACCCGCGCCGGACGCACCCGCGCCGGACGCGCCCGCGCCAGACGCACCCGCTCCGGACGCCCCCGCGCCCGAGGTGCCCCCGGCGGGCGACCCCGCACCGGGCGAGCCGAGCGATCCGCCCGCCGGAGAGCCCGAGGCCCCGCCCGCGCAGCCGGACGAGCCTGCTCCGCCGCCGGCGGAACCCGCGGATCCGAACGAACCCAACAAGTGAGCTAGCCGAGCCGCAGCGACGCACGCGCCGCGGCCTGCACCTCGGGCGCCTCCGACCGGTCGAGGGCCATCGCCGAGAGCCGCGCCCGGAGCGCGTCCCGCACCTCCGTCGGTGACCCCGGGTCCGCGAGCACCCCGCCGGCCGCCAGCGCCGCGTTGCGCCTCCACATCGAGGGACTCGCGCGGCGAAGCACGCCGTTGAACTGCGCGGCCTCCCAGTCGTCCTCGGTCCAGCCGAGCACCTCCAGGAGCGGGAATCCGGTGCGATGCGCTCGGTACGCCTCGTGCGTGCCCCGCCCCCTCGAACGCACCGTGGGCTGGGCGTGCGGGCACGCCTCCTGGCACGCGTCGCACCCGAACAGCCAGTCCTCCGTCCGCCCCGCGAACCGCTCGGCGACGGTGCCTCGGTCCTCGATGGTGAGTGCGCTCACGCACCTCGACGCGTCGACCGACCACGGCGCGATCGCACCCGTCGGGCACGCGTCGATGCACCGAGTGCAGGCGCCGCAGGGATCGGCGTCGTCCGCCGCGCCGTCCGGGCCGCTCCCGTCGGCACGACCGTCCGCGCGCACCGGGGCGAGCTCCAGCGTGCTGACCACCACGCCGAGGAGGAGCCACGAACCCGTCCCGCCCGGACCGATGAGCAGCGTGTGCTTCCCGATGCGCCCGAGCCCCGCGCGCTCGGCGTGCTCGCGCTCGAGCACCGGCGCGGTGTCGACGCAGACCCGGAATCGTTCGTTCGGGAACGCCTCGAGCAACTCCTCGGCGAGCGCCTCGAGCCGCGCCCGGATCACGACGTGGTAGTCCTCGCCGCGCGCGTACCGCGCGATGCGCCCGACTCCGGGCACCCGTCGGTCGGGCCGGCCGTCGGCGTACCGGTCGGCGACGCACAGCACGCTGCGTGCGCCGGGAACCAGCACGCGCGGGTCGAGACGGCGCTCGACGGACTCGGCGAGGTACGCCATCGCCCCGTGCCGACCCGCCTCGATCCAGGCCCGGTACTCCCCGGCCCGGGCGCTCGGCCGCGCGGCCGCGACGCCGGCGAGCGCGAAGCCGTGCCGCACGCACCGCGCCAGCACCCAGCGGGTGCGTTCCCCGGGATCCGCACCGGGCCCCGCCGCCGGCATCCCGGCGTCGGCCGTCGCCATCAGCGCGCCACCCCCAGCACGCGCGCGAGCGGCGCGGGCGCGAGGTCCGGGACCAGCATCCGCTCGCCGACGATCGCGCCCGCGGCCGCGTAGCCGGACCGCACCGCGCCCTCCATCGTCGCGGGCCAGCCGGTGCGCGACCAGTCCCCCGCGACGAAGAGGTTGGGGACCCCGCCGTCGCGGTCGATCCCGGACGGTGCCGCGCCGGGACGGATCCGGTCGAACCCCGGGACCGGCGCGAACGTCGCGCGCTTCTCCTTCACGCTGCGAACCGCCGTGGGCTCGATGCCGCGCGCGGCGGGGAACGCCCACCGGACGTCCTCGAGCACGCGCGCGGCGATGGCCGCCTCGTCGAGCTCCATCCAAGCGAACGCACCGCTGATGACGGCGTGCACGTGCTGCGACCCGTCCGGCTCGCACCCCTTGTCGAAGAGCCAGTGCGTCCCCCGGCCGGGCAGCACCGCGTGCGGCAGGTCCATCACGCGACGCGGGAACCGAAGGTGGACGCCCAGGATGGGGCTCGTGCCGACCTGCTCGAGGCGCGCAAGCCGCCCGTCGGCGCGCACGAGCGTCGGGGACACGAGCTTCGCGAGCCGGTCCGCGGGAACGGCCGCGACGACGGCGTCCGCCTCGATCATGCCCTCGTCGGTCACGACGCCGGTCACGCGGCGGCCGTCGAACGCGATCGCGCGCGCGCTGACGCCCGTCCGCACCGATCCACCCGCCGCCGCGATGGCCTGCTCCGCCGGGTCGTAGAGCCGAACGAGCGGCACCGTCGAGAGCCCCATCAGCGGCGCCTCCGCGCTCGCGAGGAAACCCTCCTGGAACACCTGCATCGCGCTGGCCGCGGACACCTCGCCCACGTCGAGGTTGCACGCGCTCACCACCACCGGGCTCCAGAACACCTCGACCACGCGCCCGGGCTGGCGGGTCTCCGCGAGGAACTCCGAGAATGCACGGCCTTCCCACGCGAGCCGGCCCGACGCGCCCATCCGCAGCATGCGCCACATCGCGCGCCCGACCGCGACCTTCTCGGCGACCGAGAGCATGCGCATGCGCAGGAACGACCACGTGAAGTGCGCCGGGGCGGGAAGGCGTCCCGGGCGCATCCGGTCGGGCGCGTGCGGCGGGTTCATCCAGTGGATGTCCCGGTGCCACTCGATGGCGTCGAGCACGCCGAGCCGACCGTAGAAGTCGATGAGGTTGGTGCAGCAGCCCATGAGGACGTGCTGGCAGTTGTCGAGCACCTCGCCCGTGCGAGGGTCGACGAAGCTGGTCGCCCGGCCGCCGAGCTTGCGCCTGGTCTCGACCACGGTCACGCCGATGCCGCGCTCGGCGAGCCGCAGGGCGCACGAGAGCCCCGCGATGCCGCCGCCGACCACCGCCACGGTGCGCGGCGAGGCGTTCACCGCGACGCCCCCGCCATCCGGCGCGCGCGGAACGCGATCCATGCCTTGCGCCACGCCGGCAGGCGCACGCGCCGCGGTCCCACCACCGCCTCGGGCCGCGCCTGCACCCGTCCCAGGATGCCGCGGTAGATCTCGGTCATCGCCCAGAGCGTCGGCAGGCACGAGGGCGTGATCATCGCGTCGAGCGGCGCGCTCCTCTGGAAGAACTGCTCGGCCCGGTCGCACTGCGCGCGCATGAACTCCTCGCACTGCGCGGGCGCGCTCCACGCGCGCAGCGCCTCGGGCGTGAGGTCCATCCGGCGGAAGTCCTCGGCCGGCAGGTACACGCGCCCGAGGTCGAAGTCCTCGCGGTAGTCGCGCAGGATGTTCGTGAGCTGGAACGCGATGCCGCGGTCCACGGCGAGCGCGGGCGCGGCCGGGTCCGAGTATCCCCACACGCGGATGCACACGAGTCCCACGGTGCTCGCGACCCGGTAGCAGAACCCGCGAAGGTCCTCCCACGTCTCGCACCGGACCACGCCCACGTCCCCGAGCTGCCCGTCGAGCATGTCGTGGAAGTCGCGCGGCGCGAGGTCGTGGTTCGCCGCCACCCACGCGAGCGCACGCCACGTGGCGCGCCCCCCGGGCGGCCGCCCGGCCAGCGCGGCGTCGGTGTCGTGCCGGAACCGCGCGATCCGCCGCACGCGCTCGTCGTCGGGGATGCCCTCGGCGTCCGCGAGGTCGTCCGCCTCGCGCATCCACGCGTAGATCGCGTACATCGCGCTGCGCTGCGGCTCGGGCGTCAGCTTCAGCCCGTACCAGAAGTTCCGTGCGCGCGTGCGCGTCACGCGCTCGCACTCCGCGATCGCGGGGACGAGGTCTGCGGGCACGCCCGCCGGCGCGGAGCGGCTCATCGCGGCGCCTCCGGCGCGCACGCGGCGCCTCCGGCCGCGGCCCGGCCCGAGGCGGTGCGCGCCCAGCGCGGCGCGGCGACGTCCCACCACGCGCGCGCGACCAGCATCGCCTTCGTCGCGCGCCCGAGCCTCGGCCGGTGGATGCACGTGTCGAGGTTCCAGTCCTCGATCGCGCGAAGGACGTGCTCGCCGCCCTCGACGAAGAGCCGGACGACCGGCATCGCCTCGGCCGAGAGCGTCGGAAGCAGCGCGCGCCCCTCGGCGAAGAGCGCGTGGCAACGGTCGACCACGGGCCGCACCGCGGCGCGGTACTCCGCGAGGAACGCGTGGTCGGGCGCGTGCCCCGCGCGCGCCGCGGCGAGGAGCCGGGGCTCGAAGTCGGGGACGCCCTTCGTGAACTCGCGCGGGAGGTAGATGCGGTCCCGCTCGAGCAGGTCGCGCCGCACGTCCTGCAGGTGGTTGACCACCTGCAGCGCGGTGCAGACGCGGTCGCTCATCGCGCACCGCGCGGGCGTCGACTGCCCGAAGAGCGCGAGCACGATCCTCCCCACCGGGTCCGCGCTCAGCGCGCAGTAGCCGACGAGCTCGTCCCACGTCTCCCACCGGGCGCGCGCCTGGTCGAGCTCGAACGCGCGGATCAGGTCGTCGAAGGGCCGTGCCGGGATCGCATGCCGCGCGACCGCCGGCCGCAGCGCGACGAACACGGGGTGCCGCGGCGCGCCCGCGTAGCACGCCTCGAGCTCGCCGCGCCACCACGCGAGCAGGCGAAGCCGCTCCTCGCCCGCCGTGCCCGCCTCGTCCCCGAGGTCGTCGGCCCACCGGCAGAATGCGTAGACGGCCGCGAAATCGGGACGCAGCCGCCGCGGCACCAGCGAACTGAGCACGCTGAAGTTCTCGTAGTGGCCGCCCGCGAGCTCGGCGCACCACGCCAACGCCTCGGCCTCGCCCATGGGGGGCGGGAGGCCGGGCCCGACGCGGCCGGGGCCGAACTCCGCAATCTGCGCGGTGACGCTCGCCACGGGCCCAACTGTAGCGGCAGCGGGCCGCCCCGTGCGGGCCGCCCGATACACTTGTCCCCCCGATGAAGATCATCCTCGCGAACCCCCGCGGCTTCTGCGCCGGCGTCTACATGGCGATCGACGTCGTGGACCAGCTGCTCGACATCTGCCCGAACGAGACGATCTACGTCTACCACGAGATCGTGCACAACCGGCACGTGGTCGACCGATTCCGCGCGCGCGGGGTCCAGTTCATCGAGGACGTCTCCGAGGTTCCGGACGGCTCGATCGTGGTGTTCAGCGCTCATGGCGTCAGCCCCGCCCTCCGCGAGGAGGCACGTACGCGCAACCTCACCGCCATCGACGCGACGTGCCCGCTCGTCACGAAGGTCCACAACGAGGCCATCCGCTACGCCCGCGCGGGGTACCAGATCCTGCTCGTCGGGCACGCCGACCACCAGGAGATCATCGGCACCCGCGGCGAGGCACCCGACTGCACGCAGGTCGTCGAGTGCCCCGAGGACATCCCGGGCCTGGTGGTCAAGGACGCGAACAAGCTGGTCTACCTCACGCAGACCACGCTCTCGACCGACGACGCGAACGTGATCATCGCGGCGCTGAAGCAGGCATTCCCCACGATCAAGGAGCCGCCGAGCGAGGACATCTGCTACGCGACCACCAACCGCCAGCGCGCGGTCCGCGAGCTCGCGCCGAAGGCCGACCTCGTCCTCGTGGTCGGCAGCCGCAACAGCTCGAACTCGGTGCGCCTCACGGAGATCAGCCAGAACATGGGCACGCCCGCGCGGCTCATCGACGACCGCAGCGAGCTGCGGGCCGAGTGGTTCGAGGGCGTCTCGACCGTGCTGGTCACCGCGGGAGCGAGCGCGCCCGAGGACCTGGTGCAGGCGCTGATCGTCGACCTCGTCGAGCGCTTCGGCGGAGAGGTCGAGCAGCACGACGTCTACCACGAGCAGGTGGAGTTCGGCCTTCCCGGCACGCTCAAGGACCAGATGCGAAAGCGCGGCATCGACCCCACGGGCCGCCGCGTCATGCGCAAGGACGCCGACCAGGCGATGGGCGCGTGGCTCGACCGCCACGGCATCGCGCACCGGACGGTCGACCTCACCGTGGGCACGACGCGGTGACCGCCGCCGCGCGGACCGGGTTCTTCGAGCTCGACGCCGCGGGCCTCGAGGCCTGGTGCGGCGCCCGGGGCATGCCGCGCTTCGCGGCGCGCCAGCTCATGGACTGGGTCTACGCGAAGGGCGTCGCCGACCTCGGCGCGATGACGAACCTGTCGAAGCCGCACCGTGACCTGCTGGCGCACGAGCTCGCGTTCCTGCAGGGGGACGAGCTGAAGTCGCTCGAGGCCACCGACGGCACGAGGAAGCTGCTGCTGGGCTGGCCTGCGCCCGGCGTCATGCTGCCGGTGCTGGGCGTGGCCACGGGCCGCGAGACCGAGTGCGTGATGATCCCGAGCGAGGAGCGCAGGACCGCGTGCGTCTCGAGCCAGATGGGGTGCCCCGTCGGGTGCCGGTTCTGCGCCTCCGGGCTCGAGGGCGTCGAGGGCAACCTCACCGCGGGGCGCATCGTCGAGCAGGTGTGGCGGCTCGCGCGGCTCCCCGGCGTCGGGCGCGTCACGAACGTCGTGTTCATGGGGATGGGCGAGCCGCTCGCCAACTTCGCCGCCGTGACGGACGCCATCCGCACGCTCAACGCGCCGTGGGGCATGGGGATCGGCGCGCGCCGCATCACCGTGAGCACCGTCGGGCTCCCGGCCGCCATCCGCAAGCTGTGCGGCTTCGAGATCCCGGTCACGCTCGCGCTGAGCCTGCACGCGCCGAACGACGAGCTGCGCCGGAAGATCATCCCGTGGGCCGAGTACTCGACCGTGGCCGAGCTCCTCGACGCATGCCAGGAGTGGTTCCGCAAGACCGGTCGCGAGATCACGCTCGAGTACATCCTGCTCGGCGGGTTCAACGACCGTCGCGAGCACGCCGAGGAGCTCGCGCGCGTGGCGCGCACGATCCGGGCGAACGTCAACCTCATCCGCTACAACGAGGTGGACGGCCTGCCCTTCGCGCGCCCCGACGACCGCGACGTGCTCGAGTTCCAGGGCATCCTGCGCGAGGCCGGCGTCAACACCCACATCCGAGCGAGCCGCGGGCGCGACATCAAGGCCGCATGCGGACAGCTGCGGCACGAGGCGATGCGCTCCTGACGGCCCCGGCCGCGGCTACTCGCGGCCGAGGCAGATGCGCTCGACCTCGGGGACGGGAACCTCCCGGAGCCGGTGGCCGGCGGCCAGCTCGTGCAGCCGGCGCACCGCGGCCAGCCAACGATCCCGCCCGGGCCGGTCGTGGACCGCGCGCTCCATGAGCTCCAGCACCGCGGAACGCAGCCTGCGCTCGGGAGGCTGGCCGCGCACCTCGTTCGGAACCACGCGCCAGAGCACCAGCGCGAGCTGCGCCGGCCAGTCGCTCGACCGCAGGTCGATCCTCCACATGGTCCGGCCCAGCACCGCCTCGACGCGGTTGAGGTACCGGCGCGTCATCTCGTCGCCGCGCGCCTCGCGCACGCCGAGCCGCTCGCGGATCCGGCGCGCCTGGCCCACGCTCGCCTGGATCGCGGCCACGTAGAGCGCGTCGCGGACCAGGATGGCCTCGGCGAGCGGCAGGATCCCGTACGTGCAGAGCGCGCGGTCGGGGTCGTCCGAGCCCGCGTCGTACAGGTCGCGCACCAGGCCCGCGTACCAGCGCAGGTGGCGGACCCCGCCCCAGGCCACGCACCGCGAGGCCGCGTTCACGAAGTCGCGGAGCGCG
>CAYSFS010000042.1:0-17668 GCA_964430235.1 uncultured Chitinophaga sp. | reverse complement strand
TCCGCCGCCAGATCGCCGAGGCGAGCTACCGCTTCGGGCAGGAGATGGAGGCGGGGGACCGGCTGGTGGTCGGGATGAACGCCTACGCCGAGGGCAACGAGGACCAGCAGGTCGAGATCCTCCAGATCCCGCACACCGTCGAGACCGAGCAGTGCGACCGCCTGGCGCGATTCCGCGCCGCGCGCGACGCCGACGGCGCGAGGCGCGCGCTCGACGGCATCCGCGCCGCCGCGCGCGCCGGGCAGAACGTGATGCCGGCGCTCGTCGGCGGCGCGCTCGCCAAGTGCACGCTCGGCGAGATGGTGCAGGCGCTGGCCGACGTCTACGGCCGATACTCCGGCGGCCCCGAGTGGTGAGCGGGACGCGCATCCTCCTCGGCACGCTCGTCGGCACGCTCGCCGCGTTCGCGTGGGCGTACGTCAGCTGGTCGTCCGTGAGGCTCTACGACTGGGCGATCCAGCCGATGCCGCCCGAGGTGGTGCCGATGGTGGAGCGCGCCCCCCGCGACGGGGCCTACGCGCACCCGTGGATCGACGTCGACCGGCTGCGCAGCGAGCCGCCCGAGCGGCGCGCCGCGATGGTCGAGGGGTGGCGCGCGCAGACGACGGGCAAGCCCGTGGGCGTCCTCCTCGTGCGCAACGCCGGCCGCGATCCGCTGGCCGCGTCCCGCTACCTGACGGGCGCCGGCTACATGGCGCTCTGCGCGTTCCTCATGAGCGTGCTGATGTCCGCCATGCGGTGCCCCTCGTGGCCCGGCCGCTGGGCGATCGGCATGGTGATCGCGCTCTTCGCGGCCATGGCAGGCGACGGCCCGGACCTCGCCTGGTTCCAGCTGCCCGCGCGCTGGGTCTACATGGGCATCGCCGACACGTTCCTCACGTGGACCGTCGCGAGCGCGGCGATCGCGGCGGTGGTTCGTCCGCGCGCGGCCCCTCAGTAGGATGTCTCCCCCCATGCCCGACCGTGAAACCCTCGAACGGCTCTCACGCACCGCGTCCGGCGCGCTCGGCGCGCTGAAGTCGCTGCAGCGGCCCGACGGCCACTGGTGCGCCGAGCTCGAGGGCGACTCGATCCTGCAGAGCGAGTACCTCCTCATGAAGTGGATCCTCGGGCAGGAGCGCGCGCCGATGGCCGACGGCCGCGACGGCCCCGAGACCCTGGGCAAGATCGTGCGCCACCTGCGGTCCGAGCAGCGCCCGGACGGGGGGTGGGGCCAGTACCCGGGAAGCGGCATCGACCTGAGCGCGACGGTCAAGGCCTACCTCTGCCTCAAGCTGCACGGCGACTCCCCGGACGCGCCGCACATGGCGCGCGCGCGCGAGGTCGTGCGCCGCATGGGCGGCGCCGAGCGCTGCAACAGCTTCACGAACTTCTACCTCGCGGCGCTCGGGCAGATCAGCTGGCGCGCGGTGCCCGCCATCCCGCCCGAGATCGTGTGGCTCCCGAAGTGGTTCTACTTCCACATGGACCGGATGAGCGCGTGGAGCCGGACCATGATCCTGCCGCTCGCGATCGTCGCCACGCTGCGCCCCACGCGCCGGCTCGGGCCGGGGCAGGGGATCGACGAGCTCTTCCTGAGCGAGCATGACCGCAACCGGCTCAAGGGCCGCACCGAGGTGCCGCCCTTCTGGCGCCACTTCTTCCTCACGGTCGACGCGTGCCTCAAGGCGGTCGGCGCGGTCGTCGGCACGGCGCCCCGCATGAAGGCGATCCGCGCCGCGTACGCATGGATCCTCGCGCGCGCCTCGCAGGACGCGCCCGCGCCCACCGAGGGGCTCGGCGCGATCTTCCCGCCGATGGTCTACGTGCAGGTGGTGTTCCACGCCCTCGGGGTGCCCCGGACCGACCCCCTCGTCAAGCGCGCCGAGCGCGACCTCGACGCCTTCTTCATCGAGGAGAAGGACGCCTCCGGCGAGCCGACCATCCACATCCAGCCGTGCTTCAGCCCCGTGTGGGACACCGGCATCGCGAGCTACGCACTCACCGACTGCGGGCTCACGTGCGAGTCCGACCGCTCGCTCGAGCGCGCGGCCGAGTGGCTTCGCGGGAAGGAAGTGCGATGGACCGGCGACTGGATCGCGAACGTCCGCCCCGGCACGAAGCCGGCGGGCTGGTTCTTCGAGTACTCGAACGCGTGGTATCCCGACGTCGACGACACCGTGATGGTGGCGATGGCCCTGAAGCGCGCCGGGGGCCCCGCGAACGAGGCGGCCGCGCGCCGCGCCGTCGAGTGGGTGTTCGCGATGCAGTGCGACGACGGCGGCTGGGCCGCGTTCGACCGCACCCGCGACCACCGCGTCTACGACTACGTGCCCTTCGCCGACCACAACGCGATGCAGGACCCTGCGTGCCACGACATCACCGGCCGCACGCTCGAGTGCATGAGCTGGCTCGGGTACCGCGTCGACACGCCGGCGATCGCGCGCGCCGTCGAGTTCATCAAGCGCTTCCAGGAGCCGGAGGGCTGCTTCTGGGGCCGGTGGGGCGTCAACTACATCTACGGCACGTGGCAGGCCGTCATCGGGCCGATCCGCTGCGGTGTGCCGCGCACCGAGCCGTGGATCCAGCGTGCCGGCGCGTGGATCAAGAGCGTGCAGAAGCCCGACGGCAGCTTCGGCGAGACCGCGAACACCTACGAGGACCGCACCCTCATGGGCACGGGCCCCAGCACCGCGAGCCAGACCGCGTGGGCCGCGATGGTGCTGCAGGAGGTCTACGGGCCGGACGACCCGGACCTCTGGCGCGCGCTGCGGTGGCTCGCCGCGACGCAGCTCACCGAGGCCGATGCCGCCGACCCCGTGCGCAACCCCGACCGCGACCCGGCCGGCAGCTGGCGCGAGACCGAGTTCACGGGCACCGGCTTCCCCAAGGTCTTCTACCTGCGGTACCACCTGTACCGGCTGTACTTCCCGCTCATGGCGATCGGACGGGCGCTCGCGGCGCACGGCGTGAACGTGCCCGATGCGCGCGACGGCGCGGCTCAGAAGGGCGCGGGCGACTCGAAGGCCGCGCGCGAGCTCGTCGCGGGGTGAACGAACTCGAGCCGCTCGGCGTGCAGGCAGAGGCGCGGTGACATCGCCCGCGCCTCGGGCGGTGCATACAGGTCGTCGCCGAGGATCGGGTGCCCGATCGCCAGGAGGTGCACCCGCAGCTGGTGGCTGCGCCCGGTGACGGGGGTCAGCTCGAAGCGCGTGCGCGGCGGGCCGTCCATGCGTTCGCGGACGCGCCAGCGCGTGACGCTCGGGCGGCCGTGCACGAAGTCGACCACCTGGAGCGGCGTGTTCACGAGGTCCTTCCGGATCGGGAGGTCGATCTCGCCCTCGTCCTTCGGCGGATGGCCGGCCGCGAGCGCCACGTAGGTCTTCGCCGTCTCGCGCCGCTCGAACTGCATGCTCAGTGCGCGGTGCGTGGCGGCGTCGCGGGCCACCACCAGCACGCCGCTCGTGTCGCGGTCGAGCCGGTGCACCACGCGGGCCCCCGGCCAGCGCCCCTGCAGTCGCGCGATGAGGCAATCGGCCTTCTCGGGCCCGATCCCGGGCACGGTGAGGAGGCCGCAGGACTTGTCCACCACCAGCAGGTGCGGGTCCTCGTGGAGGATGGAGAAGCCGTCCGCGTTCACGGCGGGGATCCTAGAATCGGCCCATGCCCGTCGCTCGAAGCGCGCTCGTCCTCGTTCCGGCCATCGCCCTCGGATTCGTCGCCGCATGTGCCTCGCGGTCGGCGCCGCAGGCCGCGGCGCGGCCCGCGTCCGCGCCGGCATCCGCGGCCGCACCGGCCGTGACGCCCGCGCCGCCGGCGACCCCCGCGGCCGACCCGGCCGCGTGGCGCACCACCGAGGCCCCGGTGCTCACGCACCACGTGCAGCTCACGTTCCCCGACCGCTTCGTGAAGGCGGGGGAAAGCTACTTCAGCCCCGACGACCGTCGCGTGGTGTTCCAGGCGATCGAGCGTCCCGTGGACGGCGCGGAGCCCGGCGACTTCTACGCGATGTTCGTGGGCGACGTGGTGCGCGACGGGGCGGGGCGCGTCTCGAAGCTCGCGAACGTGCGCCGCATCAGCCCCGCGGGCAGCGCGAACACGTGCGGGTGGTTCCACCCGAAGGACCCGGACCGCGTGCTGTTCGGGAGCACCGTGGTCCCGCCCTCGAACCGGGAGACGCCCGGGTACCAGCGCGGCACGGGCAAGTACCGGTGGCAGTTCCCGCCCGAGATGCGGATCGTCGAGTGCGACCTGCGAACGGCCGACGGGACCGCGGCGACCTTGAAGCCCGTGGTCGGCGACGGCAACGGGTACGTGGCCGAGGGCAGCCTGTCGGCCGACGGCCGGACGCTGCTCTACACGCAGGTCGACCCGAAGACGCAGGGCGACCTCTGGGTGCTCGACATGCCCACCGGCGAGCGGCGCCGCATCGTGGGCGCGCCCGGGTACGACGGCGGCCCGTTCTTCACGCCGGACGATTCGGGCATCATCTACCGAAGCGACCGCACCGGCGACAGCCTGCTTCAGGTGTACGCGGCGGACCTGGTGCGCGACCCGTCGGGCAAGGTGACCGGCATCGCCGACGAGCGACCGATGACGAAGAACGACCAGGTGAACTGGTGTCCCTTCTACCACCCGGACGGGAGGCACTTCGCGTACGCCTCGAGCGAGGCGGGGCACTCGAACTACGAGGTCTTCATGCGCGACGCGAAGGACCCGGGCCGGTCCGTCCGCCTCACCACCGCGCCCGGCGCCGACGTCCTGCCCGCGTTCAGCCATGACGGCCGCACGATGATCTGGACGGGCCAGCGCGGCACGGGCGAGAAGTCCAGCCAGCTGTGGGTGGCCACCTTCGACCTCGCCGCCGCGAAGGCGCGGGAGCCGTTCAGCGCGCCATGACGATCTACCACGACCGCCGCCTCCTGATCCCGTTCCGCAGCGCGTTGCTGCCGCTTATCTTCCCGGACACGGTGGTGATGGGCACGGGGGTTGGGGGCCTTCGCGCCGCCATCGTGGCGGCGCGCCACGGCGACGTCATCGTGATGGCGAAGGAGGCGGTGGACCACTCGAACACCAGCTGGGCGCAGGGCGGCATCGCCGCGGTGCTCGCGCACGGCGACTCCGTGGACAGCCACGTGCGCGACACGCTCGAGGCGGGCGCGGGGCTCTGCGACGAGGCGGCGGTGCGCACGCTCGTCGAGGAGGGGCCGCGCGAGGTGGAGCGCCTGCTCGAGTGGGGCATGCGCATCGACCGCACGCGGGACGGGGCGCCCGCGCTCGGGCTCGAGGGCGGCCACCGCCATGCGCGCATCGTGCATTCCGACGGCGACGCCACGGGGCACGAGCTCGCGCGCTGCCTCGTCGAGCGCACCCGCGCCACGCGCGGGATCCGCGTCTTCGACCGGTGCTTCGCGGTCGACCTCCTGCGCACGTCCGGGTCCTCGCGCCGCGTGGCGGGCGCGCTCACGTGGCACCCGCGGCACGGCCTGCAGATCGTCTGGGCCCGCGCCACCGTGCTCGCCTCGGGCGGCGCGGGGCAGGTCTACCGCGAGACCACCAACCCGCGGGTCGCCACGGGCGACGGCCTGGCCATGGCCTGGCGCGCGGGCGCCGACCTCGCGGACCTCGAGTTCATGCAGTTCCACCCGACGGCCCTGTACGTGGCGGGCGCGGGTCGCATGCTCATCTCCGAGGCCGTCCGCGGCGAGGGCGCGCACCTCGTCGACCGCGACGGCACGCGGTTCATGCAGGGCGTCCACCCGATGGCCGAGCTCGCTCCGCGCGACGTCGTGAGCCGGTCGATCGTCGCGCACCTCGCGCGCACGGGCGGCAGCCACGTCTTCCTCGATTGCCGGCACTTCGCTCCGGGCCGCTTCGCGGAGCGCTTCCCGGGACTCGCGCGCATGCTCGCGGGGTTCGACATCGACCCGGCGACGGCGCCCATCCCCGTGACCCCCGCGGCGCACTACACGATCGGCGGCGTGCGCACCGACCTCGACGGCCGCACGTCGCTCGAGGGCCTGTACGCCTGCGGCGAGGCCGCGTCGAACGGCGTGCACGGCGCCAACCGCCTGGCATCCAACAGCCTGCTCGAGGGGCTCGTGTTCGGCCGTCGCGTCGCCGAGGCCATCGTGCGCGACCAGCACCCCGACGTGCTGCCGCGCTCGATCGTGAGCGAGGTGACCACGGCGCCGCACGGCGAGCTCGACCTCGCCGACATCCGCTCGAGCCTGCGCAGCGCGATGTGGCGCAACGTCGGCATCGAGCGGCACGGCGATCGGCTGCGCGACGTGCTCGGGATGTTCTCCTTCTGGGGCCGCTACGGCATGGACGAGGTGTTCGACTCGCCCGAGGGATGGGAGGTCCAGAACCTGCTCACCGTCGGGTTCCTCATGACGCGCGCCGCGCTCGAGCGCGAGGAGACGCGCGGCACGCACGCGCGCGCCGACGCACCGGGCGAGCAGGCCGGGCCCGCCGTGCGCTACGTGTGGAACGTGGCGCGGGAGTCGGCGGCCGAGGTTCCGGTGGCACCGACCGCGGGAGCGGGGCGCGGATGAGTGCGGCGGAACGGTTGACGTCGACCGCGCGGGCGTCGGCCGCGCGCGCGAACGTCGCGCGCACGTCGGCTGCGCTCACGGCGCTTGCCTCGTGCGCCGCGCTCGCCGCGTGCGCCACCGAGCGCGTCGAGTACCGCCGGCGCCCGGACTTCGGCATGCCCGAGGACGCGGCCGGCGAGTTCGTCGCCGCCGACGGCACGCGCGTCGTGTGGGTGGACGAGCACGGGAACCCGGTCGGCAAGGGCGGGGGCGACGGCGCGGGCGGCGGCGCGCCGAAGGGGCCGCGCCCGCCCGGCGACGAGCTGTTCGAGCCGCGCAAGGTGGCCGACGACGGCACCGTCACCGTGCGCTGCCTGCTGCCCGAGCACGTGGTGGCGAACACCATGACGTGCTTCCGCAACGAGGAGTGGAGGGTGATCTGGGACCAGCTGCTGGCGCCCGAGTCGAAGGCCACGTACGAGCGAAAGGACGGCGGCGGCTACGCCGCGTTCGAGGCCTGGTGCGTGAAGAACCGCAAGCCCGCGATGGAGCTCCTCAACCGCATGCGCTTCAACGCGATGGGCTCCGACGTCACCATGCGCCAGATGGGCCCGGGGCAGTTCCGGGCCACGGTCTCGCCCAGGCTGTGGGACCAGTTCAGCCTGCGGGTGATCGAGATCGAGCAGGCCGACGGGTGGCTGAAGCTGCGGTCGATCCGCGCGAACCCGTGACCGCGGCGCGGGCGCGCGCGTGCGCGGCCGGCCCGCGCGTCAGCCCACCTCGACCATCATCGACACGGCGTTGCCTCCGCCGAGGCAGAGGCTGCAGATGCCGCGCTTGCCGCCCGTGCGGTGGAGCTGGTGCACCAGCGTGACCAGCACGCGCGCGCCGCTTGCGCCGATCGGGTGGCCGAGGGCCACGCCGCCGCCGCAGACGTTGAGCTTCGAGTGCGGGATGCCGAGCGGCTTGGTGTCCGCGAGCACCTGCGCGGCGAACGCCTCGTTCACCTCGAAGAGGTCGACCTCGGCCACGGTCTTCCCGGTCTGCGCCAGGAGCCGCTCGATGCCGACCTTGGGCGCGATGAAGAGGTCCTTGGGGGCGACGCCCGCGGTGTTGTAGGCCACGATGCGCGCGAGCACCTTGAGGCCCAGTTCCTTCGCCTTCGAATCGCTCATCACGATCACCGCGGCGGCGCCGTCGGAGATCTGGCTGGCGTTGCCCGCGGTGACGGTGCCGTCCTTCGTGAAGGCCGGGCGCAGCTTGGCCATGCCCTCGGGCGTGCTGTCGGCGCGGAAGCCCTCGTCGGCGTCGAGCCCGACCTTGCCCATGCACTGCTCGGGCGTCAGGGCGACCATCTCGGCCTTGAACCAGCCGTTCTTGGTGGCCTCGGCCGCGCGGCGGTGGCTCTCGGCGCTGAAGGCGTCCTGCTCGGCGCGGGTCACGCCGCAGGTGGACGCGGTGTGCTCGGCGGCGTTGCCCATGGGCCAGTTCTCGAAGGCGCAGGTGAGGCCGTCGAACTGCATGTGGTCGAGCATGGTGGCCTGGCCGTACTTGATGCCTGCGCGCGCGTGCACCATGTGCGGCGCCAGGTCCATGTTCTCCATGCCGCCCGCCACCACGCAGTGCGCGTCGCCGAGGCGGACCATGTTCGCGGCCTGCATGACGGCCTCGAGCCCGGAGCCGCAGACCTTGTTGACGGTCATCGCGTTCACGGTGTGGGCGATGCCCGCCTTCAGCGCGGCCTGGCGCGCGGGGTTCTGGCCGACCGCGGCCTGCAGCACGCAGCCCATGAAGCAGGCCTCGACGTGGTCCTTGGCGGCCGGTGCGTCGGCGAGGCACGCGCCGATCGCGTAGCTGCCGAGGACGGGCGCGGGCACGCGGGCGAGCGTTCCCTGGAACTTGCCGATGGGGGTGCGGCGGGCCGCGACGATGACGGGCGTGCTCATGGGGCGCGAATGATAGCCTTCCGGCCATGGCCGACCCGGCACCGAAGCAGGCCCCGCGGGGCGTCGTGACCGACAACCTGGTCTCGCTCCAGAGCTTCATCCTCGAGGAGGAGGCGCGTCACCCGCGCGCCACCGGCGAGTTCAGCTGGATCGTCAGCGCCATCAGCCTCGCGGCGAAGATCATCGCGCACAAGGTGCGCCACGTGCGCCTGCAGAACGTGCTCGGCGACGACGGCGTGACGAACGTGCAGGGCGAGGAGCAGCTGCGCATGGATGCGATCGCCAACGAGGTGATCATGCGCGTCCTCGGCGGCCGCAGCTCGATCGCGGTGCTCGGAAGCGAGGAGGACGAGGAGCCGACCATCCTGCGCCGCGGGCACGAGGGCGGGCGGTACTGCGTGCTCTTCGACCCGCTCGACGGCTCGAGCAACCTCGACACCGCGGTGGGCGTGGGCACCATCTTCACGATCCTGCGCAACGACCCGCACATCCCGGGCGCGGTCGAGACCGTGTGCCAGCCCGGCCACCAGCAGGTGGCGGCGGGGTACGTGTTGTACGGCTCGAGCACGGTGTTCGTGATCACCACGGGCCACGGCGTGCACATGTTCGAGCTCGACGCGGCGGTGGGCAGCTTCATGCTGGTGAAGCGCGACCTGCGGATGCCGGCGAGGAAGAAGATCTACTCGGTGAACGAGGCGAACGCCGACGGGTTCCCGGAGCAGTTCCGGCGCTACCTGAAGTGGGCGCACGCCGAGGGGTACACGAGCCGCTACATCGGCAGCATGGTGGCGGACATCCACCGCACGCTCGTCAACGGCGGCGTGTTCCTGTACCCGCCGACGAAGAAGCACCCCGACGGCAAGCTGCGGCTCCTCTACGAGGCGAACCCGATGAGCTTCCTGGTCGAGCAGGCCGGCGGCACGAGCGTCACCGCCGACGGCCGGCGCACGATGGACCTGCAGCCCGGGAAGCTGCACGAGCGCGTCCCGCTGGTGCTCGGCAGCCGCGACGAGGTGGACGCGGTGATGCGGGCGTGAGGGAGCGCGGTCGCGTCAGCCGGGGCACGTTCCCCAGTTGCTGAGGAGGATGCCGAGGTCGCCGCCGTCCACGGTGCCGTCGCGGTTGATGTCCGACGTGGTGGTGGGGGTGATCGCGCCCCACTCGGCGAGCAGGATGCCGAGGTCGGCGCCGTTCACGACGCCGTTGCGATACAGGTCGCCGGGGCAGCAGGCGTCGAGGTCGGGGTGCGCGGCGCATTCGCAGCCGTCCGGGACGTTGTTGGCGTTCTGGTCGGGGAGCCGGCCGGCGCGGATCTCGCCGAAGTCGACGATGCCGTTGGAGTCGCAGTCGGCGGACCATTCGATGATGTACGCAAGCGTGAGGCCGTTGTCATCGTTCCACGTTCCGTCGGAATAGAAGTCGAGCGTCTGCTCAAGTGCGCCGCCATTCGGTTCGCCGATTCGCCAGTTGGTGAAGCTCCATGGCTCGCCGTTGTCCCACTGCCATCCACAGCCAGATCCGCAAGTGCCTGCGGCCCTTCGCCCGCCTATCCACTGCACATGTGTCGAAATGGACCGAATGAACTCGTTCTCGCCGGCATCGCGAATGGTTGCCAGGTGTCCACCAACTGCTTGCGTTGCGGCTCTTGCCGAATCCCACGTTGACTTGACCGTGCTGCGTGCATACCAGTGGCCGTTGCCGCCTTCCTCGACATCCCACTGCACTGGGTAGTTCCCGACGACGCACGGAGTCCCTGACTCGCAGCAATCGGGGACGTTATCCCCGTCGTAGTCGGGCAGGGTTCCGTCGCGGCATTGCCCGTAGTCGACGATGCCGTCGCCATTGCAGTCGGCGGACCACTCGATCAGCGCCGTGGGGACGTTGAGGCGTGCCCAAGTGTTCCATGGCATGTCATCGAAGCAGCCCGCGGGCGCTCCCGGATACGCATGTGCCTGGTCATTCATGTAGATCCATCGCTCCGTCGCGGCGGGCCCGCCGGGTGCGTTGATGCACCAGACGTCGCCCTCGACTGGCGTCCCGTCGATCCACCGCCATGCCTGTTCGGTCGAGCCGACGGAATCGAGGAATGCGCCCACCAGAACTCCATCCCCGGGGGGATCGGTCACGATGTTCGACGAGGCCCAGGCCCGCTCCAACGGATCTCGAAGTGTCGCGACATGTGCCCCGCGCATTGCGATGTCATTGATGAATGACGGCCACCCTGCGGGATAGTCGACCGGCCGGATCGCATACCAATGCCCATTCCCCCCGTCCTCCACCCGCCACTGCACCGGCTCGCCGACCTGCGCCTGCGCCGCCGCACCGATCGCCAATGTCGCGCCTGCCGTCACGAGTGAACGCATGTCCTGCTCTCCGCGCCCGGGGTTGCGCCCGTCGGCGGGCCCGGACGTCGGGGCCGCGAGGGCAGGGGCTCCCCGGAACCATCCGCGGGCGCGGCCGGGATGCGCGGCCCGTTCGCCGGATTCCGTCGCCCGCGTCGCGATGGCCAGCGCGGCCGCCACGGCCAGGACCGCCGCGGCGGCCGCCACGGCCCGTGCGGTCCGGGAATCTCGGGCGTCCGCGTGCGTCGCGGGCTCCTGCTCGCCGCCGGGCTCCGGCTGGGTGTCCCACGCGCCCGCGATCGCCCCCGCCAGCCGCGGCGCGGTCCGCCCGTCGATCACGGCGGCCGCGGTGCGCGGCCATGCGTTGGCGCCGGTCTCCACGCCGCTAACGATCCGCGGGGGACCCCGCCATGCGCCGGCATGTTTCGTGAACCGCAGCTCAGCGTCCTTTCGGGCCAGCGGCACTCGTTCCCGTAGACCGATTCGCCGCGTGCGTGTTCACCTGCTCGCGCGGCGGCCTCGCCCTCAGCCAAGCTCGATCACCCGAAGCGTGCGAGTGCTGAGCGACCGATGAAGTTCGGGAATCGCCCGCACGATGCGGTGGAGCAAGTCCTGCAAGCGGAGATTGCCGGTCCGCACCCAGACCACGCACGCATCGCCGACCCGTCGAATGGCGAGCAGCGCCATGTCGGCGTCCCGACTCATGACGTCGAATCGTTCTCGGAGCGCGTAGTTCCAGATCTCGATGTCACGGGCGCCTCCGAGCCCGAGCTCGTTCACGTGCGCGGACCCCGGGAACGCGGCCTGCAATGCCGGGATCAGCCGCCGGGGCAGGTTCTGGTCGACGAGGATCCTCATGCTGCCCCTCCTTCGTGCCGGGCACGCTCGGCCTCCGCCGCGCGCTCGAGGCACGCGGCCACGTCGGCCAAGGTGAGCGGCGGGTACTCGGCGACGATCTCGTCCGCCGTCATCCCGGCGGACAGCCAGCCAAGGATGTCCTCGACGGCGATCCGCGTGCCGCGCACGCACGCCTTGCCGAACCGGATGCCGGGATCCACGGAGATTCGCTCTCGCCAGTCCATGCACGTGATCGTAATCAACCTCCCATGCCTGCCTCGTGTGGGTGGAGGAAGTTCGCGCCGATTCTCACCCGCCCCCCGCATCCCCCACCGCGCGCCGGACCTCGGCCATGGTCGCGTCCATCTCGGACTCGCGCACGCCTTCGGCGCGCAGCACCTCGCGGAGCGCGCGGGCCATGCGCTGCGAGACCAGCCGCGTGGCGCCCGCGCACTGCGGTGCATCCATGCCGACCGCCGGGCCGATCGTCTCGTAGCCCTCGCCCTCGATCACGCGGCGTCGGAAGACCTCGTAGGCGTCGAGGCGCCCCTCTTCCGCGAGCTCGGCGTGGGCGTGCGCGTGCGCGGCGTCGAGCACCGCGATCGCCCACGCACGGTCGAACGCGTCCTCCGCGGTTCGGTCGTCGGCGGCGAAGGCATCGAGCGCCTCGCCGAGGCCGGGGCCCGCGGGCTCGCTCGCACCGGTCGCGGCCGCGCCCGTCGCGGCGCCCGCCCCTGCGTCCGTGAAGGTCCTGAGCCGGTCGCGCATCCGGTCGCGCACCACGCCGCGCGCGTAGAAGCCGAGGCCGTTCATCATCCACCGCCGAAGCGGAAGGTCGGTGCGGCGCCATTCGCGCAGGAACTCAGGCGTGGTCACGCGGTCGGCGAAGTAGCCCGCGACGAGGTCGTCGGGCTCCCCCGCGCGGCGCAGCGACCCGCCGTGCACGTAGGCGCGCAGCGGGGCGTGGTAGCGCTCCCACAGGTGCGCGCGCAGCGAGGCCTTCGCATGCTCGGCGCGCCGTGCGATCGCGTCCGCGGGCGCTTCGCCGCACTCCTCGATGATGGTCAGCTGCGCGTCGATCCACGTCGCGTGCGTGGAGGGGAAGTGTTCGACCCGGGGCATGCGCGGAGGGTAGCGGGGCGGGGGCCGGCGCCGCTGCGGGGGTGACTCCGCGCGCCGCCCGGCCGCCCGTGCCTCACTCGAACCTGCCGCGGTCCGCGATCCGGAAGTCGTACAGCCCCGCGAGCTGCTTCGCGTCGAGCCGCTCGAGGCTGTTCAGCTTCTCGACCAGCGGCTTCGGGTCGTCCATCGCGAGCTTGCCGAGCTGCTCGAACTTGTTCGCGAGGATGCCCTTCAGGTCCGCCGTCGTGTTGCGGGCGTGGCCGCTCGGGTACATCACGAAGCCGCTGTCGAGGCTGCGGCCGTCGGTGGTGGTGATCACCACGCTCGTCGGGATGCCGTCGGGGTAGTTGCGGTCGTACTCCGGGCCGCCGTGCTCGAAGGTCATCTTCTCCATGTACGCGCGCGTCACCGGGTGGACGATCGCGTCATGGTTGTAGTCGTACGGAGAGAGGAAGAGCGCCTTCCACATCGCGTCGTTGCCGTCGGCGATCCTGCCGGTGCCCTTGGCCTTCGCCTGCTCGACGGCCTTCCGCAGCAGCGTGCCCACGATGTAGACCATCGAGTGGTCCGCGCTCTGGCGCGTCTTCGGGTCGCGCTTGGCCGGGTCGCCGATGATGCCGAACGCCGGCTCGTACGCCACGATCTTGATGCCCTTGACGAGCTCCGGCCGCTCGAGGATCTCCGGGTGCTTGCGCATCAGGTCGATCATGCCCTGCAGCGCGCCCGCGGACTGGTGCTCGTAGAGGCCGAGCTTGAAGTGCATGCCCATCACGGCGAAGTCGTCGCCCTGCGTCGACATCACCAGCGGGAACGGGCTGTCGCCCTGCGTCTTCGCGAACTGCCGGAACATGCTCTCGGGGTTGCGGAAGATGTCCTTCGGGCCGATGAAGCCGCGCATCGAGCGCATCATGCTGAGGACGGCGACCTCGGTGCTGATGGCCGCGCTGGCGCCCTTGGAGTCCGACAGCTGCTTGCCCGCGCCGATGGCGCGCCAGCGGATGTACTGCGCGACGACCATGCCGATCGCGCTCTCGATCTGCTCCGGCGTGGCGCCCATCATCGCGCCCCACGTGGCGGCGCTGGCGATCGCGCCGTGCACCACGTGGTCGATCTTGTAGGTCTTGAGGCTGAACACCTCGGCCAGGCGCCCGCGGACCTCGTCCGAGAGCATCATGCCCTTGAGCGCCCACGCGCCGTCCCGGCCCTTCATCTGCGCCGCGGCGATCGCCACGGGATAGAAGTCGTTGTGCCCGAACTCGCCGGCCGTGAAGCCGAGCTCCTTGCGGTAGCCGAAGTTCGTGCCGTTGGAGTCCCACTCGCGCACGGCCGAGCCGTTGGCGACGATCGCCTTCTCGGGGGCCACCTTCACGGTGCTTCCGAAGAACGGCACGCCGTCGTCGCGGCGGTACTCGAGCGCCTCCTGCCTCAGCAGCACCGGGGCGTTGGTGCCCAGGGCCACCGCGCTGATGCCGCACAGCACGCTGTCGGTGTGGAAGAGCTTGGTGCGCTCCTCGACCAGCGCGCCCGGGCGGGCGTTCTGCATGAAGTCGCAGGCGAATTGGCCGATTCCGAGGGCCTGGTTGGCGTTGGGCTGCAGGTGGACGGTCATGGGGGCGGGAAGGATACGGGAAATCCGCCCCGCGCCGGGTCGCCGCGTCAGTTCCCGACGAGCGCGTCGAGCAGCTCGACCACGCCCTTGCCCTCGGTGGCGATGGTCTCGATGATCGCCCTGCCCGAGGCGACGTCCAGCAGCTCGCGCACCAGCTTCGCCTCGCCGGCGTGGTCGGCCTTGTTCGCGACGAAGAGGTCGGCGATCTCCAGGATTCCCGCCTTGTCCATCTGCACCGAGTCGCCCATGCCGGGCACCACGACCACCGCCGTGCGGTCGACGTGCTGCCGGATCGCGACGTCGTTCTGGCCGGCGCCCACGGTCTCGATGATGAGCGTGTCGAAGCCCGCCGCGCCGATCAGCCCGATGATGTCGGGCAGGCTGCGGTAGTCCTCGCCGACGATCGCGAGCGACCGGTAGAAGACCTTGTCGTCGACCGCGTTGAAGTCGACTCGCAGGCGGTCGCCCAGGAGCGCCCCGCCCGTGATCGGGCTCATCGGGTCGAACGCCACCACGGCGATGCGCCGTCCGCGCCGCACGGCCTCGTTGGCCATCGCGGCGACCAGCGTGCTCTTCCCCGCGCCGGGCGAGCCCGTGATGCCCACCACGCGCGCGGGGCGCTTCGTCGCGGTGCCCGCGGGCAGCGTGCCCGCGTGCGCCATCGAGATCTGCCGCGCCAGGACCGCCTCGCGCGGGCCCGAGGCCAGCGGCGCGTACGGCCGCACGCTCGCGCGCACGCTGTCGACGATCTCGTCCATCCCCGTGCCCGTGTGGTAGACGCGCGCCACGCCCGCGTCGAGCAGGGCCTGCACGTCCGACTGCGGGATGATCCCGCCCACGTTCACGGGCAGGTCCGGCCGCCCGACGGCCTTCAGCTCCGCGAGGAGCCGCGGCACGAGCACCAGGTGCGAGTTCGACATCATGCTCGCCGCGATGCAGTCGACGTCCTCGTCGCGCGCGCCGATCGCGAGGCTGCGGGGCGTCTGCCACAGTCCGCTGTAGACGACGTGGATGCCCGAGTCGCGCATCACGCGCGCGATGAGCTTCACGCCGCGGTCATGCCCGTCGAGGCCCATCTTCCCCAGCAGCACGCGCGGGCGGTGCGGCAGGTCCGCGCAGCGGTCCTGCTTCGGGATCGCGGTGGTCGGTTCGGCGGTGGCGCGCATGGGTCAGCCTGCGCCGCCGGCGTTCATGCCGTCGCCCGGGCCCGCGGCTGCCGCGGCCTCCGCCTCGGCGCGGATCTTCTTCATGTCGCGCGCGTCGTCGGTCCAGTCCTCCGGGTACCGCGCATGCGCGAGCTTCCCGACGATGAGGTGCATGTCGCGGAACTTGTAGTCGTCCAGGACGACCTTCTTCCCGCCCGCCACGGCCACCGTCGCGATCGACTTGCTCATCCAGCGCGACATGTCGATGTCCTCGATGTCGGACGCGGCGAACCGGCCCTCGGGGGCCACCAGCGTGCCGTCGTCCTCGAGGCGGTACCGCTTGCGTGCCGCGCCGAGCCAGGCCGCCAGGAAGTAGGGGACGCCCAGGATGCCGCAGCCGACGATGTAGAGCCACATCTGCACCGGGCGGTCGTAGGCCGCGGGGGGGGTGGGGCGGCCCTTCTCGACCACCTTCTTGGACGCTTCGTAGGCGGCGACCTCCGCGGGCGTCACGTCGCCCGAGGCCCCGGGCGCGGTTCCGGACGCGGTCACCTTCGCCTCGACCGCCTCGACCGTCTTCGCGGCCGCGTCGTAGGCGGCCACGGCCTCCTCCTTGCGGGGGATGGTGACCCAGTAGTCGTAGGCCCCCCACGCGGCGAGCACGAAGCAGATGAACGCATACAGCACGTTCCACCACTTCTGGCGAGGCTGCAGTGAGGTCTCGATGGCCATGGGTCGGAGTGTATCCCGGCGTCAGCGAGGAGCCGGCGCGGGCGCCGACGGGGGCGGGGCATTCCGCGCCGCGTTCGGTGCAAGGGTGGCCGGACCGGAGCTCGCCGGTGCGGGCGCGGAGGGCGTCGCGCCCGGCGCGTTCGTCGGCGCGGAGGATGCCGGCGCGCCCGGCTCCTGCGGCCCCTTTGCCCCGGCCTTCGTGTCGGGGTCGGGAGCCGGCACGACGACCGGCTCGGGAGCGGGAGCCTTGCGCGCCTCGGGGGCCTCGGGCGAGATCACGTCGTAGATGCGCACGGCCTTCCAGCCCTCGCGCCACCGCTCGACAAGGTCGAGGTGCCGGGGGTCGTCGAGGTACGCGCGGTAGCCGGCGGAGTCCAGGAACCCGACGTAGATGCCCACGTCGTAGTCGCCGATCACGTTGGAGCGCCCCGTCTCCATGGGCACGCCGCACGCGTAGCCGCGCACCGACTCGATTCCCGGCAGCGCGCGGTCGCAGTCGGCGACGAGCTCGGCCGTGCGCGACGGGTCCTTCAGCTGCACGAGCACCACGTGCGTGATCGCCGGGGTCTCGAGCTTCTCCTTGCGCGCGAGCGACTCGGCCTCGGGCGTCGAGGCGCATCCCGCCACGAGCGCGACGAGCGCGACGAGCGCGAGGCGGGCGGCGGCGATCGACGTGCAAGCGAGCATCGCGAGAGTGTAGGGCTGAAGAAATCCCCCTGCCGCGGGGGTGGGCATGGCCACGGCAGGGGGGGAGGAACGAGCGCGCCTGGTGCGGCGCAGCGTCGTCGAAAGTGACGCGCGGGGGCGGGGCCTCGGGCACGGGTCTCCCTTCCGGGTGTCCGCGCGGCGCGCAGCCGAGGCTGCGCGGGCACGCGGGCGGGGGGCATCCGTTCCCAGGACAGGGGGCCGGAATGCGCGGTATCCGTGCTCATCCGGCCTGCAAGGAGGGTCCATCCACTCGCTGACTGTGAGTGCCGTCGGACGCCCGCCCCCGGCGCGTCGGTTGTCGCGCCGGCGCACGGGTCGGAGTCCGTGCGTCGGCGCATGTGCGGTGTGTCGGTCGGTCGATTCGCTCCGTCGGGCCCGTGCGTCGCTGCCATGCGCGCGGTGGGGCGGTTCGGGGTCCCGTCCGTGCGGCGCACCCAACCATGGGCGCGCCCCCCCGCGGGCGGGGGCGGGGGGCCCGCACCCCCCCCCCTGGCGGGGGGGGGGGGGGGTGGGGGGCCCGGCGGGGGGGCCCCCCAACCGGGGGGCGCCCCCCACGGCGGGCGGTGACGGGCGCCGCGAACGGCGCCCGCGTGGTGTCGGGTCAGCTGCAGCCCATCGAGGTGCCGCAGTTCAGGCAGCGATAGCAGGTTCCGTTGCGCACGGTGATCTCACCGCAGGTGCTGCACGGCGGCGCGTCGCCCATGAGCTGCGC
>CAYSFS010000041.1:2749-17704 GCA_964430235.1 uncultured Chitinophaga sp. | reverse complement strand
GCGGGGGTCTTCAGCGTGGCGCGGGCGTTGAAGGGATCGTGGTGGGCCATAGTCCGGAGATTCTAGGTGGCCGGACGGGTGCATGCCGTCAAGCGGCCGCGCCCGAGGCATGCGCTCGGCGTGGGGATCCCGTGCGCGCCGACCTAGACTCATGCCCATGCGCCCCGCCCTCGCCGCGTTGATCGCCGTGCCGCTCGTCGTGCCCGAGGCAACCGCGCCGGCCCAGTCCTCGAGCGCCCCGCGCAGCTCGGCGCCGCAGGTGGTCGCCCCGCGCGAGACGCCGAGCGGCGCGCGGGCGCCCGCGCGCGTCTCCCGTGCCCGCAAGGGAATGGTGACCCGCGCCGCGCCACGCCCGGCGGCAGCCACGCCGGCGCCCGCCGTTCCGCTCTCGCCCGGCGCGCCCGCGTTGGCGCCGGCTGCCGACCCCGAGGCCTTGGCGCGGTCCCTGGCGATCCCCGAGAACGCCGAGTTCCGTGCGTGGGCCGAGGGCGATCACGCGTTCGTCGCGCCGCGGGGGTCGCGCCACCTCGTGCCGTTCACCGAATGGAGCGACGATGTCGCGTGCATCACCCGACGGGAAGAGGGCACCAAGTACCTGCGCCAGGACTGCCGGCCCGCGGACTACACGGTCCGCGTGGCGGTGGATCGCACGTACGGCGAGGCGCTCGAGGCGCACTTCGGGTTTCCCGCCTGCGCCATGGAGCCGATCCGGTGCACCGTGGAGGACGGCGGGTGCGCCGCGGTGGAGGCCGCGGTGGCCGCGATGGTCGCCGAGCACGGGATCGTCTGCACGCCCGAGCGGATCATGCCGGACCACCAGTGGATCCTCGATCGATCGGTGCCGGCCGTCGAGGACGTGGCCCGCGCGGTGATCCGCGCGTACTGGGGCGTCGGGGCTCCGGTGAACGCCCGCCAGCGCGTGGAGGCGCTCACGAGCTTCGTGCAGAACGCGGTCCCGTACCGCCCGGTCAAGGGCGCCAAGGACGACCTGATCCGGGACGGCAAGATGCGCTGCGGCCTGCGCACGCCGGTCGCCACGCTCTTCGAGGGCGGCGACTGCGACTCGAAGGCGCTGCTGCTGGCGTCGCTCATCCGCAGCGTCGACGCGACGATGCCGCTCGCGCTCGTCTACTGCTTCGACGGCGACGAGCCGCACATGGTGCTCGCCGTCGGCTGCGCGCGCGGCGACGGCGAGGCCGCGGTCACGCTCGAGGGCGGCGGCACGCAGGTGCTCGTCGAGACCACCTCGGACTGGGACGTGGGGCACGTCGGCCCGACCATCGACTTGGCGGACGCGGAGGTGGTGGGGTTGCGGTGACCCCTCACACCACCACCACCCCGCGCGCGCATGCCACGCCGATGCGCACGCCGGGATCGGGGCCGGGGCGCACGTCGATCGCGCCGCAGTGGATCGCCTCCAGCGCCGCGCGGACGCGCGCGGGTTCGGGGTGGGTGACCTCGATCCAGTCGAGACGCGCGCCCGCGGCAAGCGAGGCGCTCGGATGCTCGCTCCAGCCCCAGTCGATGAGCCACGGGACGCAGCCCTCGAGCGGCCGCGCCGGCGGCACGGCCAGTTGCCATGACAGTTCCGACCCGTCGGCCCGGCGCCGCGCGCCCGCCTGCACCCGCCCCAGGTCGACGCCGGCGCGCAGCGCGTTCCCGAGGAGCGTCTCGATCGTGCGCGAGCGAACCATCCAGGTGGTCAGCCGGGGCTCGGCCGTGCCGGCACCGACGCCAGCGGCCGCACCGTCTTCCAGCCCGAAGAGTCGTCGTGCCGCGTCCCGTCCCGGCCCGGAGGCGCCGGGGTCGGGCGCCAGCAGCTCCAGATAGCGATCGCGCCCGAGGGACATCAGCGCGTTGTGCGTTCCCCACTGCGGATGCGCGCCGCCTCGCGACGGGCGCACGCCGAAGGTTCGCTCGGCCCACGCCATGCCCGAATCGAGGTCGGCGCACGCGAACACCACGTGATCAAGGTCGGCGGGGACGCCCATGCGATGCTCCGTTGGCTGCGGCGTGCGCCGCCCGTCCGTCACTTCTTCGCGTACTCGAACACGCCGCGGCCGGTCTTGTCGCCGAGCCGCCCCGCCTGCACCAGCTGCCTCAGCAACGGGCACGGGAAGAACTTCGGCTCACCGAGCTCGCGGTGGAGGACCATCATGATGTCGTGGCACACGTCGAGGCCGATGAAGTCGGCCAGGCGCAGCGGGCCCATCGGGAAGTTGCACCCGAGCTTCATGATCTGGTCGATGTCCTCGGGCTTCGCCACGCCGCCCATCCAGGCGTGGAACGCCTCGTTGATCATCGGCATCAGCACGCGGTTGGAGACGAAGCCCGCGCGGTCGTTCGCGGGAACGGGCGTCTTGCCCATGGCGATCGCGAGGTCGATGGTGCGCTGCGTGGTCTCGTCGCTGGTCGCGATGCCCTTGATCACCTCCACCAAGGCCATCACCGGCACGGGGTTGAAGAAGTGCATGCCGATCACGCGGTGCGCGTCGGCGCCGACGGCGCTCGCGAGGTCGGTGATCGAGATGCTCGAGGTGTTGGTGGCCAGCACGGCGTGCGCCGGGAACGTCGCCTGCATCTCCTTGAAGATCTTCTTCTTGACCTCCACGTTCTCGGTGGCGGCCTCGACCGCCCAGTCGGCGGCCTTCGCCTCGGCCATGCTCCCCACGTAGCAGATGCGCTTCAGCGCGGCGTCGGCGTCGGCCTGCTGCATCTTGCCCTTCTCGACCGCGCGCGCCATGGTCTTCGCGTGGTAGGCCTTCGCCTTCTCGAGCTGCGCGGCGCTCATGTCCACCTGGATGGCGGCGATGCCCGACTGCGCGGCGGTGAGGGCGATGCCGGAACCCATGGTCCCGGCCCCGATGACGGCGATGGTCTTGACGTTGGTGGACATGGGGCGGAAATGGTACGCCGGGCCCGGCCGTGACGTCCGTAGAACTCGGACGGCCGCCGCCCCTGCGACAATGCCCGCATGCCCACCGCACCGCACGCACCGTTCGTCCGCGCCGCGTACCTGAGGACCGTCGCCGCCAAGCACCGCGCGCTCGCCGAGCGGCTGTGCGACGCGCTCGGGCGCGCGTTCGGCGCGGGATCCATCGCGCTGTACTCGGGCTTTCCCGTCGTGATGCGGGACGGCGCGTGGTTCGGGGGGTTCGCGGTCCGCGCCACGGGCATCGTGGCCTACTGCTGCGACCACGCCGCGATCGCGAAGCACGCGGCGGAGCTGAAGCCGTTCCTCAGCGGCAAGTCATGCATCAAGGTGAAGGCCGTCGCGGCCGGGAAGTCGCGGGCCCTCCCCGCGGGCGCGACGATCGACGAGGTCGTCCTGCTCGTCGAGCGCGTGTGGCGCACCGCGGCCAAGGGCAAGGGGAGCATGTCGAAGGCGGATCGCGCGAAGCGCGAACGGAGCGCGCACGCGCGGGCCTCGGACGCCAAGGGACTCGCGAAGCGCGCACGCACGTCGGCACGGAAGGCGCGCACGGGCGCCCGAACGCGAAGGTAGCCGAGGCCACCGCGTAGCCGCCCTCCCGGCCGCGGCGCGCCCTGCCCTCGGCTACGCTGCGCCCCATGATTCACGCGCTTTCCGCGCTGCTCGGCGCCTGGTTCGTGGCCGCCCCGATCGCCGCCGCGCAGGACGGCGCGATCCCCCTCGACCAGGGCCTGGCGATCGCGGTCGACGCGCCGCGGTCGGCCTCGCGCACGCTGCTTCGGATCGACCCCGCGGAGTTCGCGCTCGTGAGCGGCACGTTCGGCACGCCGAAGGCCGGCGAGGTTCCCGCCTGGATGCCGGTGGGCGCGCGCACGGGCGGCGCGCCCCGTTCCTGGGCCGCGGTGCGCGCGGGCGCGGACGGCGCGTTCACGGGCGAGCCGGGGACGCCCGCGGGCGACGCGCTCGCGGGCGGATGGATCTTCTCGACGGTCGAGGTGCCCGACGCGCGCGTGATGCTGCTCGAGGCCTCGGGGCACGGCAGCGTCTTCGTGAACGGCAACCCGCGCGGCGGCGACCCGTACTCGTGGGGCTTCGTGCAGCTCCCCGTGGCGCTGAAGGCCGGCACGAACGAGTTCCTGTTCTCCGTGGGCCGCGGCCGGCTCGCGGCGCGGCTGGTGCCGGCGCCCGCGCCCGCGTTCGTGGCGGCGGGAGACGTGCTCGTCCCCGACCTCGTCGCCGGAAGCGACACCGACGGCCCCGTCGGCGTGGTCGTCGTGAACGCCTCCGCGGAGCCCCTGCGCGGGGCGCGCGTGCGCGTGCGGAGCGACCTCGACGACGCGGCCGCATGGGTCGACCTGCACCACATGCCGGCGCTCACGGTGAAGAAGGTGGCCCTGCCGTCGCTCGTCCGGGCGGCGGGCGCGGGGAAGCCAGGCGCCGTGCGCGCCGCGAAGGTGGAGCTCGTCGACGCCGACGGGAACGCGCTCTTCGCGCGCGACGTCGCGCTGCGGACCGTCGCGCCGGCCGACCGGCGCAACGTCACGCGCCTCAGCACGATCGACGGAAGCGTGCAGTACTACGCGGTGGTGCCCTCGACGGCCGGGCGCGGCGACGCGCTCCCCGGCATCCTCTACAGCCTGCACGGCGCGGGCGTGGAGGCGAGCGGCCAGGCCGCGTGCTACGCGCCGAAGAAGGAGGCGCACGTGGTGTGCCCCACGAACCGCCGCCCGTTCGGGTTCGACTGGGAGGACTGGGGCCGCATCGACTTCGCCGAGGCCGCGGCGCACGCGCGCGGCGAGCTGCCGAACGACCCCATGCGCGCGTGGCTCACCGGCCACTCGATGGGCGGCCACGGCACCTGGCAGCTGGGCGCGCACTTCCCCGGCGAGTTCGCGGCGATCGCGCCGAGCGCCGGGTGGATCAGCTTCCAGAGCTACGTCGGCGCGGGCGCGGGCGGGGCCGCGGGAAGCAGGAGCCCCGCGGTCGAGATGCTGCGCCGCGCGGCGAACGCGAGCAACACGCTCGCCCTCAAGGAGAACCTCCGCTCGCTCGGCATCTACGTGCTGCACGGCGACGCCGACGACAACGTGCCGGTCACCGAGGCGCGCACGATGTTCCGTCAGATGGCGGCGCTCCCGCACCCGGACTTCGAGTACTTCGAGCAGGCGGGCGCGGGGCACTGGTGGGGGAACGAGTGCGTCGACTGGCCGCCCTTGACGCAGTTCCTCTTCCGCCACGCGATGAAGCCCGCCGAGGAGCAGGACCGCGTGTCGTTCCGCACGGTGTCGCCGCAGGTGAGCCAGCGCAAGGCGTGGGTGCGCGTCCAGCAGCAGGACCTGCCGATGTCGGTGTCGTCGGTCGACGCCGAGCTCGACCGCGCGGCGCGCACCGTGAAGGTCTCGACGCGCAACGTGGCCATGCTCGACCTCGCGCCGCCGCTCGAGGCGCCCGCGGCCGACGCGCCGGCCGCGGCGGCCGTCGTCCGCTACGAGATCGACGGCGAGCGGTTCGAGGCGCCGCAGCGCGCGCCGCGCATCCATGTCCGTTTCGAGCGGCGCGTGGCCGACGACGGGAACGTCAGGTGGCTTCCCTTCGGCGACGTGCTCGCGGGCGCGGGCCCCGGGCCGGTGCCGCCGGGCGACAAGAAGCCCGCGCGCGGCGGCCCGTTCAAGAACGCGTTCGCGCACGGGTTCGTCGCGGTGGTCGGCACGCAGGGCGACGACCGTGCCGACGCGCTCATCATGGCGAAGGCCCGCTTCGACGCCGAGCAGTGGTGGGTGCGCGGCAACGGCCGATTCGAGATCGTCCTCGACCGCGCGTTCGATGCCAAGGAGTACGCGGGGCGCAACGTGGTGCTCTACGGAAACCACGACCACAACTCGGCGTGGGACGCGGTGCTCGGCGCGAACCCCCCGGTCGACGTGCGCGGAGGCTCGTTCAAGGGGCCGGTCGCGACGCACGCGGGCGACGACGTCGCGGCGTTCTTCGTGCTTCCGCGCGCCGACTGCGACCAGGGCCAGGTGGGCGTGATCGCCGCGACCGGCGAGCTCGGCTGGCGCGCGGCGATGCGCACGCCCGTGTTCGTCGCCGGCGTCGGCATTCCCGACCTCGTCGCGTTCCGCGCGTCGATGCTGAAGGACGGCTCGCAGGCGGTCGTGGAGGCCGGCTACTTCGGCAACGACTGGTCGGTCGAGTACGGCACGTGGATGCAGCGCGAGGTGCCGCTGGTGGAGCCGGAGTGAGCGATGCCGGGGGACCGCCTCGAAACCCTCCTCTCGCGGCTGCTTGACCTGTCGCTTCGCAACCGCCTGCTGAACTTCCGGCCCACGCGGCAGTCGATGCAGGTGGCGGCGGGCGACCTCGACGCGCTGTGCGCCGTGGAGGACGCCGTGGCGGCGCCGTCGCGGAAGTGGTTCACGCTGCGGGCCGCCGCGGGAGAGCTCGCCGAGGAGCGCGCGCAGGCGCTCGCGGACCTCGCGCGCGGGTCGCTGCGCATGCGCGTGCCCGCCGACCGATGCGCGGCGGACGCGATCGAGCTCTTCCGGCGGGCGCACCGCACGCTCGACGAGACCGGCGCGAACCCGCTGTACCTGGTCGTCGGCACGCTCGAGCACGCAGACCCCGAGACCGGGCAGACCGGCCGCGCGCCGCTCATCCTGGTGCCCCTGGAGATCGAGCGCATCAGCAAGGCGGAAGGGTGCCGCGTGCGCCGCGCGGAGGCGGACATCACGCTCAACGCGGCGCTCGTCGAGTTCCTGAGGCAGCGGCATCGCCTCGACCTCGGGCTGTCCGAGGTCCCCGAGGACGAGACCGGCATCGACGTGCGCGCGATCCTCGATCGCCTGCGCGAGCGCACCGCGTCGCTCTCGGGCTGGGGCGTGCGCTTCGAGTCGCACGTCGCGTGCCTTGACTTCCGAAAGTGGCCCATCTGGACCGACATCCGCGACCGGCGCGCGCAGCTCGCGGCGCACCCGATCGTGGGAACCGTGCTCGAGCGGCGCGGCACGCCCGCCGCGATCGGCCACGTGGCGCTCGAGGAGCGTGACCCCGCGCAGCTCGCGCTGCCGCTGCCGTGCGACGGGAGCCAGCTCGCGGCGGTGCTCGCGGCCGGGGAACGTCGCTCGTTCGTGCTGCAGGGCCCGCCCGGCACCGGCAAGAGCCAGACCATCACCAACCTCGTGTCGCACGCGCTTGCGGGCGGCATGCGCGTCCTCTTCATCGCGGAGAAGCAGGTGGCGCTCGACGTCGTCGCGCGCCGGCTCGTCGACGCCGGGCTGGGGCCCTGGATGCTCAACCTGCACCCCGAGAAGTGCGGGCGGGCGGAATTCGTCTCGCAGGTGAAGGAGGCATGGGACGCGCTCGAGCGCGCGCCGCGCTCGGCCGCGGCCCCGCCCGCGAGCGCCGACCGCGCGAAGCTCGCGGAACTGCGCGACGCGACCGCCGCGGCGCGCGCATGCGGACATACGGCGTACTCGGCCGCTCGGAGGCTCGTGGAGCTCGCGGATGGCCCGGCACCGGTCGACCACGGAGGCATCGACCTCTCGACGACGGTCGACGCGTTGCTCACGAAGGAGGCGCTCGACCGCATGCTCGCGTCGGCGCGTGCGGCCGGCGAGGCGGCGTCGCGCGCCGCGGCGGGCGAACCGCTCGACCGGCACCCCTTGCGCGACCTGCGGCGCTCCGGCCAGCTGCGCGCGCTCGGGGCGCTCGCGCAGGCGTTGCGCGCGGCGCGCGAGTCGGGCGCTCCGGCGGCGTCCGTCGTGACGGCGGCCGCGGGCGGCGCGCCCTGGGCGGATGCGCGCGAGCGCGTCCGCGCGGACATCGCGGCGGCGGTGCGCGACGACCGCGCGCAGGAGGCGTTCCGGGCGGACGGGCGGCTCGATGCGGGCGTGCTCGAGGTGGACCCGGCACCGATCGTGGCGGACCTGCGCACGCGCGGCGCGCGGTTCTGGCCGCTCGGATGGTGGGCGCGTCGCGGCATCGCGCGGGCGCTCGCCGTGCACGCGCCTCGGCCGCTCGCGAGCGACCGCGCGTCGCTCGAATCGCTGCTCGCCCTGGTGGCCGAGGCACGCACGGCGCGCGCGGCCGCGGCGGACGCGCGCGCGCGGATGGCCGCCGCGACGGGCGCGTCGCCGTCGGATGCCGCGCGCGCGCAACGGGCGCTCGAGGCGCTCGAGGGCGTGGAGCGGGCCGTCGCGGGGATCGGCGGGGCGGGCGCGACGGGCGCGGGCGCCGCCTCCGCGACGGGCGACGCGTCGCCCGCCGCGACGCTCGCGGACGCCGTGCGCGAGATCGACCTCGTCGGGGGCGCGGCCGCGTGCCCGGCGCTCGCCTCCGCGGCCGAGCAGGCGCGCAGGTGGTCCACGGCCCTGCCCCGCGCCGCGGCGTGGAGCGCGTGGCGCGAGGCCGCCCGCGCCGCGAGCGATGCGGGGCTCGCGCCGCTGGTGGCGGCGATCGAGCGCGGGGCGGTGGACGCGCGCGGCACCGACGGCGGCGACCGCGCCGAGCGTGCCGCCGAGCGCGCGGCGCTCCACGCGTGGCTCAGGTCGCTCAGGGACAACCTCGGGTGCCTCCGCGGCTTCGACGCGGGCACCGCCGAGCGGATGGCCGACGCCTACGCGCGGGCGCTCGACGAGTCGCGCGCGTCGGTCGCGCGGCGCGCGGCGGCGGCGGTGAAGCAGCGCTTCGCGGCGCTCGAGGCCTCGAACGCGCCGGGGCTCGGCGAGCAGCTCTCGCGCATGGCCGAGCTGCGCGCGCTGCAGCGGCCGCGGCGGTCGATCCGCACGCTGATCCGGCAGACGGGCCATGCGCTCGCCGCCGTCAAGCCGGTGGTGCTTGCGAGCCCCCTGAGCGCGGCGATGCACCTTGACCCTGAGCTTCCGCCCTTCGACCTGGTGGTGTTCGACGAGGCATCGCAGGTGCCGCTCGCCGACGCGCTGGGCGCGCTCTCGCGCGCGACCTCGGCGATCGTGGTGGGCGACTCGAGGCAGCTGCCGCCCACGAGCTTCTTCGACGCGGCCGGCGGCGCAGACGACCCGGCCGCGGGCGCGGTCGCGGGATCGGATGCCGAGGACGAGCCCGCGTTCGAGGAGCTCGAGAGCGTGCTCGACGAGTTCGTCGCGAGCCGGTTCCCGGAGCTCATGCTGCGGTGGCACTACCGCAGCCGCGACGAGCGCCTGATCGCCTTCAGCAACGCGAACATCTACGGCGGCAAGCTGCAGACCTTCCCCGCCGCGTTCCGCGCCCACCCGCGGCTCGGCACGACGCTCAGGCACGTCGCGGGCACGTACGACCGGTCGAGGACGCGCACGAACCCGGAGGAGGCGAAGGCCGTCGTCGCCGAGCTCGCGGCGAGGCTGCGCTCGTCCGATGCGTGCGCCGCGAACCGCTCCATGGGCGTCGTCGCGTTCAGCGTGGCGCAGCAGACCCTGATCCAGGACCTGTTCGACGAGCTGGTGGACGGCGACGAAGCCGTGCGGGAGACGGTCGGCGCGCTCGAGGAGCCGGTGCTCATCAAGAACCTCGAGGCCGTGCAGGGCGACGAGCGCGCGACGATGATGTTCTCGATCGGCTACGGACGCGACGCGGAAGGCAAGGTCGCGATGAACTTCGGGCCGATGAACCGCGCGGGCGGGGAGCGCCGGCTGAACGTCGCCATCACGCGCGCGCGCGAGCAGATGATCGTGTTCAGCACGATCCGCGCCGGCGACATCGACCTCGCGCGCAGCGGCGCCACGGGCGTTCGGCTTCTGCGCGACTTCCTGGAGTTCGCGGAGCGCGCGGGCGGCGGGGCGGTCGCGGCGGCGGTCGGAGGCACGGGTGCCGCACGCGTGACCGACCACGGAGACGCGGCCGCGGCGCACGCGGGCCGGCCGGACGCCGTCGAGGAATCGATCGCCCGCGCGCTCGAGGCACGCGGGTGGACCGTCGACCGGCACGTCGGCACGAGCGGTTACCGCGTGAGCCTGGCGCTGCGCGACCGCACGGACCCCGAGCGATGGTGCGTGGGCGTCGAGCTCGACGGGCCGTTCTGGCAGTCCGGCGCCACGGTGGCCGACCGCGAGCTGCTGCGGCGGAACGTGCTGCGCGGGCTCGGCTGGCGCACCGTGCGCGCGTGGAGCGCGGAGTGGCTGCGTGACCCGCAGTCGGTGGTCGCGAGGATCGAGGCGGCGGCGGCGGGCGGCTGAGCGTCCGGGGGCGTCATTCGGCAAACAGCTCACGAAGCGTCGCAAGGACCTTCGAGACCGCGGCTCCCGGCAGTTCGCCGGCAATGCGGTCGATCCTCGAGACGTCGAATGTGGTCACCTGGTCGACGATCGCGTGCCCACGTGTTCCGCGCCAGGAACAAGGCACCCGGAATGGGTACGGATGGCTGCCGGTCGAGAGGGGTACGGCCGTCACCGCGCCAAGCGTGGCGTTCAGCTCGTCCGGGGAAACCACGACCCACGGCCTCACTTTCCTGATCTCCGCACCGATGGAGGGCCCGAGTCGCGCGAAGACGACCTCCCCGCGCCGCGGTGCGCGATTCACTCCCACCTCCAATGGTCGCGCATCCACTCCGTCTCCGTCATGTCCAGGATCTCGGGCGGCAGCTCCTCGCCGCGCTCGGCGAGGAGCTTCGCCGCCTCGGCCCAACCCTCCCGGGGGCGGCGCTTGCGGCGGATGACGATCGCACCGTCGACGACCTCGAGCTCGACCTCGTCGGCGAGGCCAACCTGCTCGATCATCGCCTTGGGGATGCGGACCCCCCGTGAATTGCCGATGGCAACGAGTTTGGCCGGAATCGGCGGCATGTACGTAATCATAATGTGATTACTCATGAAAGCAAGGAGACCGCGAGTCGTGCGCGCGGGAACGCGCGTGCGACGCACGATTGCGCCGCTCGCATGTGCATCATGGGGCAAGGTGCGGGACGACTCCCGGAGTTCGGCGGTACTTCTTGAACCGCGAAGCCCGCGCGGCAAGGCGGGAGCAAGGAGTGCGCAGCCTCAGCCGCCGCGCAAAGCTCGCCAGATCCGCGACACGATTCCGCCACCGTGCTGCGGCGCCGGCTCCGGGCGCATTCCCGTGCGATGCTGGCCAATCACACGCTCCGCGAGACGTGCGGAAGGCCGAGTGCATTGCGGCCCATAGACATCGATGACCACAACAGGAATCGGGAAGGAGCTCCCTTCAATCACTTTCTTGACGACTGCCTCGTATCTACAAGCGCCATCAAGCATCACTGAAAGCGATGAAGCGTGGCTCTCCGGAACAAAGCCGATCATCGCGCCATTCCTGATGCGAATCTGGCAGGCATTACGACTGAAGGGATTCGATGGTTCACGGGCGATCGTCAGCTGCTGCCCTGGGGTGACGTATCGCCGCACGACATCTGCGCGACCTTCATAGGCAACGCCTGCCACCATGATGTCGATGCGGTCCATAACCGCATCCTGGTTACGTTCGGCGCGTGCGAAGGAAACATCACGCCTTTTCGCTTCCTTCCGACGCATCTGCGCGATCGCGCGGTACTCAACCGGGAGGACCTTCTCCAGAGCCTTGTAGAGCGCTTCGCGCTCCTCATCGGTCACCTTCCGATCCTTGATGATCTCCTCGACGATTGGAAGCAGGTACTGGACGGCAGGGACTTGCGATTTCTGGTTCAAGCGAAGCCACTTCGCCAGCTCCACGATCTCCCGGTCCTCAAGTCCGCCGTCAGAGGTCACGGTCTGGCAAAGCGCCAGCAGTTCGGCACCCGCGCCCTCGACTCGATCCGTCTTTGAAAGTGAAACGCGCCCGGACATTGAACCCCCAAGTTCAGATTGCCTTCATCCAAGAACACTTCCCGACCTTCAGATGATACGAAGGCACGCCCCCTACTCCGCGTACCCCTTCGCCCCGCCGACGTAGAACGTCGACTCGTCCCACGGGGCGGGCTCCTCGCCGCGCGCGATGCGCGCGGGCAGGTCCGGGTTGCTCGTCGCGAGCTTGCCGAACGCCACCGCGTCGGCCACGCCCCGCGCGACGTCGCGCTCGGCGGCGGCCACGTCGCTTCCGTAGCCGTTCATCACCACCGGCCCGCCGAACTCGCGCTTCATCTCGCGGGCGAGCGGGAGGTCGAACGGCCCGTCCCACCCCTTCTCGGCCCAGAAGTGGTTGAAGAGGTGCAGGTACGCGCACCCCGCGCGGCCGAGCTCGCGCGCGCAACGCACGTAGAGCTCGCGGTCGTCGGGCGCGGTCGGAAGGTCGGACACCGAGCCGAGCGGCGACAGCCGCACGCCCACGCGCGCGTGCCCGAACGCCTCGGCCGCGGCATGCGTCGCGTGCATCAGGAGCCGCATGCGGTTCTCGACGCATCCGCCCCACGCGTCGTCGCGCGTGTTGAGGGTCCCCGAGAGGAACTGGTTGATCAGGTAGCTGTTCGCCGCATGGACCTCGACGCCGTCGAACCCCGCGTCCCTCGCGTTGCGCGCGGCACGCGCGTAGTCCTCGATCACGCGCGGCATCTCGTCGGCGCGCAGGGCGCGCGGCAGGCTCGCCGGCACGCGCTCGCGTGTCCCGTCCGGGCGCACCAGCGTGATCATCGCCTTCGACGCGACGGCCGCGCTCGACACGGGCGGGCCGCCGCCCGGCTGGTACTCGCGGTGGCTCACGCGGCCCACGTGCCAGAGCTGCAGGAAGATGCGCCCGCCGGCCGCGTGCACGCGGTCGGTCACGCCGCGCCACGCGGCCACCTGCTCCGGCGTGCGGATGCCGGGGGTGTTGGGGTAGCCCTTGCCTTCCTGCGCGATCCACGTCGCCTCGGCGATCAGCAGGCCGTACGACGCGCGACGCGCGTAATGCTCGGCCTGCAGCTCACCGACCACGTCTCCCGGCGGGATCGCCCGCTGGCGCGTGAGGGGCGCCATGAACACGCGGTTCGGGCACGCGAGCCCGCGGAGATCGATGGGCGAAAGGAGCGTGGCCACCGGCCCCGCGCTCACCACTTCAGGTTCATCGCGCCCTGGTACTCGGCCAGCGGGCGGATGATGCGGTTGTTCTGGTGCTGCTCCATGACGTGCGCGCACCAGCCCGTGATGCGGGCCGCCACGAAGATCGGGGTGTACTGCGGCACCGGGATCCCCATGATGAAGTAGGTCATGCCGCACGGGAAGTCCACGTTCGGGTGGATGTTCTTGTCGCGCAGCATGATCGCCTGGACCTGGTCGCCCATGTCGAACCACTTCTTGGCGCTCGGGCCCATCTGCTCGGCGAGCTTGAGGCCCCAGCGGCGCAGGATGCCCGCGCGGTGGTCGCCGTTCTTGTAGACGCGGTGGCCGAAGCCCATGAGCTTGCGCTTCTCGGCGAAGGCGCGCTGCATCCAGGCGTCGATCGTCATCTTCCCGCCGGCGCAGTCGCGGTCGAGGTCCTTGAGCATCTCCATCGCCATCTCGTTGGCGCCGCCGTGCAGCGGGCCCTTGAGCGCGCCGATGCCGCCGCACACCGCGCTGTGCATGTCGCTCTCGGTGCTCGCGATGCAGCGGCTGGTGAAGGTGCTGGCGTTGAAGTCGTGCTCCGCGTAGAGGATCAGGCTCACGTCCATGATCCGCGCCTCGAGCTCGGTGGGCTTGCGGCCGGTCATGAGCCACATGAGGTTCGCGGCATGGCCGAGCGAGCTGTCGGGCTCGAGCACCGGCTTGCCCTCGATGGTGCGCTGGATGGCGCCGATGAGGGTCGGGATCTTCGCGAGGAGGCGCTTCGACTTCCGCAGCTCGGCGTCGGGCGCGTTGGACTCGCACTCGGCGTCATGGTGGCCGAGGATGCTGACGCCCGTGCGGAGCAGGCTCATGGGGTGCGCGGTCGGCGCGGCCTTGACGACGGCGGCGAGCTGGTCGATCACGACCTTCTCGACGGCGCGCATCGACTTGATCTCGGCGTCGAACGCCTTCAGCTCGGCGTCGGTCGGCTTGTGGCCCACGATCACGAGGTGCGCGACGCCCTCGAACGTGGCGTTCTCGGCGAGGTCGGCGATCTCGTAGCCGCGGTAGATCAGCTCGGTCTGGGTGACCGCGCACACCTTGGTCTCGCCCACCACCTGGTTCGCGAGTCCGCGCGTGTCGACGGGCTTGGCGGTCGGGACGGGGTTGGCGGGAGCGGCGGTGGCCATGGTCGAAATCCTCGGTGTTCGAGCGGTGCGGACGACGTTTTGCGAGAGCACCGAATGGTAGCGGGCATGCGCGCACGCCGACCGCCCGCCCCGGTCGCGACAGTACGATCGTGCCCCGGATGAACGCTCCCGCCGACAGTGCCCCGCCCCTTCGCTCCCGAGCCGCGACCGTTATTGGAGCCTGCTCGGCGGCCGCCGCGGCCCTCGCGCTGCTCGCCGCGTGCGACGGCCCGCCGGTGGTCGACGCGGGTCCGCTCGACTCCCGCCCCGGGCCCCGCGAGGCCGGTGCGCTCGACCCCGTCGCCGACGCCTCCGCGTGGCTGTGCGGCCACTACTCGAGCGCCGCGCAGGCCGCGGCGGACCCCGCGTTCTTCGACGTCCGGCTCCACGTCGTCCGCATCTGGCCGGACCGCCTCGACGGCCCGTGGCTCTACGTCGAGCAGGCGATGGCGACCGCCCTCGACAAACCGTACCGCCAGCGCATCTACCGGCTCTCGGCGCTTCCCGACGGCACCGCCGAGAGCATCATCCACGAGCTTCCCGGCGACCCGCTCGCGTGGGCCGGCGCATGGAAGGACGTGGCGCGGTTCAATGCGCTCGACCCCGCGCTGCTCGCGGTGCGCCCGGGATGCAGCGTGGTGCTGCGCTACGCGGGCCCGGGTCGCATGTCGGGCTCGACGCAGGGCGACGGGTGCGCGAGCGCGCTCCGCGGCGCGGCCTACGCGACCAGCGAGGTGACGCTCACCGCCGGCGAGCTCGAGTCGTGGGACCGCGGGTTCGACGCCAAGGGCAACCAGGTCTGGGGTTCGACGAAGGGCGCGTACCGCTTCGTGAAGGAGGCTCCCGCGCCGGCGCACCGGCCCGATCCCGAGATGCCGCTCGGCACCGAGGCCTC
>CAYSFS010000041.1:0-2739 GCA_964430235.1 uncultured Chitinophaga sp. | reverse complement strand
TTCAGCGCCTCTTCGGGCTGCCCAAGGCCCCATGCCAGCAGTTCGGCCTCGGTGGCGCCGGGCGACACCACCGCCGTGCACCCGCCGATGCCGGGCGCCGCGGCGCCCGCGCCCGCCGAACCCGCGCCGGGAGGAACCCCATGACCCACGCGAAGCCGCATCCCGGGCGCGTCCTCCGCGACGCGTGGAGCCGAGGCACCGTGATGGTGCCGGGCGCGTTCAACGCGCTCGTCGCGCGCGCCGTGCGCGAGGCGGGCTTCGAGGCCTGCTACATCTCGGGCGGCGCGACCGCGAACGTCGCGGGCTACCCCGACATCGGGCTCGTGACGCTGACCGAGATGGCGCGCACCATCCGCGAGATCGTCGACGCCTCGGGCATCCCCGTCATCGCCGACGCGGACACGGGCTACGGCGAGGTCGAGTGCGCGGTGCGCACGGTGGTCGAGTACGGCCGCGCCGGCGCCGCCGCGCTGCACGTCGAGGACCAGGTGTTCCCCAAGCGCTGCGGCCACCTCGACGGCAAGGACCTCGTGCCCGCCGAGGCGATGGCCGACAAGGTTCGCGCGATGTCCGCGCACCGCGTCCACCCCGACTTCGTGATCATCGCGCGCACCGACGCGCGTCACGTCACCGGCTTCGACGACGCCGTGCGGCGCGCCGCGATGTACCGCGAGGCGGGCGCGGACATGATCTTCCCCGAAGGCCTGCAGAGCGAGCGGGAGTTCGCCGACTTCGCGAAGGCCTGCCCGGGCCCGCTGCTGGCGAACATGACCGAGTTCGGGAAGACCCCGGACATCACGGCCGGGCGCTTCGGCGAGCTCGGCTACCACGTGGTCATCTACCCGCTCAGCATGATGCGCCTGGCGATGGGCGAGGTCGCGCGCGGCCTCGCCGCGCTGCGGCGCGACGGGAGCGTGCGCGAGTCGCTGCCGCGCATGCAGACGCGCAAGGAGCTGTACGCGCTGCTCGGATACGAGCCCGGCCGGCAGTGGGACTACCCCGACGCGCGCGGGCGGTGACGCAAGGCCCGGCACGGGCGCGCGGCGGCGGCCGGCCGCGTCAGTCGACCACCACGTCGAACAGGAACGTCGCCGGGTCCGACGGGTCGCGGCGCCAGGCGATGCCCACGTCGTTCGGGCGGAGCCCGCGCGTGCGGAGCATCGGCGGCAGCGGATGCTCCTGCCAGAGCTTCCGCTCCTTCGCGGCCTTCGGGGGCTTCTGCGCGACGAGCTCGATGGTCGGGGGCTTCGCGTTGACCTCGTCGTCGGGCACCGCGAAGTTGGCGTCGTCCTTCGCGTCGAGCGTGATCGTGTACCCGTGCGCCGACGCGGTCCAGCGGAACTTCTCCTCGCGCAGCGCCGACTTGAGCTCGTCCATCGTCGTGGGCCGGAGGCCCTTCGACCACAGCACCCGGATCCCCTCGGCGAGGAACTCGAGCCGCCCGCGCGCCGCCACGTACGCGCCGGGCTTCGCGTCCCGCGCGTAGTCCTTCCACCGCGCCTCGAACGCGCGGAACTCGGGCTCGGAATCCAGGCTGAACGCGCGGCGCATCGCGTCGTACGGCTTCACGCCGTCGTTCAGGAGCCGCAGCATGTTCGTGAAGTACGGCTCGTACCGCCCGTCGTCGGCGTAGACCAGGAAGTGCACCATCGACCACGCCTGCATGTACTGCTGCCGCGCGTTGCCCGCGCGCACCGCGCCGTTCCAGCGCGCGTCGTCCATCTGCAGGATGTCGGAGAACGGGATCGTCCTCTCCTGCTCGACCGACGTGCGCACCTGGTCCACCACGGCCGGGCTGGCCTGCCCGACGACCACCGAGCGCCCCTCCACCACGGACTCGCCGAAGAACTCGGCGAGCCCCTCGTTGAGCCAGGGCGGCAGCTCGTTGCCGAAGAAGGCGTGCGCGTACTGGTGGAAGCCCTCGTGCTGCACGACGTGCGCCACGCGCTGGCGGGGCAGGTTCTCGACGAAGAACGCGAGCCCCGACCCGCGCGGCGTGATGAAGAACATGCCGCCGGAGCCCGTGGCGTTCACGCCGAACTGCGTGCGCAGCGTGTCGAGGTAGTCCTGCTGCCGCGCGAACATGTAGACGTTCGGGTGGTCGGGGCTGCGACGGCGCATGCCCACGCGCTGCACCAGGCGGCGCGTGTACTCGTCGTACATGGTGTCGAGGAGGTCGGCCCAACGCTTGGTGTCGTCGGCGGGGAGGTCGCTCCGGATGACGTAGAAACGGCTCTGGGGAAGCCGGGCCCCGGGACGGGGCGCGGTGCGGTCCCACCACGCGGCCTGAGGGACCTGCGAGGTGGCCTGGGGCGACGCCGGGCAGGCGGAGGCGAGCGCGCCCCCGATCCATGCCGCGGCCACGAACATGATCAGGAACAGGCGCATGGGCGCGCGACCAAGAATAGGCCCGCGCGCACGGCGCCCTTTGCGGGCGGCGGGCCGCAAGGAGCCCTTACCGGACGGAACCCGCTCCGGGAATCGTTCCGCGCGAAAAACCCGCCGCGAACACTTGCACGCCCCGGGATCCATGACATACTGCGGGTAACCCCTTTCGGAAAAGGGAGCCGAAAAGGGCCAGCAACCACCAAGTGGTTCCAAGGTTTGGTCTGTGTTGGGAGAAAGGGCCCGACATGACCGTTTCAAGGGACACTGGGAAAAGGGAACTCTTGGCGTCCTGATCGCCTCACCGCGATCACCGCAGAACCCACTTGGAAGCGTTGCGAGGGTATGAGGGAA
>CAYSFS010000040.1:0-17749 GCA_964430235.1 uncultured Chitinophaga sp. | reverse complement strand
CCCACACGAGGACCCCATGGCCTGGCCCACCAAGCCCTCCGGCACCATGCAGATCGAGCGGCGCAGCGAGCCCTACTGCACGGATGCCATGAAGAAGCGCTGGACGGAGCACGTGCTCCCGAAGTACGCGACGCGCCTCGGCGCGCTCATGCCGATCCTGCACGACGTCCAGCACGCGTACCGGTACGTCCCGCACCAGGCGCAGCTCGAGGTCGCGCAGTTCCTCGGGATCAGCCCCGCCGAGGTGCTCGACACCGTCAGCTTCTACGACGAGTTCACGGTGGAGCGGCGCGGCGTCGTCACGATCGGCGTCTGCCACTCGATCGCCTGCGAGCAGTGCGGCTGCGGCAGCAAGGCGCTCCTCGACCGCGCCTCCGACCGGCTCGGCATCGTCCCCGGCGAGACGACCGAGGACGGCCGGTTCACGCTCCTCGCGATGGACTGCCTCGGCAGCTGCGACACGGCGCCGGTGGCCCTCTTCAACGAGACGCTCCACGAGAACCTCGACGCGGCGGCGCTTGACCGCCTGATCGACGAGGCGCGCCGCGCCGAGCCGGCGCACGCGGCCGGCCACGGAGGCCATCACTGACATGGACCGCCCGAAGGACCCGCCGCTCGCACGGAGCATCGGCGCCTTCCTCGGGCACATCGTCGACGCCGTCCGCACGGACCCGAACGCGCCCGCCAAGGCCGAGGTCCGCCGCGAGACGACCGAGGAGCGGCGGCCGGACGGCGTCACGCTCCGAAGGACGGTGATCGAGGAGGTGGTGCTGCCCCCGGGCACGCCGCCGCCGAGCATGCCCGGGACCGGCGACGCCGGCCACGGGCCCGACACGAACGACGCACGCCACTGAACGAACGACGAGCACCACCGATGCCCACCGCAGCCGACTTCAAGCCCGCTCCCGTCCTCACCAAGCGGATCCCCGAGGACCGCTCGAGGCGCGCCACCGTGTCCTACGAGCAGTACGTCGCCACCGGCGGCTACCGCACGCTCGAGAAGGCGCTCTCGATGCAGCCGTCCGAGGTGGTCGAGCTGGTGAAGGGCGCGGTCCTCCGCGGCCGCGGAGGCGCCGGGTTCCCCGCGGGCCTCAAGTGGAGCTTCCTGCCGCCTGCCGACGGGGGGCCGAGGTACCTCGCCATCAACTGCGACGAGGCCGAGCCGGGCACCTTCAAGGACCGCCTGCTGGTCGACTTCGATCCCCACTCGGTGCTCGAGGGGATCGCCATCGCGGCCTACGCCTGCCAGATGCAGGTGGCGTACTTCTTCATCCGCGGCGAGTACCACCACCAGGCGAAGGTGTTCCAGAAGGCCATCGACGAGGCCTACGCCAACGGCGTGTTCGGGAAGCAGGGCCTGCTGCGCGGCGCGAGCAAGCACGCCGTCGAGGTGGTCCTCCACCGCTCGGCCGGTGCCTACGTCTGCGGCGAGGAGACCGCGCTGCTCGAGGCCGTCGAGGGCAAGCGCGGATGGCCCCGCGTCAAGCCGCCGTTCCCCGCGGTGAAGGGCCTGTTCGGCCGGCCGACCATCATCAACAACGTCGAGACGCTCGCCGCGGTCGTGCCGATCCTCGAGCACGGCGTGGACTGGTGGAAGAGGCTCGGCGTCGAGAGCACGATCGGCGGCATGCCGAGCCACGGGACCAAGCTCATGGGCGTCAGCGGCCACGTCAACCGCCCGAACGTCTACGAGCTCGAGCTCGGCATCCCGCTGCGGATGCTGGTCGAGAAGCACTGCGGCGGAATGCGCAACGGGAAGCGCTTCAAGGCCGCGATCGCGGGCGGCGTCTCGATGGGCGTCCTCGGCACCGACCAGTACGACGCGCCCATGGACTTCGACATCGGCCGAAAGTACGACGTGCTCGGCCTGGGCACCGCGTGCCCGACCGTCTTCGACGAGGACACCGACATGGTGGCCGTGGCGCGCAACATCAGCCGCTTCTTCAAGAACGAGAGCTGCGGGCAGTGCACGCCGTGCCGCGAGGGAAGCGGCTGGCTTCTGAAGCTGCTGACCCGCATCGAGCGCGGCGCCGGCACCACGCAGGACCTCGACGTGCTGCTCGAGGTCGCGGGGTCCATGGGCCTCACGCCGGGAACCACCATCTGCGGCCTGGCGGACGGCAACAACTGGGCGATCCGCACCATCGTCAACAAGTTCCGGCCAGAGTTCGAGAAGCGCGTCTCGCCGCGCTTCGTGCCGGTCTACGTGTCGGCGGCGGGGCGCTGAGCGGGTGGTGGCCGCGCTTCCCGACGGCATCGCGCTCGGCGGCGAGGGGCTCGCGGGCCTTCCGCCGCACGACCGGGCATGGCTCCAGGACGCGCTGGGCCGGGTGGTCCCGATGCTTCCCGCGCGCGTGGCCCGCGCCGAGCTCGAGCTCGTTCGAGACGGGCGCATGCGCGCCCTCCATGCGCGGCACCTGGGGATCGACGAGACGACCGACGTGATGACCTTCGCGCAGAACGCCCCGGGCGAGCCGATCGACGCGGACGTGGCGGTGTGCGTGGACGAGGCGGCGCGGCGGGGCGAGGCGCTCCCCCACGGCATGCGCGGCGAGCTGCTCCTCTATGCGCTCCACGCGCTGCTGCACGCCTGCGGCCACGACGACCGTGACCCCGCGTCGCACGCGCGCATGCACGCCGAGGAGGACCGCATCCTTGAGGCGGCCGGCTTCGGGCGCCTCTTCGAGGCCGGGGAGGGCGCACCGTGAGCGTGCCGACGGCCGTCCTTCTGGCGCTCGCGGGCGCGTTCCTCGCGTGCGCGGGGGTGCTCGCCTCCATCGGGCTGTCGCTGGTCCAGGTGAGCGAGAGCGCCCTCGAGCGCGAGCTCGAGGCCCGCGGCCGCTCGGCGCGCGGCGCGTGGATGCTGGGCCGGCTCGAGCAGGTCGAGTGGGCCGTGGCCTTCGCGCGGACGGTGCTGCGCATCGGCTTCGTGGCCTGCGTGTTCGCCGCGTTCGCCGGGTTCGACGAACCCCTCACGGTCGAGCGCCTCGTCGCCGCGTGGGCGGTGGCGGTGCTGCTCCTCTGGGTGTTCACCTCCGTGGCGGCGGGCGCGTTCGCGCGACACGCCCCGGCCGCGGTGATCGCCCGGTTCCTCCTGCCGCTCCACGTGCTCCATGCGGCGCTCCTGCCGGTGCGCGCGCTCGCGCGCGGCGTGGACCGCGCGGTGGGCTCGTCCGTCGGCCGCGCCGACCCGGGCGAGCGCAGCGAGGACGAGCTGGTGAGCGCCATCGAGGACACGCAGCGCCAGGGGCTGATCGACGAGCACGCGGCCGAGATCCTCGAGAACGCCGTGACGCTCGGCGACGCCACCGTCGGCGGGGTCATGACGCCCCGGCCCCGCATCGAGGCGATCGCCTACACCGACGACCTCGAGGCCGTGCGCGAGTTCGCGATCGGCAGCGGCCACTCCCGCATCCCGGTGCATTCCGGCAGCCTCGACCACGTGCAGGGCATCCTCTACGTGAAGGACCTGGTGCGGTTCCTCGGCCGCCCGAGCTCGGACTTCCGGCTGCGGCCGCTCCTGCGCCAGCCCATGCGCGTGCCGGAGTCGAAGCCCATCCAGGAGCAGCTGCGGGACTTCCAGCAGTCCAAGGTGCACGTGGCGATCGTGGTCGACGAGTTCGGCGGCACCGCCGGCCTGGTCACCATCGAGGACATCCTCGAGGAGCTCGTGGGCGAGATCCGCGACGAGCACGAGCCGGCGTCCGACTCGGCGCCCACGCTCTGGACGGCCGCCGACGGCGCGATCGAGGCCAGCGGCCACGCCCCGGTGGCGGACCTCAACGCCGCGCTGGCGCTCGAGATCCCCGAGGACGACGGCTACGAGACGGTGGCCGGGTTCGTGCTCTCGCGCTTCGGGTCCATCCCGCGCGCCGGCGACGCCTTCACGGAGTCGGGCATGCGCTTCACGGTGCTCGAGGCCACGCCCGCCGCGGTCCAGCGCATCCGCGTCGAGCGCGTGCAGGCCGCCGGCTGACCGCGCATCGCACGGGAGCCGTGGCTCAGCCGAACTCGTCGCCGCGGAACGTGCTCGCGAGGTAGGCGTTTCGCACCACGGGGTCGTTGATGATGTCCTTCGGGAGGCCGTCTCGCAGGTTGCGGCCCTCGTGGATGATGTACGCACGGTCGCAGATCCGGAGCGTCTGCTGGACGTTGTGGTCGGTCACCAGCACCGAGATGCCCTCGGACGTGAGCTTGCGCACCTCCTGCTGCAGGTCCTCGACCGTGTGGGGGTCGACCGCGGCGAACGGCTCGTCGAGCATCAGGATGCGGGGACGGTTGATCAGCGCACGCGCGATCTCGAGCCGCCGGCGCTCGCCGCCCGAGCACGTCCTCGCCTCCTCGCCCGCCTTGTGCTCGAGGTGGAACTGCGCCAGCAGCTCGCGGGCGCGCTCCTTCCTCTGCGCCCTCGACAGGGGCTGCAGCTCGAGGATCGCGAGCAGGTTCTCCTCGCACGTGAGGCGCTGGAACACCGAGGGCTCCTGCGCGAGGTAGCCCATGCCCGCGAGCGCGTGCCGGTACATGGGCAGCATGGTGACGTCGTTGCCGGCGAACGCGACGCGCCCGGCCTCGGGCGTGATCATCCCGATGGTCATGCGGAAGCTCGTGGTCTTGCCGGCGCCGTTGCGCCCGAGCAGCCCGACGATCTCGCCCTCGCCGACGGTGAAGCCGACGCCGTCCACCACGCGACGGTCGTTGTAGCTCTTGACGAGCCCTTCGGCTTCGAGCAACGGCATCGGGGGAGTGTAGTAGCCTGCGGGCATGCGCACGCGAAGCCACGAAGCCCGTCACCCGGCCGCCCGCGCGGCCGCGATGGGCGTGCTTGCGGCGGGCGCCGCGCTCGGCGGCTGCGTCCGCCGCGAGATCGAGGTGACCACGACGCCGCCCGGCGCGATCCTCACGCTGAACGGCCGCGAGGTCGGGAGGACGCCGGCGCGCATCCAGTTCACGTTCGACGGGACGTACGACGTCCGGTTGCGCCTGCAGGGCTACGAGTCGGTGGCCGGCAGCGGCACCACCGACATGCCCGCATGGGACTTCATGGGTGCGGACCTCGTCGCCGAGGTTCTGCCGGCAAGGTTGCACCGGCTCGAGCGTTGGCACTTCGACCTGGTGCCCGATGCCGACGCCAACGCGGGCGTGCTTGACCGCGCGCGCGCCGCACGGCGCTCCGTGGACGCGATGCCCGCGGTCGCGCCCGACGCGCCGGCGCCCCGGCCCGTGGCCACGCCCGAGGGCAGGTGACTCACCGGCACGCGGCGGCGAGGATGGCGTTGAGCCTGCGGTTCGCCGCCGGCCACTCGTAGTCGCCGAGTGCCGTCACGCGCTCCCACCGGCATTCGACCGACGCAAGCGGCCGCGGGGTCGCGCCCAAAGGTGCGTCGAACGCGACCAGCGTGAGCCGGAGCCGGCGTTCGGCGGGCAGGGCGGGGTCGTCCTGGTCCACCGTCCCGAGCTCGCGGCCGAGCGCCGGGTCGACCGCCACGCCGGTCTCCTCGAGCAGTTCGCGCGCGGCCGCCTCGCGGGCGGATTCCCCGGCCGAGGCCTTCCCCCCCGGGAACTCCCACACCCCTCCCCGGATGGCCGTCGGGGGGCGCAGGGCGATCAGGACCTCCCGGCCGGCGCCGGGCGGGCCGACCGGCCCGGGGCGCACCAAGGCCGCCACGGCGATCAGAATGCGGTTTTCGGGGTCGGGACGGGTCATGGCGAGTTTTCGGCCACCGACGGAATCGCGAAATCCCGCAGGAATTCCCGCCTGGAAAGAGGGCCGGGAGGGGCGGTTTGAACGATACTGTTCCTCTGGCCCGGGGGCCTGTGCGAGCCTGCCACTTCTTCGCGGTCCTGGATCCGTCCGGGGCCGACGATCCGTCGCCGTCGGACGTGTCGGAGCGTCCGACGGCGGCATTTTTGCGGGCATTGGCGCGCCGTACGCGCGGTGCCCATACTTCACGGATGCCCACCCGCGCCTCGGTTCGCGTCCGTCACCTGCCGATGATCGCTTCCGCGTGCGCGCTCGCCGCGACCGGGGCGTGCGCCGCCGCCACCGCCACGGACGCACGCGCACTGCTCCTCGGGCCGGATGCGGGCGAAACCGGTGCACCGGTGTCCGACGCGGCGCCCGCCGCCGCCGTGACGCGCTTCGGCGCGAAGGACTCGTTGCGGCTGAACGTGGAGGGCGACTGGGCGGGCAACCTCGACGGCACGAACATCGGGCAGGGGCGCCTCGGCATCGCGTGGTTCTTCGTCGACGACTTCGAGCTCGCGTTCTACGGCAGCGCGGGGTACGCGGCCGAGACCGGCGCCTCGGGCGCCGGCGTGTTCGGCGGCGACCTGCAGCTCCGCTGGCACCTGTTCGCGGCCGACACGTGGTCGGTCTTCCTGAGCGGCGGGTGCGGCATGATCGGTTCTTCGGGCCCGGTGCCCGCCGGCGGCACGAACTTCAACTTCACGCCGTCCGCCGGCGTCGGCGCCACCGTCGACGCATGGGAAGGCACGCGCGCCTACGTGTCGGTGCGCTGGTACCACGTCTCGAACGCGGGAACCTCGAGCGACAACCCGGGTTTCAACGGGCTCGACCTCTGGGTCGGCCTCAGCTTCGCGCTCTGAGACGGGCAGCCCTCAGCGATCGTCGTAGCCGCGCGGGTTCGCCTGCATCCAGCGCCACGCGCTCTCGACCATCGGGGCCAGCGTGCGGTGGCGCGGCGCCCAGCCGAGCTCGCGCATGATGCGCGCGGGGTCCGACCGCAGCTCGGGCGGGTCGCCCTCGCGGCGCGGCGCCACGTTCGCGGGGATCGGTCGCCCCACGGCGCGCTCGCACGCGTCGAGCACCTCGCGCACGCTGAAGCCGTGCCCGATGCCGACGTTGAACGCGCGGCACTCGCGGGGCCGGAGCGCGCGCAACGCGTCGACGTGGGCCGAGGCCAGGTCCTCGACGTGCACGTAGTCGCGGATGCACGTTCCGTCCGGCGTGGGGTAGTCGGTGCCGAAGATCTCGAGCGCGGGGCGCGCTCCCAGCGCGGCCTGCAGTGCCGACGGCACCAGGTGCGTCTCGGGATCGTGGTCCTCGCCCAGCGTGCCGTCCGACGCGCAGCCGGCCACGTTGAAGTAGCGCAGCAGGATCGCGCCGAACCCGCGTCCGTCGCGGCGCGCGGCCTCGGCCTCCTCGGCGATCATGGTCTCGCAGGCGAGCTTCGCCGAGCCGTACGGGTTGCACGGCCGCTGGGGCGTGTCCTCGGTGATCGGCATCGACTGCGGAACGCCGTACGTGGCGGCGGTCGACGAGAACACCAGTCGCTCGATGCCGGCCTCGCGCATCGCCTCGAGCAGGCTTGCGGTGCCGCCCGCCGAGCAGCTCCAGTAGGCCGAGGGCCGGCGCACCGACTCGCCGACAAGCGTCAGCGCGGCGAAGTGGAGCACGGATTCCGGCCGCTCCTCTCGCATGAGCGCCGCGAGCGAAGCTCGGTCCCGGACGTCGACGCCGGCGAAGCGCACCTTCCCGGGCGCCATGCGCTCGAGCGCCTCGACGGCGCGGCGGTGGCCGCGTTCGAGCGAATCGACGGCGACGATGCGCGAGGCGCCCCGGCCGAGCAGCTCGCGCACGGTGTGGGACCCGATGTATCCGGCCGCGCCGGTGACGAGGCAGCGCATGGTGTTATTGGTAGGTTAGCAGGTGAGGAGTGGCCGCCGGGTGGCGTATGATTGAAGTCACTGCCCGCCATGGACGGCGGGCCGACGGAGCCTGAATGGGCTCCACCCGCACCCGTCGTTCACGCATGGACATCGCCACCCCGACCCGACCGAAGCAACGCGAGCCCTTGGCCGAAGCCCCTGCGGGTGAGGGACGCACCACCGACGCACCGTTGCGGCTTGCGGGAACTTCCGCGCTTTCGGACCTCCCCGCGAACGATCCCCGGTTGGCGGCCCTGTCCGCGGCATGCGCGGTGGTCGCCGCGCTCGAAGCCGAGGCGGCGGCCCTCGACCGCCGGCTTGCCGACGCCCAGCGGATCGATCCGATGCGCCAGGTCCGGGGATCCACGTCCCTCGAGGCGGCTGCGGCGGAGGCCCGTTCGCTGGTGCGCGAGCTTGACGAACTGCTGTGCGCGGCCGCCGAGGACGCGCGGCGCAGCGCAGGCCGAACCCATCCGAAGGGCGGAGCATGACCATGGAAACCACCGAGAACTCGATGGGCCAAGGCGCCGTCGTCGACCTGTCCTCCCTCCCCGCCGACCGTCGCGCGCGCGCCTTCGGCGAGGCGTTCGATTACCGGGGCGACGTGACGCTGGCGCTCGAGGACGGCTCGCGGGTCGAGTGCTTCGTCTTCGATCATCGCGACGCACCCACCGGCGCCGTGCTCCGCGTGATCGAGGCGGCGACGGGCGCAAAGCGGACGGTCGCGTGCGCAAGCGTGCGCCGCATCGAGTTCACGGGCAAGGACACCGCGGCCGGCAAGACCTGGGAGAACTGGGTGCGCCGCTACGTCGAGAAGCACCGTGCCGGCGAGCACGCGGGCATCGAGAGCGAACCGCTCGAGTGAGACGGCGGCCCCGGCCCCGTCGCGCGGTCACCAGGAATCGCCGGTCTCGAGGTCGGTGAAGCGCCATCCGAACTGGTGGCGCATGCGTGAGATCACTTCCCAGGCGATGTCCTGCTCGGTGATCAGGAGGCTCATCTGCCGGATGGGGTCCTCGCCGGGGAGCAGGTGCACCTGCAGCCCGGGGCCGTACAGGACGTTCCCGCCCGGATGGTCGGGCGCCGTGTTGCAGACCTCGAGCGCCGCCAACACCTCGGCGCGTGAGCCGATCGGCCGCAGCGCGCCGTCCTCGGACTTCGTGCGGTGGTGGATGGCGTAGGAGGCGATCGGCATCGTGCGGTTCGGGGGGTGAGGGGCAACGATAGCGGCTGCAGGCCGGGGCGTCACCTGCCCGCGGCGGCCGCCACCGCGTCGACGAGGCGTGCCAGCGGAACCGGCTTCACGAGGTAGGCGGCGGCGCCGAGCGAGCGCGCCATCTCGGCGTGGCGCTGCCCGCGGTTGGCCGTCACCATCACGACGGGCACCGGTGCCGGGCCGGCGCGGGCCCGTTCGAGCACCGTGAACCCGCTCTGGCCCGGGAGCATCAGGTCGAGCACCATCGCATCGGGCCGGTGCGCCGCCAGGAGATGGGACGCGACGCTCCCGTCGGGGGCGTCCTCCACCGTGGCTCCCTCGGACCGCAGCGCCAGGCCCATGGCCTCGCGGATGTCCGCGTCATCGTCGACGACCAGCACGCGGACCCCCTCGAGCCTCGCGCGCCCGCCGGTCACGCCGCAGCACCCTCGGCCACCCGCTGCGCGTCGGCCACCAGGCGGTCGATGGTGCCGGGAGCGAGCCACGGGAGCGCGCGGAGCTTCGCCTGCACGCGCTCGGGCATCGGCTTGCGGTCACGCTCCCAGCGGGGACGGCTCTTCCACCGGCGGTGGATCCACAGGTACTGCCCGGGGTCGAGCATCACCGCGCGTTCCATGGCGTGGTTGTATCGAGCGGTGATCCAGAAGACGGGGTCCTCCTGGTCGGCCCAGTCCTGCGGCCGGATGACGTCGGTGGTGTGGACGCGGTACTGGAAGCCGGCCCCGTGGCGCAGTGCGACGCCCACGACGATGGGAAGCTCGTACCGGATCGCGAGGAGGGCCACCGACTTGTAGGCGCTGGCCATCTGGCCGAAGTAGGGCACGAACACGCCGTCCTGGCCCGCGTCCTGGTCGGCGATGAGCGCGATTCTGCCGCCGTCGGACACGATGCGTTGGAGCTCGTCGGTGGCGCCGTACTTGGTGATGACGCGCATGCCGCGCGCCTGCCGCTTCCCGAGGGCCCACGCCCAGAGGTACGGGTTGTCGAGCGGCCGGGCCAGCGCGTGCATGCGGAATCCCATGAGCGTCGGGAAGAACCCGAGCAGCTCCCAGTTGCCCGCGTGCGGTGCGAGGAAGATCGCGGGGCGGTCGCCGATCATCGTCTCGATGCCGCGGCGCGCCTCGTCGAGGTCGACGTGGCGCGGCCACGTCTCCTCGGTGAGGAGCCGTGGCAGTTGGAACGCGTCCACCATGTAGGTGCGGAACATGTAGCGCACGCTGGCGCGCGCGAGCGCGTCGACCTCGGCCTCGGGAAGCGCGGGGAACGCCCGCCTCACGTTGCCCGCGGCGCGCGCGAGCCGGTGCGGGTTCATCGCGGCCCATGCGTCCGCCACCACGCCCGCGGTGCGGAGGTTCTGCTCGGGCGGGAACGCGCCGAAGAGCCATTCGAACGAGCGGGCCGCGCCGTATTGCGCGAGCGCGACCGCCGTCCGGACGGGAGGGGGAAGGGTGCGCCGGGCGCCCATCGAGGCCGCGCCCGGAGGCTCAGCGACCCTCGTTGGTCAGGACCTGCATCCGGTTCCAGTTGAGGACCGGGACCCGTGCGGCCTGCGCGTCGGTGAAGAGCGCGTTGTACGTCTCGTACGCGCGCTTGAGGTCGAAGTGGGCGGTGTACTGGCCCTCGTCGGCGTTGGCGGGGAGGTCGAGCGGCTCGGTCGGCCGCACGCCCATGACCACGAAGTCGAGGTCGCCTCGGAGGCGGTCGCCGGAGACGACCTCGCCGCCCCACGAGCTGATGCGGCCGCGCACGAACTCCGCCTCGGCGGCGGTGGCCGTGCCGTCGTTGTCGACGTCGAAGAGGCCGTGCACCAGGAACTTGTAGCGGTAGTCGGGGCTGAAGATGACGTTGGCGATCACGTCGTCCTTGACCACCGGGCGCGTGCGGGCGCCGGTGCGGCGGCTCTCGGGGATGACGCGCGCCGTCGAGGTGTTCTCGTCGACCTTCAGCACCTGCACCCGCGCCTTGCCGGGGATCAGCTCGCCGCTCGAGGGGTTGAACTGGATGGAGGCGGGCGAGTCGTAGACGTCGAACGTCATGCCGGGCTGCACGCGCTGCTTGGAGCCGATCGAAAGGAACACCTCGCCGTTCTGGCTGCCGACGTCGATGATGCGGCCGTCGGCGAGGCTCGCGGCGTTCTCCGGCTTGATGCGGTACTGATCGACGGTCTTCTCGAGCTCGCCGACGCGCGTCTGCAGGGTGGCCTTGGAGACGCTCTCGGCGTTGATCTTCTCCTGGAGCTCGGCGACTTCGGTGCGGCGGCGCTGGTCGATCTCGTCCTGCAGCTTGCTGATCGAGTCGACGGTGCTCTTCACGTCGGTCTCGTACTTCTGGACCGAGGTGCGGTAGGTGCCGAGGTCCGCGTCGACGCGCTTGGCGGCGGCGCTCGCGGCGGCGGCCGACTTCTCCGCCTCGGTGCGGGCGGCGTCTGCGGCGGCGTCCGCCGCGGCGACCTGCGCCTTGAGGTTCTGGTTGTCCTGCTTCAGCTGCTCGCGCTCGCTGCGGAGCGTGTCGAGCTCGCCCTTCAGGTTCGCGACGTCCTCGGCGGCAAGAGACTTCTTGATGTTGGCCAGGGCGTCCTCGCCGGGCGTGACGTCGGCGTCGCCGACCACGAAGTTCGCGAGCTGCTTGTAGGCCGCGTCCGCCTTGCCCGACGCCGACGCTGCCGCCGAGCGGGCGTCCTCGGCCTGCTTCTTGGCTCCCAGCGCGGATTGCGCCTCGAGGTGGAAGTAGATCGTGCTGGCGAGCAGCCCGACGGTGAGGATGACGAAGGTGACGAGGCCCACCACGAGGCCGGTCGTGCGCTGATTCATGGTCTGACGGACCTCCAAGGCGAGGCGGGGGCGGGGTGCCCGCGCCGGGTGAACGCGATAGTGTCCGGAAACCGGGCATCCGCGTCAAGTGGAGACTACGCATCCACGGGGGCGGGCGGTTGCCGAGACCCGGCGCGGGCGACGGGTTATCCGAATGCGTGCAGGACCCCCGCCGGGACGAGGGCCGGGGCGCGTCGGCGGGTCGGTTGCCGTCGGCGGCGGATCGTGGCATACTGTGCGGCTCGACCGAACCCCAAGGAAGCACGTGCCGAACACCGAATCCGCCAAGAAGCGCGTCCGACAGAACGCCAAGCGCAACGCCCTCAACAACTGGCGCAAGCGCCGGGTCAAGGACCAGATCAAGGCCTTCGACAAGGCGGTCCATGACCGCGACGCGAAGGCGGCCGAGGCCGAGCTCCGCAAGGTGGCGGCGGTGCTCGACAAGGTCTCGTCGACCTCGACCATGCACCGCAACACCGCGGCGCGCAAGAAGAGCCGGCTGGCCAAGCGGCTGAAGGCGCTGCAGGGCGCCGCGAAGTGAGCGCCCCCGGGCACGCCGCGGGCATCCGCGTGCTGTGCCTCGACGTCGACGGGGTGTTGACCGACGGCACGGTGGCCCTTGACGACATGGGCCACGAGACGAAGCGTTTCAACGTGAAGGACGGGCTCGGGATCGCCGTCTGGCGCCGCCTCGGAGGCGACGTCGCGGTCATCACCGGCCGCGCGGGGCTTGCCGTCCGGCACCGGCTCGAGGAACTCGGCGTGCGACGGCTGCACGCGGGGGTGGCCGACAAGGCCGCGGCGATCGCGGAGGTGGCCCGGGAGGCGGGTTGCCCGTTGTCCCAGGTTGCGTTCGTGGGCGACGACCTGCCCGACCTCGCGGCCATGCGCCGCTGTGGCTACCCTGTGGCCGTGCACGATGCCGCGCCCGAGGTGCGCGCGGCGGCGGCGTACGTGACCTCCGCCCATGGCGGGCACGGCGCGGTGCGCGAGGTGGTGGAGCACCTCCTCCGAAGCCAGGACCGATGGAACGACGCGTTGGCCATGTTCGACCCTGCAGCCGGCCCCGGACGCGTGCCGGAGGCGGGGAGTGACCGGCCCCGCAGTGCCTGACGCAGGCACGGGGCCGCGCCCCGACCCCGATGCCGAGCGCCGGTGGGAACGCCGCCGCCGGCGACCGTTCCTGTGGACCGCATTCGCCGTGCTCGGGTCGATCGCGATCGTCGGCGCGGCGTGGCTCCACGACTCGCGTTCCCGGGGGCCGACGCGCGCGACGCGGCGGCACGCGGCGCCCGTGACGGAGTTGGTGATCCCGACGCCGCTCTCGGAGCAGGAGCGGTCAGGTTCGGGCCCCAAGTTCGGCTCGCAGGAATCCGTGCGCCTCACCGAGGGTGCGTGGGTGCAGGTGGCCGACGCCAAGGGCAACCTCAAGCAGCAATACACCGCCGCGCGCATCGACCCGCTGCCCGACAAGCGGCTCTCGATGGATGCGCCGCGCGCCGTGCTGTACGGCGAGGGCGGGCGCATCGTCACCATGCGCGGCGACGCCATGACCGCCCGTGTGCCGCGGCGCGAGCTCGAGAGCGGGCGGCTCGTCGGCAACGTCGTGATCAGGATCTATCGCCCGCGCGACGGGAAGCCGGTCGACCTCCGCGGCGACGCGCCCGAGGTGGTGGTGGAGTGTCCCGAGGCCTCGTTCGACGCCGAGAGCGGCGAGGTCCGCTGCGACCGCCAGGTGCGGATCCTCGGCGACAGCGTGTCGTTCGACGGCGAGGGGCTCTCGATGACGCTCTCGCCGGGCGGAGGTTCCATCGAGCGCCTGGTGGTGGACCGCGCGCTCTCGCCGCTGCGGATCAACCGGACCGCGGCGGGGATGGGCAAGGGGCGCCGCGCCGCGGCGGACGCGCCGGCGTGGGGGGCATCGGCGCCGCACGGCGGCTGGGTGCCCGCGATCGCGCTCGCGTCGGCTCCGCCGGCCAAGGACGCGGGGCGGCTGTTCGAACTCACGATGGACGGCGGCGTGTCGGTCACGAGCTGGGAGGGAACCCGCGTGTCGACCGTCCTGGGCGACGTCGTTCGCGCGGTGTTCCGCATGCGCGAGGGCGGCGGGCTCGGCGTCGCCGGCGCGTGGACCGGGCCGTTCGGCGGGCCGTCGTCGGACGCCGTCGCGGCGGGCGGGGCCGGCTCGCCGCGCGCGCAGCTCGCGGTCGCGGCGCTCGGCGCGGGTGCGCGGGCCGACGACGAGGACCTCGTCGAGATCGAGTTCAAGGGTCGGTTGGTGATGGTGCCCGCCGACGCGTCGACGCCGGCCCTGGGCGCGCCGGACGCCGTGCGCGTGACCGTCACCGGCACGCCCGCGCGCATCGAGGACTCGCTGTCCGAGACGGTGGTGGTGGCGCGGCGCGCCACGTTCGAGTCGGTGGTCGAGCGCATGGAGCTCGAGGGCACTCCCGAGGAGCCGGCGTCGGTGCGGAACCCGGACTTCACGCTCGACGCGGCACGCTTCACGCTTGACCGCATGGCCGGCACGGGTTCGAGCGACGGGCCCGGGACCATCGTGATGGGCGGCGCGGGATCGAAGCCGCTGCTCGTCTCCTGGGCGCGGCGGATGTCGCTGCGCCTCGCGCCGGGAACGGGCGATGCGGAGGGGTCGTTCCGGGGCGCGGACTTCGAGGGGGACGTCGAGGCGAGGGGAACCGACTTCGAACTCGAGTCGGGCACGCTCGCCGTGGATGCCCGCCCCGAGGGGCGCAAGGACGTCCCCCGCCGGATCGTGGCCGCAGGCGGCGTTCGTGCTCGCGGGCTGGGCGAGTCACGCGGACGCTTCGAGGCGCAGCAGGTGGAGATCGCGCTCAGCCCGAACGCGGCCGGTGACGCACAGCCCCGCACGCTGACGGCGACCGGCGGCGTGATGGCGGCCGACGACGCCCAGACGCTGTGGGCCTCGAGCCTGCGCGCCACCTTCGTCGAGCCGAGGCCGGGCGCCGCGGCGCCGGCGGACGGCGCGATGCGCAGCGACGTGGGCGAGGTGGTCGCGGAGGGACCGGTGGAGCTCGCGCTCTCGGACGGCTCGCGTGTCTTCGCGTCCCGGCTCGAGGGCGACGGTGCGGGCCGCTCGGCGCGCCTCGTCGGGCCCGACGTGATGGTGATCCGGGGGAACCTCGTGCTTGACCAGCTCGCCGAGGTGAACGTGCAGGAGATGCCCGCGCGGCTCGGGGCGCTCGGTCCCGGGCGTGCGAGCGGCTTCAGGGACGAGGTGCTGCCGCGCGCCGAGGGTCGCGTCGGCCGCCCCCGCGTGGGCGGCGTCCCGCGCATGCAGGCGACGTGGCGCGAGTCGCTTGCCTACGCGGACGGCGCGGTGAAGTCGCGTGACGGGACGCCCGACCGCGGGCTGCTCCTCCTCCAGGGAGGCGTGCGCGTGCGCGCCTCGCGCGAGGCGCGCGAGGCCGAGGCGCTCGACGCCGACGAGGTGCAGATCGAGCTGCTGCCGCGCGGCGGGGCGCCGCTCGCGTCGCGGGCCGCGGCGGCGCCGGGCGCCGGCGACGCGCAGGCGATCGGCGCGATGCGCGCGGTCGGCAACGTCCGGCTCGAGGCGCGCCAATGGGCCGACGCGCGCCGCGAGGGCGACCCACGGCTCTTCCGGATGAACGCCCCGAACGTCTCCTACGACGGCCCGTCCGGCGGTGCGTCGGTCGATGGGGCGGGCACGCTCCTCGTGTTCGACCCGCCGCCGCCCGCCGAGCCCGCGCGCGCGGACGCGCCGAAGAGCCCGTTCAGCCCCCACGGCACCACGCGCTTCTCGTGGAAGCGTTCGCTCTCGCTCGAGCGCATGGCCGACCGCACGTCGCGCATCACCCTCGAGCGCGACGTGGTGATGGACCACCTGGGCGAGTCGTCGGCGGCCACGGGAACCGTGAACGCCGACCGCATGATCGCCACCGTCCGCGGCGTCGAGGCCGGCGGGGCGCCGCGACCGGCCGACGGCGGCCTGTCGCTGGGCGGTCCGGCGGAGCTGACGCGCGTGCGCGCGGACGGCCGCGTCACCGTGCGCACGGGCGACATGGACGTCGAGGCCAACGAGTTCGACCTCGACGTCCCGACCCAGGTCGGGTTCGCGCGCGGCGGCGACGGCAGGCTCGCGACCGTGGTGCGGCGCGGGACCGCGGCGCCGGCGCGCGCCCACGCGTTCCGATGGGACCTCGCGAAGGGCACGCTCTCGGTCGAGGGCGCGCGCGGCACGATCGGGCGGTAAGGGACCGTCGCCTGCGGCACCGCCCCCGGACCGAGGAACACACGAACACCCCTCACGGACACCGATGACCAAGACCCCCATCACCTACGGAAGCTACCTGCGCATCCCCGAGCTCCTCTCGATCCAGCGGCCGGTGTCGGACGGCCCCGAGCACGACGAGATGCTCTTCATCGTGATCCACCAGGTCTACGAGCTGTGGTTCAAGCAGCAGGTCCACGAGGGCCGTCGGTTGCGCGAGGCGCTCGCGGCGAACGACCTCCCGGCCGCCGGCGGGACGCTCCGGCGGATGCTGGTCATCCTGAAGACCATGGTGGGGCAGGTGGACGTCCTCGAGACCATGACGCCGGTCCAGTTCCTGAGCTTCCGGTCGTTCCTCGAGAGCGCGTCGGGCTTCCAGAGCTGGCAGTTCCGCGCGTTCGAGTTCCTGCTGGGCAAGAAGAACCCGCGGGTCATCGCGATCCAGGCCGAGGGATCGCCCGAGCGCGCCGCGCTCGAGCGCGCGTTCGGCGAGCCCACCGTGTGGGACGCGTTCCTGCGCATGCTTGCGGCAAACGGCGTGGCGATCCCGCCGGCGGCGCTGGCGCGCGACGTCACGCAGCCGATCGCGGCCGACGCGGACGTGCAGGCCGCGCTCGTGCGCGTGTACCGCGAGCTTCCTCACGTCCGCACCACGTGCGAGCGGCTCATCGACCTCGACGAGGGGCTCCAGGAGTGGCGCTACCGCCACGTGAAGATGGTGGAGCGCACCATCGGGTTCAAGCAGGGGACGGGCGGCTCGTCCGGCGCCGAGTACCTGCGGAGCACCCTGTTCGCGCCGATGTACCCGGACCTGTGGGCGATCCGCACCGTGCTGTGAGGGCGGCGGGCGTCAGGCCGTCGCGGCGGCGCGCAGCCCCGTGGCGGCCGGGCCGACCGGGTCGGGGAGGCCCTCCTCGGCGCACATCAGCCGCGAGGTGATCTCGGCCGACAGGAAGATGACCGGGAGGCCGCTTCCCGGGTGCGTCCCGCCTCCCACGAGCCACAGGTTGTCCATGCCCTGCACGCGGTGGTGCGGGCGCCGGTGGAGCATCTGGCCCAGGTTGTGCGCCATGTTGAAGGTGGCGCCGTGCGCGATGCGCTCCGACTGCCAGTCGGCGGGCGTGACGAGGTGCTCGGCCCGGATGCGCGAGCGGATGTCCTTGAGGCCGAACACGTCCTCGAGCTGGCGAAGGGTGCGCTCGCGGAGCTCCCCGCGCGCCCAGTGCCAGTCGACGTTGCACTCGCCCTCCTTGTTGTTGGGCGTCGGCACCAGCACGTACAGCGAGGAGTGGCCGGGGGGCGCCAGGGTCGGGTCGATGCGCGAAGGGTTGCAGACGTACGTCGACGGGTCGTCGCTGAGCGTGCCGTTGCGCGAGATGTCCTGCAGGTTGCGCACGTACGAGCGCGACGTGTAGATCGTGTGGTGCGGCAGGTCGACGGTTCCCTCGAGGCCGAGGTACATCATGAACGTGCTGCAGCTGAAGCGCTTGGCGTCGAGCGCCTCGTCCTTCAGGGCGCGCGGCCGCACCTCGGCCGGGACCAGGTTCTTGAGGGCCCACGCCGCGTCGGCGTTCACCACGACGTGGTCGTGCCGCTCGTGGCGGCCGGCGACGCGCACGCCGCTGGCGCGCTTGCCCTGGAAGAGCACCTGCTCGACGGGCTCGCCGCAGCGCACGTCCACGCCCATCTCGGTGCAGGCATCGGCCATGGCGCGCATGAGCGCGCTGCATCCGCCGATCGGGTGCCAGATGCCGTACTCGTACTCGATGAACGGCAGGATCGAGA
>CAYSFS010000039.1:2020-17790 GCA_964430235.1 uncultured Chitinophaga sp. | reverse complement strand
GACCTGTGGGAGCGCAGCGTCGGGCACAACGCGAACTTCCACCTCAACTTCCCGGTGGATCGCCGGGGGCTCATCCACGAGCACGACGCGAACGCCGTGCGCGGGCTGCGCAGGCTCATCGACCTGACGTACGGCCCGGGAACGGACCTCGCGCGCGGGCGCACGACGGCCGTGACCAATCTGCGCGGCGACCGGCCGCGCCCGGCGGGCGAGCCCCTCGGCGACCCGACGTTCAGCGGCAGCCGCGCGGTCGACGGTGACCCCCGCACGTACTGGGCCACCGACGACGCCGTGCGCGAGGCGTCGATCGAGGTCGAGCTCGACCCCGCCGCGGAGTGGGACCGCGTGGTGCTCGCCGAGCCGATCGAGCTGGGCCAACGCATCCGGAGGTGGCGCATCGGCATTCCCGCGGGGCCGGGCAGCGGCAACGATCGCCGCGACTGGCGCACGCTCGCGGAGGGCACGACGGTGGGCCACCGACGCATCGTGCGCGTGCCGCGGACCAAGGCGCCGGCCGTGCGCGTCGAGATCCTGGACGCGCGGGCATGCCCGCTGCTCTCGGAAGTAGCGGTGCACGCGACGAAGGATCGATGACGCGACGCGGCGGCGCCGCACGCGAGGCGCGGGCGGCGCACGCGGCGGCGCTCACGCACGCGGGGGTTCGTCGCCCGCGTCGAGCGCGTACACCTCGGTCATCGCGGCCCACCACTCGCCCGGGCGCGCGCCCGGCGCGGGCCGCTGGTACCGGCGCATGAGCTCGTCCCACGCGCGCGTGCGCGGGTCCAGGGCGTACCGCGGGTAGTCGCGCACGGGGTCGAAGCCGTCGTCCGCCTCGCACTGCATGAAGAGCCGGGTGCCGAGCCGCCAGAGATGCATGCGCCGGATGCCGATCGCCCTGAGCCCGCGCTCGACCTCGGGCCACACCGCACGGTGGGCGCGCTCGTACTCCTGGATCAAGGCGGGGTCGTCGACGAGGTCGATGGCCTGCGCGAATCGCTTCATGGCCCGAGCGTAACCTGACCGCGTGCACGCACCCGGCACGAACGCGACCCTCGACTGGCTGGTGATCACGACCGCCAACCGCCGGCAGGCCGAGGCCGTGCGCATGCAGTTGAAGGAACGCTCGGGCCGCGGGGCGCTGCCCCCGGGGTGCCGGACGCTGGTGGTGCCCGACGCGCGCGACGCCCGGATCGGCTCGGGCGCGGCCACGGTACTGGCGCTGGCGGCCGTGATGCGGCGCGACCGCGCGGCGCTCGACGGCCGCCGCGTGCTGGTGCTGCACTCGGGCGGCGATTCGCGCCGGCTTCCCGCCTACGCCGCCGAGGGCAAGCTGTTCGCGTCGCTTCCCATGGCCGCGCCCGGCATGCGGTGCGGGACGGTGCTCGACCTGCTGCTCGAGGACCTGCTGTCGCTCCCGCCGCGCGCGGGCGGCGAGGTGCTCGTGGCGGCCGGAGACTGCGTGATCGGGCTGCGGCAGCATCCCGTGACGCTCGACGGCCCGGGGGTGATCGGCGTCGCGCAGCGGGCGCCCGCCGCGCGCGCGATGCGGCACGGCGTGTACGCGGCCGACGCGCGCGGGCGGGTGCGCGCGTTCCTCCAGAAGCCCTCCGTGGATGCCATGCGCCGTGCCCGCGCGCTCGACGCGCGCGGGCGCGCGCTGGTGGACACGGGGCTCGTGTCGTTCGACGCGGACGCGGCGCGCGCGCTGATGGCCGCGGCCGGCGTCGTGCGCGGCCGCGGCGGGCGCGTGCGCGTGAGGCGCGGGACGCTCGCCGACGGCGCGGCCCGCGCGGCGCTGCCGCACGTGGACCTGTACCGCGAGCTGATGTGCGGCTTCGCGCCGGCGCGCGGGTGCGCAGCGCGACCGGAGCCGGTCGACCCGGCGCTTCGCCGCGCCCTGGCACCCGTGCACGCCGCCATGCGCACGCGGCGCTTCGCGTGCCGCGTCACCGGGTCCGGGTCGTTCCTCCACGTGGGTTCGACGCGCGAGATGCTCGCGTCGCTCGCGGGATCCGCCGCGCACGTCACGCGGTTCGGCCTTCGCGCGGAATCGGACCCCATGCCGCCGCGGCGCGTGCATGGCGCCGGGCACGCGGTCGCGCTCGACACCGTGGCGAGGGACGTCCGCGTGCGCGCGGGGCGCGCCGTGCTCGACCGCTGCGAGATCGGCCGCGCCGACCTCGGGGGCGACAACCTGGTGGTGGGCGTGCGCGCGCGGTCGCTCCGTCTGCCGCGCGGCGTGTCGGTGTTCACGGTGCCGCTGCGCGGCGGGGTGCGCGTGGCGGTCGCGTGCGGCGAGCGCGACGACTTCAAGATGCCGCTCGCGTCGCCCGGCGCCCCGGGCGACGGCACGCCGTGGGACATGCCGATGTGGCCCGAGTGCTCGGGCCCCGACGGGCTCGGCGGCGTGCGGTGGATGTGGGAGGGTTCGCGCGAGAGGCGCGTGCGTGCGGGAACGCGCACCGGAGCGCGCCTGCGCTCGATGCGCGAGATCGTCGCCGAGGCCGACCTCGCGGCGATCGCGAGCGAGCGCGAGGAGATCGCGCACGCCAACGCGGGGAGCGTCGACGCACGCACCTTGGACGCGACCGGCGACCCGCTCCGCCGCGCACGCCTCGCGGCGCGCGCCGCGCTCGACGCACCCGGGGCGCGCCGCGGCGCCGCGCCGACGCTGCGCGCGGCGGCGTTCGAAGCCGTCGGCGAGGCCGTGCTCGAGCGCATGCCGCTGCCCGCGCAACCGGTGCGCGCGGTCGTCCTCCATGACCAGGCGGTGTGGGCGTCGGCCCCGGTGCGCATGGACCTCGCCGGCGGCTGGAGCGATACGCCGCCCATCTGCAACGAGGCCGGCGGCGCGGTGGTGAACATGGCCCTCACGCTGCGCGGCCAACTGCCGGTGCAGGTGACGGCGAAGCTCGACGAGGAACCCGTGCTTCGGATCACGAGCACCGACCTCGGTCGCACGCGCGTGATCCGTTCAACGCGCGACCTGTCGCGCCGCGGCGACCCCACCCACTGGGCCGCGCTCGCGGAATCCGCGCTCGTCCTCACCGGGCTCGCGCCTTCCGACCCGGGCGCTTCGCTCGACCGATGGCTCGCGCGCGTCGGCGGCGGCGTCTCGCTCACGCTTTTCTCGGCGGTGCCCAAGGGGAGCGGGCTCGGCACGAGCTCGATCCTGGGGGCAGCGGTCATCCGGGCGCTCGACCGGGTGTCGGGACGCGAGCGCACCCCGGACGAGCTGGTGGCCGCGACCAGCGCGCTCGAGCAGATGCTCTCGACGCGCGGAGGATGGCAGGACCAGGTCGGCGGCGCGGTCGGCGGCTTCAAGCTCGCGCGCACCGCGCCGGGCGCCGTGCAGCACCCGTGCGTGGAGCGCCTGCGCGTGCCGGCGGCCGCGCTTCGCGAACTCGAGTCGCGCAGCGTCCTGCTCTTCACGGGGACGCGCCGCATGGCGAAGGGCATCCTCGAGAACGTGGTGTGGAACTGGCTCTCCGGCACCGCCGCCGCGCGCGACACCGTGCGGCGGCTGCACGCGAACGCACGGTCCATGCGCGGCGCGCTGGAGGACGGCGACGTGGACGCCGTGGTGCGCGAACTCTCGGAGTACCGCGAGCTCAAGCGGCGCATGGACCCGGGCAGCTGCACGCGCGCGTTCGAGGCGCTCGCCGCGCGGTGGCGGCCGCACCTTGCCGGCTGGTGCTTCGCGGGCGCGGGTGGCGGCGGCTTCGTGCTGCTGGTTGCGCACGACGCGCGACACGCGGCGCGGCTGCGCGCGGACCTCGTGCGTCGCCCGCCGCACCCCCGGGCGCGGGCCTTCGACCTCGAGGTCGACTCGGGCGGGCTGCGCTGCGCGGTTCTGTAGCATTCCGCGCATGAAGCAGGCGATCTCGCGCGCGGCGGCCCTCCTCGCGACCATGGCGCTCGGGGCCGCGGTTCCGGCGCCCGGCGGGGACCTCGTGGCGCAGCAGCGGGAGCGCATCGCGGCCCGCAAGGCGAACCCGAAGCCGAAGTGCCACGTCGCGTTCGTCTCGAACGGCGTCGCCGATTTCTGGACCATCGCGAAGGCCGGAGCGCTTGCCGCGGGGAGGAAGATCGGGTGCCAGGTGACGGTCGAGTTCCCCGGCGGCGGGCTCGGCGACCAGAAGCGCATGCTCGAGGACCTGGTGACCAAGGGCATCGACGGCGTCTCGGTGAGCCCCATCGACCCGGTGAACCAGGCCGAGGTGCTGCAGCTGGTCGCGGAGCGCTCGTTCCTGGTGACGAACGACTCCGACGCCCCGAAGGCCCCGCGGCTCTGCTACGTCGGGATGGACAACTACCTCGCGGGCCGCATGTGCGGCGAGCTCGCGCGCGAAGGGCTGCCGAAGGGCGGCAAGGTCGCGATCTTCATCGGCAGGCTCGAGCAGGACAACGCCAAGCGCCGCCGCCAGGGGTTCATCGACGGGCTGCTGGGACGCCCGGGCGACGCGACCCGGTACGACGATCCGTCGAAGCCCATCGTCGAGGCGGGCTACGAGATCGTGGGCACGTGGACGGACTCGTTCGACCGCGCGAAGGCGAAGGCGAACATCGAGGACGTGATGATCAAGCATCCCGACCTTGCGCTGGTGACGGGGCTGTTCGAATACAACTCGACGCTCGCCGTGGAGGTGTTCCGTCAGGCGGGACGATCGGGGCAGATCAAGATCGCGGCGTTCGACGAGGGCGCCGACGTGATCAACGGCATCCGCGAGGGCACGGTGCTGGGCACCGTGGTGCAGGACCCGTACATGTACGGGTACGAGAGCGTGCGCGTGCTCGAGGCGCTGAACCGCGGCGACGCGTCGGCCATTCCCGCGGACGGCGTGCTCTCGATCCCCGCGCGCGTCATCCGCCGGGACACCGTGGATGCGTTCTGGAAGGACCTGAAGGACAAGCTCGAGGCCGGCAGGTCGGGCAAGGCGCGGGGCTGAGCCGGGCGATGCACGCCGGCCCGCACGTGGTCCTGCGCGCCCGGGGGCTGGGCAAGCGCTACGGCGGCGTGGCGGCGCTCGCGGGCGTCGACCTCGAGCTGCGCGCCGGCGAGGTGCACGCGATCGTCGGCGAGAACGGGGCGGGCAAGAGCACGCTGCTGCGGATCCTGGGGGGCGTGCACGCGCCGGACGAGGGCGCGCTCGAGCTGGCGTCTCCGGCCGGGACGCCGGAGCCCGTGCGGCTGCAGGGCGTGCGGGCGGCGCTCGGGGCGGGCATCGCATTGGTGCACCAGGAGCCGAACCTCGCCGAGAACCTGGACGTCGCGGGCGCCGTCTTCCTCGGGCGCGAGCCTTCCCGGCTGGGCGTCATGGACCGCGCCCGCATGCGGCGCGAGGCCGGCGAGTGGATGCGGCTCGTCGGGCTCGACGCCTCGCCCGACGCGGAATGCGGCGCGCTCCCGATCGCGCAGCGGCAGCTGGTGGAGGTGGCCCGCGCCCTCGCGTGCCGGGCGCGCGTCCTGGTGCTGGACGAGCCGACCTCGAGCCTCTCGGAGCGCGAGACGGTCCGGCTGCTCGGCATCCTGCGCGACCTGCGCGCGACGGGCGTCGCCATCGCGTTCGTGTCGCACCACCTCGACGAGGTGATCGACGTGGCCGACCGCGTGACGGTGCTTCGCGACGGCCGGACGGCGGCGCACGCGGCGCGCGGGGCGTTCGACCGCGCCGCGCTCGAACGCTGGATGGTGGGGCGCGACGTGCCGCGCCGCGAGGCGCGGCGCACGCGCGAGGACGCGCCGGTGCGCCTGCGGGCGCGCGGCGTGACGGGGGCGCATCGCGGGGGGCACGCGGTGTCGCTCGAGGTCCGCGCCGGCGAGATCGTGGGCATCGCGGGATTGGTCGGTGCCGGGCGAACCGAGCTGCTCGAGGCGATCGCGGGCGTCGCGCACCGCGGCGGGGCCGTGGAGCTCGACGGCGCGCCGCTCGCGGGCGGCACCGCGCGACGCGTTCGCCGCGGGGTGTGCCTGGTGCCCGAGGACCGCGCGCGCCACGGCCTGCTGCTGGCCGACGCGGTCTCGACGAACGTGTCGCTTGCGTGGGTGGGCCGTGGCGGTGCGAGGATCGACCGTGCGGGCGAGCGCGGCATGGTGACGCGGGTGATCGACCGGCTTCGCGTGCGCCCGGCGGACCCCGCGCGCCGCGTGCGGTCGCTCTCGGGCGGCAACCAGCAGAAGACCGTGCTCGGGCGGTGGACCGCGGTCGAGCCGCGGGTGCTGCTCCTCGACGAACCGACGCGCGGCGTGGACGTCGGCGCGCGCGCCGAGATCCATGACGAGGTGAGGCGGCTCGCGGACGCGGGAGCCGCCGTGGTGTTCGCGTCGAGCGAGCTCGAGGAGGTGCTGCTCCTCGCGGACCGCGTCGTGGTGATGCACGAAGGACGCATCGCGGGCGAGCTCACGGCAGGCGAAGCCACGGAGGAGTCGATCATGCACCTGGCGACGGGCGGCGCACGCACGGACTCGAGGGGAACCGCGGCATGAGGGCGCTTCGCGCGAACGCCGGGATCCTGTGCGTGCTGGTCGCCGTGTGCGCCGTGGCGGCGGTGTTCGGCGACAACTTCCTGACGGGCTACAACCTCACGAACCTCACGCAACGGTCGGCGCTCTTCGGGATCCTGGCGCTGGGCGCGGGGCTGGTGATCGCGACCGGGGGCATCGACCTCTCGATCGGGTCGGTGGTGTGCCTGGCGGGCATCGCGACGCCGTGGCTCCTGGTCGAGCGCGGATGGTCGCCGTGGGCGGCGGTTCCCGCGGTGCTCGCGGGGTGCGCGGGAATCGGGCTCGCGCACGGGCTGCTGGTGACGCGGCTGAGGCTGCAGCCGTTCCTGGTGACGCTGTGCGGGCTGCTCCTCTACCGGGGCATCGCGCGGTGGATGACGGGCGACCAGTCGCAGGGGTTCCAAGGCGAGTTCGGCGCGCTGCGCGACGTGGCGCTCGCGCGGTTCGACGTGCCCTGGCTCGCCGGCTACCGCCTGCCGGCGACGGTGATCCCGGTGGCGCTGCTCGCGGTGGCGATGGCCTTCACGCTGCACCGCACGGTGTGGGGCCGGTGGCTGCTCGCCACCGGGCGCAACGAGGCGGCCGCGCGGTACAGCGGCATCCCGACCGAGCGGCTGGTGACGCTCGCGTACGTCGCGTGCAGCACGCTCGCCGGGTTCGGCGGCATGCTCTTCATCTTCGACATCGGGAGCGCGCAGCCGAGCGACTTCGGGAACTTCTACGAGCTCTACGCGATCGCGGCGGCGGTGCTCGGGGGCTGCAGCCTGCGCGGCGGCGAGGTGAGCGTCACGGGCATCCTGCTCGGCGCCGCGACGCTGCAGGTGCTGCGCACGGCGATCATCCTGGTGGGGCTGAGCTCGCAGCTCGAGTTCGCCGTGATCGGCGCGGTGCTGCTGGTGGGCGTGGCCGCGGACGAGCTGGTGCGGCGGTGGGCCGAGCGGCGGCGGAACCGGGCGGCGCGCGGAGGGTGAGCGGGGGCGGCGGGGGCGCGGAAGCGGCGCAGTTATCGATGCGCGCGGCAATCGCTATACTTCGTCGTCTCGGGCTGTAGCGCAGTTTGGCTAGCGCGTTTGACTGGGGGTCAAAAGGTCGTGGGTTCAAATCCCGCCAGCCCGACTCCTCACTTCGAAGCCGAAGGCCAAAGCGCCTTCGGCTTCGGCGTTCCGGGGTCGGCCTGGGCGCCGCTGCGCGGCGCCGCGGCCTGCGGCCGCGCGGTCTTCTGGGCCGGCTGCGCCGACCGCGCGCCTACCGCCGCGCGAGCCTCGCGCATGCGCGGTGACGAGGGCACGTCACGAGGTGCTCGTTGAACATCCCGACCGCCTGCATGAAGGCATGCACGATCACGGGGCCGCAGAACCTGAATCCGCGCTTCCTGAGCGACTTCGCGAGCGCCTCGCTCTGCGGGGTCTGCGCACGGATGTCGCGCGGCCTCCGGAGCCCCAGGTCGATCGTCCGGTGACCGACGTGCTCCCACAGCAGGTCGCGGAAGCTCCCGTCGCCGGACTCCATCACGTCCAGCCATGCCCGTGCGTTGCCGATCGCGGCATCGATCTTCGCACGCGAACGGACGATGCCGGGGTCCCCGAGCAGGCGCGCCACGTCACGTTCCGTGAACCGGGCGACGCGAACCGGGTCGAGCCCCTTGAAGGCGCGGTCGAAGCCGGGGCGCTTGCGCAGGATGGTCAGCCACGAGAGGCCCGCCTGGAACCCGTCGAGCACGAGCTTCGCGTACAGGGCGCGGTCGTCGGTGACGGGCACGCCCCACTCCGTGTCGTGGTAGGCGACGTAGACGGGATCGTTCCCGCACCACCAGCATCGCGCGCGCTCGGCGGCCATCGCCGAAGGGTAACGACCGGAAATCGGCCGGTGCTTCCCGGATCGCGGAACCCGCCGTCCACGGCGTGCCTCATACTCCGCACCATGACCCCCGCCACCGCCTCCGCGTTCAAGTCCCTCCACGCCGCCTCGCTCGCGCCCGCGGCGCTCGACCTCAAGACCAAGGAGCTCATCGCCCTCGCCTGCGGAATCAGCCGGCTGTGCGAGGGGTGCGTGGTGCACCACGCCAAGGCCGCCAAGGCCGCGGGCGCCACGATCGAGGAGATCCACGACACGCTCGACGTCTGCGTGCTGATGGGCGGCGGGCCGGCCAGCGTGTTCGGGCGCAAGGCGCTCGATGCGTGGAACGCGGGGTGAACGGGCGGACGGGCCTCGCACGCCCGCCCCTCGAATATCCTCCGGCCATGAACTCACGCCGAATCCGGGAGCCCGGCCATGACCATCGCAGCGCATTCACGCTGGTCGAGCTCCTCGTCGTCATCGGGATCATCGGCCTCCTCGTGGCGCTTCTGCTGCCGGCGCTCGGGCGCGTGATGCAGCGCTCGCGGGCGGCGCAGACGCTCGCGACCATGGAGGAGTTCGGGAAGGCCTGCGACGCCTACTTCCAGGAGTTCGGCGAGTATCCCGCCGCCATCCCCAACGCCGTGCTGTACGCCGGCGTGACCGACAACCCGTCGGACCCCGTCGTCCCGCAGAACCTCTCGCGGATCACGCAGACGGAGAACGCGCTGCTGGCGCTGATGGGCGGCTACCGACTCGAGACCGATCCCGACTACGCCGCCTACGCCGGCACGGAACTCGTCTTCTCCAACGTCACGCCCGCCTTCAGGATCAAGATCGACGCCTCGCGGATGGGCGAAGGACCGTTCAAGAACGGGCGCAAGTACGACGCCTTCTATGCACCGAAGGGGCGCGAGTTCGCCAAGGCCGCGGGCCAGATGAGCGCGACGACCGGACAGCCCGAGGCCGCGGGCGAGGGGCTGGTGCCGGACCTCGTCGACGCGTGGGGTGCGCCCATCGGGTACATCGCGCAGATGCGGACCGTGGGCCCCCTGGTCCGAACGCCGCAATCGATGGGCGCGACCCCCGGCCAGTTCGAGCGCAAGCAGATGATCGCCTACACGGGCAGCACCGCGCTCGGCGAGGCGGCGGTCGACCAGACCGATCCCGGCAAGGGAAGCATCCTGTCGACCTCGGCCGCGGCGGGCCTCTCGGCCACCGAGGCCCGGCGCCTGACGCTCGCGCAGCTCCTGCGCAATCCGGGGCTGAACTCGACGCAGGGCGCGAACGCGACCGACGTCGAGCGAGTCGCGTGGGGCGTCGCGCGTGGCAAGTACTTCCTGTTCAGCGCGGGCCCCGACGGCATCTTCTTCTCCCGCGCGCAGCTGCGGACGGCCGACGGCCAGCCGACCACCGACATCATCAGCCGCACCACGAACCCGGACGGCCCGCGGGTGATCGAGAAGTTCGACGACGTCGTGTTCTCGGGCGGGAGTTGAGGCGCGCCCGCGTCGCGGGAGCAGCGGCCTCCGCCCGCGTACCCTCACGCGTCATGGCGCCTGCCGGCGAACGCACCGCGCTGGACCTCTTCGACGCGGCACGCGCCCGGTGCCCGGACCACGTGGCGCTCGAGGTCCCGCCCGCGGCCGGCGCGCAGCGCGTCGCATGGACGTACGAACGCCTGTCCGCCGAGGCCGACCGGTTCGCCGCGGCGATCGCGCCGCACGCGGCGCGCGACGCGGTGGTGGTGCTCGCCCTGCCCCGCACCGATCCGCACCTCTTCGCCGCGATGCTCGGCACGATGCGCGCGGGCTGCGCGTACTGCGCGATCGACCCGTCGTTCCCCGCCCGGCAGGCCGCCGAGGTGGTCCGCGAGGCGCGCGCGGTGGCGGTCGTGGCGGACCGCGCGCGCGCCGCGGCGATCGCGGCGGCGGGCGGCCCGGCGCCATGGATCGATCCCGGCGGCCTGCCGGCGATCGCTCCCCGCGGCGCCGCGCGCCCCGCGATCGCGCCCGACTCGCTGGCCTACGTCATCTTCACGTCGGGAACCACGGGCCGGCCGAAGGGCGTGGAGATCGAGCACCGGTCGCTCCTGAACCTGGTGGCGGGCGACGCGGCGGAGTTCGGGCTCGGTCCCGGCGACCGCGTCGTGCAGGGCTCGAGCGCCAGCTACGACTCGAGCGTCGAGGAGATGTGGATGGCGTGGGCCACGGGCGCCACCGTGCTCGTGATGGACGACGCGACCGCACGGCTCGGGCCCGACCTTGCGGCCTGGCTGCGCCGCGAGCGCGCGACGGTGCTCTGCCCGCCGCCCACGCTCCTTCGCACGCTCGGCCTGGCGGAACCCGCGCGCGAGCTCCCCGCGCTTCGCCTGGTCTACGTGGGCGGCGAGGCGCTCCCCGAGGACATCGCGGCGCACTGGTCCCGCGGCATGCGGCTCGAGAACGGATACGGGCCCACCGAGTGCACCGTGACGTGCCTCAGGTGCACGGTGCACGCGGGCGAGCCGGTGGCCATCGGCCGGCCGATCCCGGGCACGCACGCGTGGGTGGTTGACCCGGATCGCGGGGGGCTGCCCGAGCTTCCCGTCGGCGAGCGCGGCGAGCTCGTGGTCGGCGGCGCCTCGCTCGCACGCGGCTACCGCGACCGGCCCGAGGTGACGGACGCGCGCTTCGTGAGGCACCCGACGCTCGGCCGCGTGTACCGCACGGGCGACCTCGTCGAGCGGGACGCGTGCGGGGACTTCCGGTACCACGGGCGCATCGACGCGCAGGTGAAGCTGCGCGGCCACCGCATCGAGCTCGGTGCGGTGGAGGCGCGGCTTGCCGCGCAACCGGGGGTGCTCGAGGCCGCCTGCACCGTCGAGGGTCACGGCGCGCGGCAGCGGCTCGTCGCGCACGCGGTGATGCGCCCCGGGCACGCGCTGGACGCAGTCGCGCTCCGCGCCGCGCTCGCCGCGGAACTTCCGCCGATGCTGGTGCCCGCGGCGATCGCGGCGATCGAGGCCGTGCCGCGCACGGTGGGCGGCAAGGTGGACCGACGCCTGCTCCCGGTGATCCACGATGGCGCGGTCGACGCGCCGCACGTACCGCCCGCGACCGACACGGAGCGCTCGGTGGCGGATGCCGTCGCGCAGGTGCTGGGACGGCCCGATGCCCCGAGCGTGGAGGCCGACCTCTTCGACGACCTCGGGCTCGACTCGCTCACGGTGGCCATGGTCGTGTCGCGGCTGCGGGAAAGGGCCGCGACGCGGTCGGCCACGGTCCGATTGACCTACGAGCACCGCACGGTGCGCACGATGGCCGCGGCGATCGATGCGCTCCCGCAGGCCGACGGCATGCGCGGGGGCACGGTGCCCGAGGCGTCGGGCACCGCGCGGCCGGTGCTCGTCACCCTCGCGCAGGCCGCGGCATTGATCGCGTTCCTCGTGATCGGTTCGCAGGCGCTCTGGGTGCCTTCGGCATGGGAAGCGGTCCGCGCGACCACCGGCTCGGCGCTGGGCGACGCACTCGTGCTGTGCGCGGCAGCCATGGCCGCGGTGCCCGCGTGGGCGGCACTCACGCTCGGCGTCGGAGCCGTCGCGAAGTGGGCACTCATCGGCCGGTACCGGCCGATGCGGGTGCGTGCATGGAGTTGGTGGCACCTGCGGCACTGGCTGGTGGTCCGCGCGGTGTCGCTCGCACCCTGGGGCCTGATCGAGTCCGCGGGGCTCGCGCCGGCCGCGCTGAGGCTCCTCGGAGCGCGCATCGGCCGGAGGGTCCACGTCCACGCCGGCGTGCGCCTCACGGACGGCGGATGGGACCTCCTCACCATCGAGGACGGTGCCGCGATCGGGCAGGACGCGTCGCTGCGCATGGTTGACCTCGACCGCGGATGCCTCGTGGCGGCGCCCGTCACCGTGCGCCGCGGCGCGACGGTGGAGACGCGCGCGGGCCTCTCCGGCGGAGCCGAGCTCGGTGCGGGCAGCATCCTGCGCCCGCTCTCGAACCTGGTCGCGGGGTGCGCGGACGCGCATTCGATCATGGACGGCGTGCCGGCCGAGCGGACGGGCGACGCGCCCGCGGCCGCGCATGACCTTCCGTCCGCGCCTTGGCCCGCGCGAATCGCGGCGGCGTGCGCGCTGGGCGCGGTCTCGCTCGCCGTGGCGGCCCTGCCGTGGTCGGTCGCGGCGATGCTCGTCGCCCGATGCTGGGACTCGCCCGCGGCCGTCATCGGCGCGTGCGCCGCGGCCGCGGCGTCGGCGGTGGTCCTGCAGGCCGTGCTCGTGCGCACGCTGGGCGCCGCTCCGGCGTCGAGCTACTCGCTGCACGGCGTGACCGCGCTCCGAGTGGCCATGCAGTCGCGGCTCGTCGAGTCGAGCGGGCGATGGCTCTCGGGGACCTTGATGTGGCCCATGTGGCTTCGCCTCGCGGGCGCACGCATCGGCCCCGGATGCGAGATCTCGACGGTCACCGACGTGGCGCCCGGCGCGGTCGAGCTCGGGCGCGACACGTTCTTCGCCGACGGGGTCTACCTCGGCGGTGCGCGACTTCGCGGTGGCACGGCGCGGATCGAGCCCGTCGTGCTCGGGGAATCGTGCTTCGTCGGGAATCACGCGGTGCTGCCGGGCGGAACGAACCTGTTGAGCGGCACGCTCGTGGGCATCTCGACCAGCGCCGAGGGACTGCCCCCGGAACCCGGCTCGTCATGGTTCGGGCATCCGCCGTTCCGGCTGCCGCGCCGCGAGGTGGTCGAGGCGCCGCGCGAGCTGACGCACGAGCCGTCGCCCATCCGCCGCCTCAACCGCTGGTGCTGGGAACTCTCGCGATTCGCGCTTCCGGGCGTCCCCGTGCTGGTGGGCGTCGAATGGCTCCGCCTCGTGGCTTGGGCCGAGGAACGGTGCTCCGCCATGACCTTCCGGCTCGTCGCGCTGCCGGCGATCACGCTCGGGTCGGTGGCGGTGCTGGTGCTCGCGTGCGTCGCCATGAAGTGGCTGCTGCTCGGGCGCGTCCGCCCGGGGACGCACCCGTTGTGGAGCTGCTGGTGCAGCAGGTGGGACTTCCTCTACGTGGCCTGGGGCATGTGGGCCGCGGGGCCGCTCTCGGCGCTCGAGGGCACGCGGATGCTCGCGCCGGTGCTGCGCTGCTTCGGGTGCCGCATCGGGCGGCGCGCGCTGCTCGGGCCCGGCTTCGCCCACGTGGTCGACCCCGACATGCTGCGCCTCGGCGACGACGTCACGGTGCAGGCGCTGTTCCAGGCGCACACGTTCGAAGACCGCGTGCTGAAGGTCGACCACGTGCACGTCCGCGACGGCGCGACGGTGGGCGCCAACGCCGTGCTCCTCTACGGGGCCGACGTCGGCGCCGGCGCGACGGTGGCGCCGCACTCGGTGGTGATGAAGCGCGAACGGCTCGAGCCGGGCGCGGCGTACGAGGGCGTGCCGACGCGGGAGGTCGCCCTTCCGTCGCCGCGCGCTCAGAACGGCACGAACACGCCGACCTGGCCGCCGTAACGCTGCTTGCCGGTGAGCCACGCGCCGTCGAAGGCGATGAACGCGGTCATGCCCTTGATGCTCGCGAGCTCGATGCCGACCTGCACGTTCACGCCGTAGCGGTCCATCGGCGCGGTCGCGACCTGCGTCGGGACGCCGAGGTTGAAGTCGCTGGTGTAGACCGGCGCCCAGCCGTCGCCCACGGGGATCTGCCCGAGGAACGCGGCGCCGACGAACGGCGTGACGATGTCGCTGCCCGAGCGGGAGGCATGCATGATGCGCGCGCCCGCCGTCGGCTGCCATTCGTTGGCGCTCTGCGAGCCCACCGTGAGGTCGAGGCTGTCGGCCCCGGTCTCGGCGTAGCCCTCGCCCCAGTACTGGCCCCACGAGACGCCCGCGAAGGGCTGCAGCGTGGTGTGCTCGCCGAGGTCGACGTTGAGGCCGAGCTCGCCGCCGACCGAGAGCGTCCACGCGGCGTTGTCGGATTCCGCGGCGCGCGTGGCCAGGCCGGAGACGTCGATGGTGCGCGTGCGGCTGATGCCGTTGTAGCTGCCGAGCACGAAGCCCTGCAGGTACGCGCCGCCGTCCCCGGGGACGATGCTGCCGTACAGGCCGACGAGCGCGTTGACGATGCTCTCCTGCTGGCCGCCGTTCGGGCCGTCGAAGCTGATGCTTCCGGGCCCGACGCCGGCAAAGGCGCCGACGATGCCGCCGCCGTCCGTCGCGAAGTCGACGCCCACCATCGCGCCGCCGATCGCGGCCTGGTAGCCGCACGTGGCGCAGTCGTCGCCGTCGACGTCCTCGTAGAAGCCGTAGCCGCGCAGCCACGCGCGGTTTCCCTCGTCGGGCGTCGGGCCGTTGAGCGGCGCGCCGAACGGGTCGCCGCCGGCCGAGGCCTGCGGCACCTGCCCGCCGGCGGCCTCGCCCGTGCGCGCGGCGACCTCGCCCGCGCGGCCCTCGCGAAGCTGCATGAGCCGCAGCATCGCGGTGCGGCCCGCCATCGCGTTGGCGTCGAGGATGACGTCCGGGTCGGCGTACGGGTTCTTCTGCTGGGTGGCGGCGTAGGCCGGCGGGATCTCGGCGTCGTCGAGGAGGAGGATCGCGTCTGCGACCATCCCGGCATCGGGCGTCCCCGTGGCGCTGATCAGCTGCAGCTCGTCGACGAGGTCGTTGATCACGGCACCGGTCACCGTGCCGCACGCGGTCTGCACGAGCTGGTCGGGCGGGAGCGCCGCGAGGCCGAGCAGCACGATGCGCGCGCCGTCGGCGTCGACCGTGGTCGTGTAGCGCACGCGCGCCGAGTCGACCGATCCGTTCACGACCAGCGGGAGCACCACGGTCGTGCCCGCGGTGGGGTCGATGAGGCGGAGCTCGGCGGACGTGAAGGTGCCCGTCCCGCCGCCGCCCGCGGCGTTCACGAGGCGCCACTCGCGGGTCTGCCCGGGCGCGGGGGCGATGGCTCCGGGCGACACGTCGCGGTCGATGGCCGCGACGAGCGCGCCTCCGAAGGTCGCGGACGGCCCGAGCACGTTCACCGTGTCGGACGCACGCACGCCGGGCGCGACGTCGGTGAGGAACACGTTCGCCGCGAGGGTGGAGCCCGCGTCGAGCGCGAGGCTGCCGTCGACCTGCAGCGTGCCGGGGAGCGACGCGTCGCCGCCGCTCGCGAGGATCACGGAACCGACCGACGTGAGGTTGCCGTCGATGCGGCCGGAGGCGTCGAAGATCGAGCTGCCCGTGACGAGCACGTCGCCGCCGATGCGCGGGCCCGACATGGTGAACGTCGAGGCGTCGACCGCAAGCTCGCCGAGGAGTCCCGTGGCGTCGCCGGTGAACTCGACGCCGAGGCCGTGGAGCGTGAGCGACGAGCCGACGGCGGACGTCAGCGTCGAGGCGATCTCGAGGTCGAGCGCGGTGCCCGCGGCCGCCTCGATCACGGCGTCCGAGGTGCCGAGCACC
>CAYSFS010000039.1:0-1920 GCA_964430235.1 uncultured Chitinophaga sp. | reverse complement strand
TCGACCACGCCGTCCGTGCCTCCGAACCGCGCCTGGTCGAAGTCGGCGTCGACCACGACCATGTCCCGGAAGCGCCCGTAGTTGATGACCTGCGGGGTGCCCGTGCCGCGGTCGCTCAGTTGGTATCCGAGTCCGGGTGCGAGCACGTCGACCTGCACCTGCGGAAGGGTGTCCTGGCCGGGCTGGTTGAAGAAGACGTCGCCGAGGAGCTGCCAGTCGGCGCCCAGGTTCCAGCCGGTGAGCGTGGATTGCGCGAGCGCGGTGCCGCTCCAGTTGCCCGCGGGGCCGAGCGCGATCGTCTGCCCGCCCGAGGTCACGCGGACGTTCCCGAAGGTGGACGCATTGAGCGCGCCGAAGGAGATGTTCATCGCGCCGGCGCCTGCGAGCGCCAGCGCGTCCTCGGTGATCGCGAACTGCTGGACGAAGACCCCGCCCGGGCCGGGGCGCAGGACGCGCAGCTGCAGCGTCTGTGCGGCCGCGTTGTAGGTGAGCGTGAAGCGGTTGCCCTGCGCGGGGTTGTTGTTCCAGAAAGGGGGGTTCGTGCCGGTGGCGACGCCGCCCGCGGCCAGCACGTCGGCGGTGGTCGACTGGGTGAGATGCCCGGCGACCACGGCTCCTTGGTACGTGGCGGGCGAGAGCCCGAACTGCATGCGTGCGCCCGCGAGGAAGTCGGCGGCCCCGAGCGGGGCCACGGCCTGGGTGCTGATGACCTGCGCCTGGGCGGCACCCGCGGCAAGGAGCGTGAGGGCGCAGGGCGCGGCGAAGCGGTACGGGAGGCGGGGCATCGATGGGTTCCTGCAAGTGCGGGCCAACCAACCTCCCGGCAGGTCGCGGAATCTACGGCAATCCGTGATCCGACCTGAAGGCGGATTCCGCCTCCGAGGCGGATCGGCCCTCCCTACGGCCGGCCACCGTCCGGGCCGAGCATGGTCCTTGTCGGTGTCCCCTGAACCTCCCTTCATCCCTCGACCAGATCCAGCCATGAAGCACGCCCTCTCCGTGTCCATGTTCGTCCTCGGCGCCACCGCCTCCCCGGCCGCCGCGGGCTTCCTCTACACGACCTCCTCGACGATCGCCGCCCCGTCCGAGCAGTCGAACGCCGCCTTCGGGGCGGCGTACGGCGCGATCAGCGCCGACGTGAGCACTGCGCTCTACGGCAGCGTCTACTCGGAGCTCGACGCGTCGGAGGCTGCGCTCGAGATGTCCTCCGCGATGGCGATCCTCAACAACTACGCCGGCGAGTCGAGCGGTCTCGCCGTCTACACGTTCGAGGCACCGGTCACGGTGCTCGTGCAGTGGTCGTGGTCGAACCTCGAGCTCGACGGCGGGTGGGGCGTCGCGGACGTCGGCTCGGGAGAGGCCTTCGACGTGGCGAGCCTTGACTTCTACGGTTGGAAGTTCGCGACGGTCGGCGGTTTCTCGACCACGGCCTCCGGCTCGGGCACCTTCGAACTCGCCGCGGGCACGTACCACTTCACGTCGACCTACCGTGCGCAGACCATGCCCGCGACGTCGAGCGTGCTCTTCACCTTCGTCGTTCCCGCCCCGGGCGCGTTCGCGATCCTCGGTGCCGCCGGCCTGGTCGCGGGCGGTGCTCGCCGCCGCGCCTGACCGGCCGGCCGCGCGGACCATCCCGGAACGCAGCGCGGGAGACGGCCGGACGGCCGTCTCCCGCGCGTTTCAGGCGGACAGGGTGGGATTCGAACCCACGATACGGTTACCCGTATACAGCATTTCCAATGCTGCTCCTTCAACCGCTCGGACACCTGTCCAGGGCGCACGGAGTGTAGCCGGGGCGCGGGGGCGGCCGCGTACCTTGCGGGCGCCCGCGTGACACGCATGACCTCCCCCGACCTCCACGCCATCCTCGCCCTCGACAAGCCGCTGGGCATCACCAGCATGCAGGCGGTGGCGCGGGTG
>CAYSFS010000038.1:0-17967 GCA_964430235.1 uncultured Chitinophaga sp. | reverse complement strand
CGATGATGGGCGCCAAGCGCGGCGGCACGACGTACGACCTGGGGCCGCTGCTCGCCGCGTGGGGCGTCGACGTCCCGAAGGACATGGTCATCGGCGACCTGACGTACGCCACGCGCGTCCGAGCGCCCGCGAGGAACGGCGGCGTCCGCGAGCTCGACTACCCGGCGTGGCTCTCGATGACGAGCGAGGCGTTCACGAAGGACGACCCGCTCGTCGGCGGGCTGCAGTCGCTCAACATGATGAGCCCGGGCTCGATCGAGCGCATCGAGGGCACGAAGGCGACGCTCGAGCCGCTCGTGCGGACCTCCGATCGCTCGCAGCAGATCCAGGCGCTGAAGCTCGGGTTCTTCGGGGACCCCGAGCAGCTGCTCAAGGACTTCAAGGCCGACGGCACGCGCCGCGTGATCGCCGCGCGCATCGGCGGCGAGATCGCGTCCGCGTACCCCGCGGCCGACGGCGCACGCGCGACCGGCAAGGCGAACATCCTTCTGATCGCCGACGCCGACCTGCTCGCCGACGACACGTGGGTCATCGACGACCGCGTGGCGGGCATGAGCGTCGGGAAGCGCGCGGTCGCGGACAATGGCCCGCTCGTCCTCAACGCAGTCGAGCTCGCGGCCGGCAACCCGGCCCTCGCCGAGATCCGCGCGCGCGGCCAGTTCCGCCGGCCGTTCACGGTGGTCGACGAGATGCGCAAGGAGGCGCAGGCCAAGTACATCGCCGAGGAGAAGAACCTGCAGGACGAGATCCAGCGGACGGAGCTCCAGATCGGCGAGCTGCAGCGCGAGCGCACGCCCGACGGCATGCAGCAGATCGTGCTGTCGCCCGAGCAGGCGAAGCGGATCGAGGAACTGCAGCAGCGCATGGTGGCCGCCCGCAAGGAGCTCCGCGCGGTGCAGCTCTCCCTGCGCCAGGGCGTCGAGCAGCTCGGCACGCGGCTGCTGGTGCTGAACGCGGTGCTGTGGCCGCTCGCCGTGGCGGCGGCCGCGCTCGCCTGGTACGTGGTGCGCGGCCGATCGAGCCGCCGGGAGGCATCGAAGTGAAGAGGCAGACGGCGACGAAGGCGGCGCTCGGCGCCGTGGCCCTGGCGGCGCTCGCATGGTTCCTGGCGCAGGGACGCGGAACGACGCCCGAGCGCCCGCGCGGATCGGCGATGCTGCCGACCCTCAAGGAGCGCGCCGAGGAGATCGGCGCGGTCGAGGTGCTGCGCGGCAACTCGACGGTCCGGCTCGAGCGCAATCCCGACGGCAGCTGGATCGTCGCGACCAGCGAGAGCTACCCCGCGCGCAACGAGCTGGTGCGCGCGCTGGTGGCGAGCATGGGCGACCTCGCGGTCGACGAGAAGATGACCGCGAGGAAGGAGCGCCACGGCGAGCTCTCGCTGGCGTGGCCGGACGGGTCCGGCAAGGCACGGCTGGTGCGCTTCCTTCCCAGGGACCCGCTCGCCCCGATCGTGGCCGAGGTCGTCGTCGGCGAGGAGCGGTTCTCCCCGGACGCGGTGTTCGTCCGGCAGCCCGACCAGGACCAGACGTGGCGCGCGCGCGGGCGCGTGCAGTTGCCCTACGAGGCGAACGGCTGGATCGACCGCACGCTGCTGTCGCTTCCCGCGGACGAGACGACGTCGGTCGCCTTCGACGGGATCGCCGTGACCCGCCCCGCCGAGCCGGCCGACGCGCCGCCGGGCATGCCGCGCGCACCGTGGACCGCCTCGGTCGACGACGCCGAGCGCGCGCAGTGGTCGAAGGAGCAGGAGGACTCGGCGCGCATGTCGCTGCCGTCGTGGTTCGAGCGGCTCGAGTTCGACGCGGTGCGGCGCGCGCGCGTCGACGCCGCGCCCGAGCGGCAATGGACGGTGGCGGCCGAGCTGCGATCGGCGACGCTCACGATGTCCGGCCACGCCGAGGGCGACCTGGTGTGGGTCACGCTCTCGGCCGTGCCGAAGGAGGGCGCGCCCGCGGCGAAGGCCCCCGAGCGCGACGGCGACCCGTTCGTGCCCGACTGGGCGAAGTTCGCGCAGCGCACGTCGGGCTGGGAGTACCAGCTGCCCTCGTGGAAGGCCGACACGCTCCGCCGGCTGCGGGAGGCGCCGAAGGCGCCCGACGCGTCCGCCGCCGGGGAGGGCGTTCCGCCTGCGCCGGCGATGCCGCCCGTGCCGCCTCCCATGGCCCCGTAACACCGGGAATCTGCGCGATCCGCGCGGAAGCGCGGGCTGCGGCTTGACCCCCGCCCCCCGGTTCCCGATGGTGTTCCCGGAGATCTGCCGGATCACCGACAACGTGCGTTGCGGCAGGTGGCCCGGCCGAGGAGGCGAAGGGCCATGGCGATCGCACGTCACTCGACACCCTGGATGCGCCGGGCGGGACTCGCGGGGACGGCGCTCGCGGCCATGCTCGCGGCGAAGGCTCCCGAGGCGACGGTCCCGGCCGAGGCACCCGCACCGTGCGAGGCAGACGCCCCGCAGGCCGCGCACCGCATGCGCGCCGGCGCCGTCGCCGCGCGCGACGCCGTCGACGCGATCGTACGGCCCGCCGCCGAGCGGACGGCGCTGATCGCGGACACGCCCGGCGTCGCGATGGCGCTCGGCCGCGGCGACGTCCACATGCTCCGCCGCATCGCCAACGAGGAACTGCGCCGGGCAGGCGGGTCGATCGACGTCGTCGCGATGCTCGATCGCGACGGCAGGATGCTCGCGATCAGCACCGTCGACGCGTCGGGCGCGGCGCTCCCGCCCGAGCGGATCGACCGGCTGATGTCGGCCGACGTCTCGGGCCGCGGCGTGGTCCGCGGGTGCATCGCCGGACGCCATGCGGAGCCCGTCGTCGAGTTCCAGTCCGACTGCGAGTTCACGCGGATCCTCTGGGACTCCGCGGGCCTCTCGGTGGCCTTCAGCGCGCCCGTGCGCGACCGCGAGTCCGGCGAGCGGCTCGGCGTCGTCACCGCCCGCGCGCGCTTCGAGCGCATCGAGCGCGCCCTCGCCGCGCAGGGCGCGGCCGGCCTCGAGGTGATGCTCGTGGCCCAGGACGGACGCGTCCTCGACGAGTCCGCGCAGCGCGGTGTCCGGCGTGCACCGCTCGGCGGCGCGGAGCTCGCGGCGCTCGTCGCGCCGCTCGCGTCCGGCGTCTCCCACTCCACGGTCGGGGTCGACGGCGCGCTCGCGTGCGCCTACCCGCTGCGTGGCCTGCGCACCGTCGACGGGGGCTCCGCGTGCGTCGTGGCGATCGCCTCGCGCGACCTCATCGCCGCCGAGTCGAGCGACGCGCGGCTCGCGACCACGGCCGCGGTCGGCGCGTTCGTCGCGCTCTCGGGACTCTCGGGCGCGCTCCTCGTGCAGTCGCGAAGGCAGCGGCGCTCGCGCGCGGCGCTCGTCGCCGCGCGCAACGACGCCGATGCCGCCAGCCGGTCGAAGACCGAGTTCCTGGCGAACATGAGCCACGAGATCCGCACGCCGATGACGGCGATCCTCGGCTACGTCGACCTGCTCGCGGACCACGGCGACTCCGCGCCCGGGGCGCCGTCGCGGGAGGAGGCGGTCGAGACCATCCGCCGCAACGCGCGCCACCTACTCGCGATCATCAACGACATCCTCGACCTCTCGAAGATCGAGGCCGGGCAGATGAAGGTCGACCGGCAGCGCGTGCGCACCGTCGACCTGGTGCAGGACGTCATGAGGCTCATGGACGACCGTGCGCGGCAGAAGGGCATCGCCCTCAAGCTCGCGTTCGAGGGCGAGGTGCCGGACGTCTTCACCACCGACCCCACCCGCGTCCGCCAGGTGCTCATCAACCTGCTCGGGAACGCGGTGAAGTTCACCGAGCAGGGCGCGGTCACGCTCACCGTGCGCCGCGAGCCGGGCGAGCGCCGCACCGTCGAGTTCGAGGTCGCCGACACCGGCATCGGCATGACCCCGGAGCAGCTCGCGCGCCTCTACCACCCGTTCGTGCAGGCCGACAGCTCGACCACGCGCCGCTTCGGCGGGACTGGCCTGGGGCTCGCGATCAGCCGCCGGTGCGTCGACATGCTCGGCGGCGCGATCTCCGTGCGCAGCGCGCCCGGGGCGGGCACCACGTTCACCGTGCGCCTCGACGCCGGCGACCTGACCGGCGCGCAGCCCGCGTCGCTCCGCCAGGCGCACGTGGCCGAGACCGGGGTGCCCGCCGCCGCGGGCGCGGCCCAGGCCGCCCTCCGGCTCCCCGCCGCCGTGCGGCAGCCGCTCACCGGCGTGCGCGTGCTGCTCGCCGAGGACGGCATCGACAACCAGCGGCTCATCCGGTTCCACCTCGAGCGCGCCGGCGCGCGCATCGACATCGTCGACAACGGCGCGAAGGCGCTCGAGCGCATCGCCGAGGGGTCGCGCCTCGACCGCTACGACGTCATCCTCATGGACATGCAGATGCCGGTGATGGACGGCTACGAGGCGGTTCGCCGCCTGGTGGCGGCCGGCGAGCGGACGCCCGTGATCGCGCTCACCGCGCACGGCATGGTGGGCGACCGCGAGAAGTGCCTCGATGCCGGCTGCACCGAGTACCTGTGCAAGCCCGTCGATGCGCGCGGGCTCGTCTCGGCCATCCGGCACGCCATCGCCCCCGGCGCGACCGAGGTCACCTCCGTGCGCCACTACGACGCCGACGCGCCGTCCGCCGGGAAGCCTCCCGCGGGTCCCCTTCCGGGCGCCGTCGGGGGGGATGCCGGACGCGCGGCGGCGGGCTGAACCGCCCGGAGCGGACCGGCCACGGGGCCGTGCGCCCGCCGGCCGCGTCCCGATTCACGGCCCGGCCCGGGAATGGCCGATATCCCGCTCCAACCCCGGCACGGTCGCCGGGCCCACCCAGGAGCATTCCCATGCGCACGGACCCGCGCCCCGCCGCCCTCGCCTCGCTCGCCCTCGCCGCCGCGTTCTCCTCCGGGTGCGAGACCACGATGAGCGAGCGGATCACCAAGTCGATCGGCACTCTGGCCGACGTGCAGGCGTCCCCGGAGCCGGTCGACGCCGAGATCTTCCGCAACGCCCGGGGAATCGCGCTGGTCGACGAGCGGCAGATCGGCGTCGTCGTCAGCGGCGCGGGCGGCGAAGGCCTGCTCATGCGGCGCACCGCCGGCGGATGGAGCGCGCCGTGCATCATCAAGGTGCAGGGCTTCAGCGTCGGCGCCTCCATCGGCGGCGAGGGGCGCAACCTCGTGATCGTCTTCTCGACCGACGAGTCGATCGACAAGTTCGTGGCCGACGGCAGCTACTTCATGGCGCAGGCCCAGGGCGTCTTCGGCGACTCCTACGGACGCACGTCCGACCCGGCGCAGAAGGAGGACCAGGTGCACGTGTATGCCGTCGCGGGCGGCGTGTACGGCTCGTGCGCCCTGGGCAGCATCGGCTTCCACATCGACGCCGATGCGAACGCCGCCGCCTACGGCGCCGAGCACACGGCGTGGGACATCCTGGACGGCAAGGTGCCGACGCCAGCCGGGCACTCGGCGCTGGTGACGCGCATCGACCGGATCACGGGCGGCCGCCCCGCGGGGTCCGCGACCGTGCGGACGTCGCAGCCCGCGAACGAGCAGCCCGTCGGCGGCCGCAGCGCGGCACGCGTGCGCACGGAGGAGTGAGGTCGCTCACCCCGCGGGGGGTGCCTTCGGCACCGACGACGGTGCACCGGACCCGTCGCCGGCAGGGTCCCCGCGCCCGCCGGGCGCGAGGCCCGCGGTCGCGAGGAACTCCGACATCTCGCGTACGGTCGCGGGGAAGTCGTCGCTGAACGCCACGTGCCCGGCGCCGGGCACCAGCGCGGTCCGCAGCTGCGGGATCTCGCGCGCGAAGGCCTGCATCATGCTCGGGTCCGTCACGGCGTCCGCCGTGCCGTAGAGGACGAACGCGGGGCAGCGGACCGCGCCCATGCGGCCCGAGAGCCCCGACATCAGGAACCCGCGCATCTCCTCGACCACCTGGAGCGTGCGGTCGCGGCGCGCCGCGGCCTGCTCGGTGAACCACCGCCGGAACGGCGCCGGCACCGAAGGCGGCCGCGCGAACACGGTGGCGGTGATGCGGTCGAAGTCCTCCTCGGTCGCGAGGTCGAGCGGGTTCTCGCCCGCATCCACGCGGCGCATGAAGTCGTTGCGCACGGCGGGCTCGACGCCCGCGGGCGACAGGAGGAGGATGGCGCGCGTGCGCGCGGGGTGGTCGATGGCGAGCTCGCACGCGAGCGCGCCGCCCATCGAGGTGCCCACGACCACGGCGTCCGGCGCGCCCACCGCATCCATGAAGCGGGCGATCTCGCGCGCGTAGAACGAGGGCCCATGGCGCTCGCCCGCGTGGAACCCGTGCGCGCCGAAGGCGGGAAGGTCCGGGCAGATCGTGCGCCATCCGCGGCGCGCGAAGTGCGCGGCCATCGTCATCATCGCGTCCTTGCTGGTGCCGAAGCCGTGCAGGAAGAGCATCGGGGATCCGTCGACGGGCCCCGCCTCGAGGTAGGGCCACGCATGCCCGCCGACCTCGACCGTGCGCGGGGACACCCCGAGCCGCCAGTACCCGACCTGGCGCAGCGGCACCACGAGCACCGAGGGCTGCACCCACCAGCCCCACGCGAACGTGCCCGCGAGGAGCGCCGCCGCGACGGCAACGGCGAACGCGAGCCGCGCCGCGGCGCGGCGGAATCGGACGGGACCCTTGAGCGCGCCTCGCACCCCCGAAGGTTAGGGCGCGTCGGTGCGGATCGCCCCGGCGGCCGTGGCCGGTGCCTCCGCGGGCCGCGGGCCCGCGTCGCACGCCGCCGCAACGAACCGCTGCGCGATCTCGCGCTCGGGCTCGCGCGCGAGGGCCTGCTCGAACATCGCGAGCGACTCGTCCATGCGCCCGGCCGCGCGGGCCGAGGCGCCGAGGAACAGGTAGCCGTCCGCGAGCTCGGGGCGCCGTCGGACCAGCTCCTCGCCGCATTCCCGCACGCGCGCCCAGTCGGAGAGGCGCCACGCGGCGTGGCCGAGGAGGAGCGCGGTCCGGCACTCGTGGTCTCGCTCGTCGCGCAGCCCGAGCAGCACGTCGCGCGCCTCGGACGGGCGGCCGAGGACCACGAGGTTCCGCGCGCGCAGGCGCGCGAGGTCGGGGCGGCGGGCGCGCTTCTCGAGCACCGGGTCCTCGAGGGCCGCGAGCGACCCGGCGTGGTCGCCCTTGGAGTAGCGCGCGAACGCGAGCTCCTCGACGAGGTCGGGGGACGCGGTCTCGCGCACGGCCGCGCGCTCGAGGCGCGAGGCGCACCCATGGTGGTCTCCGCGCATCTTCGCGAGGTCCGCGTGCAGCCGGTCGACCACGGGGCTGAACTCGAACGAGCGCTCCATGGACGCGAGCCTGGCATCGGCCTCGTCGTGCCGCCCGGCGAGCGTCAGCATCTCGACCTCGGCGGCCGAGAAGTGGAGCTTCGACGGATCGAGCTCCGAGGCCTTCGCGTAGCACTCGATGGCGCGGTCGTGCTCGCGCCAGCGCTGGTGGATGATCCCCATGAAGTAGTGGGGCTCGGGCTTCTTCGGGTCGAGCTCGGCGCTCCTGGCGAACGCGTCGCGCGCGTCCTCGACGCGCATCATCTCGTGCAGGATGCGGCCGCGCAGCAGGTGGTACGAGCTGTCCTTCGGGAAGCGCGCGATCGCTCGGTCGGCGTGCGAGAGCGCCTGCTCGAACTGGCCGGAATGGAAGCTCTGGCGCGCCTGGTCGTAGACGATCTGCGCACCGGCCCGGTCGTAGCGGTCCTGCGCCTCACGGCGGACCTTCTGCGAGTGCGCGGCCTCGCCGCAGCCCTGCGCGAGCAGCGCGAGCGCGCAGATCGCGCCTCCGAACGAGCAGCGGACGAACGGACGGCTCATGGGGTGGCCTCCTTGCGCGCGGCAGGCGCGGCGGGCGGGGTCGACGGTGCCGGCATCGGCTCCGGGGCCGGGGCGGGCTCGGGCACCGGCAGCGGGTCGTAGGGGTCGTAGTCGTCGTCCACCGGCGGCGGCACGTCCTTCGCGAGGTCCTCGGGCCTCGGCGGCGAGACCCATCCGGGCGAGTACTTGAACGTGTCGTTCAGGGGCACGCCGTTGAAGGGCTCGCGCTGGCGCGGGTCGAGCAGCTCGAGCGAGTCGAGCTCGGTGCGGTACTGCTCGCGGCGATCGGTGCGGATGGCCTCTCGCAGCGAGATCATGGTGGGCGACGCACGCTCGTTGCGGAGCGCCTGGTCGACGTAGAAGAGGGCGGTCGTGCGGTCGCCCTTCTTCCATGCCTCGAGCGCCTGCACCTCGGAGTTGCCCGCGAGGTGCGCGTGCGAGAAGGGAAGCAGCCCGGCGCGCGCCCCGACCTTCGCGGCCTCGACGGTCCTGAGCGCCTCGTCGCCCGCACGGTAGTCCTGGCTGTCGTCGACGATGGTCGGGGTGATGAGGAACATCACCTCCTGCTTGCGCGTGGTCCCGGCGGCGCCGCTGAAGACGCCCGGGATGAGGTCGCCGAGGCCGGGCACCTGCCGCTTCGTGACGCTCTCGTCCTCGCGGAAGAGCCCGCCGAGGACGATGGTCTGCCCGCTCTTGACGCGCACGTTCGTGCGCAGCTCCTGCGTGAACTCGTCGGGCACCTCGGCCTGGCCGCCCACCGCGGCGATGGTCTTGCTCCGCGCGGTGCTCACCTGCGGGGCGAGCTCGATTCGCACCATGCCGTCCGGCGAGACGAACGGCCGGAAGATGAGCTTCACGCCGACGTCGAGGTACTTCACCTCCTGCGTCGTGCTGGTCTGCGTCTGCGTGGTCGAGAGGTACGCGATGCGCTCGCCGATCTGCACCTGCGCGCGCTGGCGGTTCAGCACCGTGACGGTGGGGCGCGCGAGCACGCTGCTGTTCACGACCTGGTCGAGCATCTGCAGGAAGATGGCGACGTCGCTCGTCAGCACGCCGACCTGCGCGGTGGGGGTGATCTTGTTGTTGGTCGAGGTCGGGAAGAGGTTCGACACGTTGCCGGTGGACGGCGTGCCGGGCACGTCGCCGCCGATCATGTCGTTGACGACCTCGAGCGGCCCGCCGGTGAGGCTGCCGAAGTCGACGTTGCCGACCACCGAGAGGTCGAGCCCGAAGGCCGTGTCGTCGGTGAGGTCCACGGTGAGGATGGTCGCCTCGACGCGCACCTGCTTGGGCGGCGTGTCGAGCTCGCCGACCACCCTGGCGACGCGCTCGTGCACCTCCGGGTAGTCGTTCACCATGACCTTCGCGGCGAAGGCGAAGCTGTCGGCGCCGCCGTTCTCCACGGTGGGCGCGTAGCCCTGGTCGACCTTGCCCAGCGCGACGGCCGTGCCGCCGTCGGTGAGCACGGGCTTGATGAACGCGATCGCGTCCTCGGCCGAGAGGAACTGCAGCGTGATGATCCGCGCCTCGCGCACGCGCTGCGCGTCGACCTCGGCCTTGGTGTTGACGTAGATGAAGTCGCCCTCGCGCCGCCATGCGAGGCCGTTCACGTCGAGGATCGCGTTGAGCGCGTCCTCGAGCGGGACGTCGAAGAGGTTCACGGTGACGAGGCCCTTCACCTTGTCGCTGGCCACGATGTTCTGGCGTGCCTTGATCGAGATGAGTTCGAGCAGCTTCCCGACCTCGATGCCCTGCGCACTCAGCGAGAACCGTCCCTCGGTCGTCATGTCGACGCGCGCGGGCTGCTTCGCGGGCGCCGCGGGCTCGGCGGCGGACGGCGCCGCGGGCGCCGCCGCGGGCGGCGCGTCGGGCGCGGGCGGCCGGCCCCCGGGCCCGGTGAGCGGCGTCGAGACCCCGCCCTGCGCGGCGTTGGCGCCCGGAGCGCCCCACACGGCGTTGCGCGGCTCGGGACCCGGAGCGAGGCCGGGGTCGGCGGTGGGCGCGGGCGGCGGCGCGCTCGGCGGCGCGGCGGCACCGGAGGCATTCGGCTTCGACGTCGGCTGCTGGGCGGCGGCCGCACGCGTCGCGGCGCTCAGCGCGACGGCGGCGGACGCCGCGAGCATCGCGCTCGTGAACGTGCGGCCTGCGCCGAGGGTCGAGGTGCTCTTCCGATTGCGTTCCATGGGGCTTCGCTCCGCGGACGCGGTTCCATTGCCGTCCTCATGGTTCATCGGCGCGCCGTCCCCCGCGGCTTCGATCGCGTCCTCACGGTGCCTGATAAGTGACCGTCATGTCGCCGCTGAGCGGATCGAACGCGATCATCGCCTCCTCCGGGCCGTCCGGCATCGTGAGACGGAGGGTCGGCACCGGGTCCATAACCCCGCCGAACGGGCCGAACGCGACCGAGGCGCTCCCGACGATCGTCATCGCGACGCCGGCGGCGGGTGCCCCGCGCCCTGCCCCGAACACCGCTCCCACCGGCCCGTTGGGTCCCTCGACCGCGGTGAGCATGTCGTTCGCCGACACCACCTCGTACCCCGGACGGCCGTCCGTCCGCGCACGCAGGTGCGCGGGGTTCGCGGGCTGCGCGAGCGAGCGCGCCCGCGCGAACGCGAGGTCCGACTCGAGGAGCCGCACCGCCGCATCGAGCCGCTCGTGCCTCGAGCCGCCGAACATGTCGGCGGCGAGCGCGGCGATCACCGCGACGAACGCGCACGCGACCAGCATCTCGAGCAGGGTGAATGCCCGCGCGCGCCTCATCGCGCCGCCTCCGCGTCGAAGCCGAGCCGCAGCATGCGCGAGGGGAACATGTCGTCGGGATCCCCGCCGCGCGAGGGCGCGCGACCCTCGGTGAAGCCGGTCACGAGATCGAGCGCGTGGTCGTAGTAGAAGCTCGCGGTGTCGTAGACGAGCAGGTGGTTGCTGGCGACGCGGCCGTACACCTGCGTCCGGCCGAGGAGGCGGATCGGGTTCGTCGGCAGGAACAGCGAACCGACCACCGAGGAGTCCCGGATGTCCCACAGGAAGAAGTTCGAGAGGAACTGACGCATCGGGTAGAAGCGCACCCGCCACGGCTCCATGTACTGCGGCGAGCTCGGTGCGGCGGCGTAGCAGTCGTCCTGCGTGAACTGGCCGAACCAGTTGCGCCGGTGCGGGTCGCCGTCGTACGCGACCTCGTCGCAGAGGTACTGGTGCCGGGGCCCCACCCAGCAATTGCGCACGTCCATCGAGTAGCCGTTGTAGACCTCGAGGGTGCTGTTGGGGTTGATCTCGACGGTCGAGTCCTGCCAGTCGAGGCCGGTGAGCGCCAGGTTCGGGTTCACGACGAACCTCACGTCGCCGTTGATGATGATCCGGCTGTCGCGCATCACCCACGAGCCCCAGACCTCGTACGTTCCGGAGTTGAGCGTCACCGTGGCGCCGGAGCGGCACTCGAAGTTGCGCGTGAAGAGCTGCGGGAGGAAGTTCGCGCGCACGCGGAACGGGGTCAGCGAGTGCGTCCCGCCGGAGAGCACGTAGTGGTTCGTCCGCGCCGTGAACGGCGAGGCGACGCTCGGCGCGTTCGGCGGCGTCACCATGCGGATCGAGTCCTCGGGGTCCATCCGCTTGGCCGCCACCTGCGACGCGGCGGAACCCTGCACGACGATCCCGGACGCGGAGTGCGGGTAGTAGATCCACGTGGACTTCTGGGAGTCCGGGTCGGTGGGGACGGAGCCTGCGACGACCGGCTCGAAGCGGCAGCCCCCCTGGAGCCAGATGCCCGTGCCGAGCCAGGGGAACAGCGAGCTCAGCGCCGCGAGGTCGGCCTGCGTCCCGATGTTCACGCGCAGGTTCTGCGAGCTCATGGGCGCGTTCGGCCAGCGCCCGATGAAGTTGCTCGAACCGTCGACGATCATGATCTTGTTCGCGAAGATCGCGTACTCGCCCTTCACCACCGTCGGGATGCTCATGTGGGCCACCGACGTCCACGTGGATCCCTCGACCGTGCTCTCGACCGTGACCTCGATCTCGGTGCTCGCGTTGTCGGGGGCGGCCGCGGCGCCGCCGGCCCCCGCCGCGCGCTTCTCGATGTCAGCCAGGCGGACGGTGACCGTGCCTTCGTCGAGCGGGTACCCGGAGAGGAGCGTGCCGGCCGAGTGGTTCGTCCGCCAGAGGGTCTCGCTCGTCCGGAGCAGGTTCTTCGCGAGGTCCATGCCGGACGCGGCGAGCGAGCGCGCCTGCGCGACGGTGCGCGCGTTGCCCGCGATCGCGGTGGTGGTGTCCCGGCTCGCGACGTAGGCGAGCGTGGTGGTCCCCACCACCATCATCGAGAAGAGCGCGAGCATGAGCGCGGCGCCGCGGCGCGCGGGGCGCGCGCGCCGGCGCACTGCGGCGGGCTTGCGCCGGGTCAGCCGCACGACGGGTGCTCCAGCAGGACCTCGAGCGCGCCGCCCACCTCGTAGGCGCCCTCGGCGGGCTCGTCCGCGAGCTCCACCATCAGCGACATGCGACGGTCCGAGCACGGGTCGAAGCCCGAAGCGCGGAACGTCGCACCGGACACGCCGTCGATGACCACCGAACGCTCGAGCGCGCCCTGCGCCGCCAGCGAGTCGCGCAGCGACTCCCAGTCGGCGGAGAGCGCGACCTGCGTGCGGTCGCCGCGGTCGGCCGTGCGCTCCACCACCACGGCCCCGGCCGCCGAGTCGAACGACCAGAATCGGAGCTCCTCCCGGTGGATCGAGTCATACTCCGCGGCGTTCGTCGGCGACGCGTCGAACTCCTCCGAAGGGACCCACATCGCGCAGAACGCGCCCTCCTGCGCGAGGATCATGCGCGCGCGGAACAGGTGGTCCGCGGCGCGCGCCTGCGCGCGCGCGATGCGCGCCGTGGCGCGGGCCGCCTCGTCCTGGCCCTCGAGGCCGATCCGCACGGCGCTCATCGTGGTGACCACCGACGCCGCGACGACGGCGGTCACGACGACCGCGACCACGAGCTCGACGAGCGTGAACCCGTGCCCGTGCGGGGAGGCCGCCGCGCGGCGGCCGGAGACTGCGCGGACGCGGGTCACGTGGTCGGCTCCTTCCCGCGGAACCGCACGAGCCGCGCGAGCTCGGCGCCGTCGGGCCCGAACACGCGCACCTCGACGCGCTTGCCGACGACCGAGTGGTTGTTGAGGGACGCGAACGTGCGGGTCTCCCCCGTGACCGTGGTCCGCCGCGACATCCCCGCGTAGCGCGGCCCCATCGACGGGCGCTCCGCGCCGCCCGCCGCCGCGGGCGCGAGCATCGCGCCGCGCTCCTCGGTGCCGGCCATCGCGTCCATGCCGTCGTATCCCTGCTCCAGCACCGCGCCCATCTGGAGCTCCGCGGCCTGGATCGCGAGCACGGACATCCGGTTCTCCTCCTCGACGGCCATCCCGACCGCCACCGCGGTCGAGCCCGCGAGCGCCACCATCGAGACGATCACCGTGGCGATCAGCGCCTCGACCAGCGTGAAGGCGGGTGCCCGACCGGGCACGGGGCGGGCGAAGGGGGAATCGGGGCGGTTGCGGCGCATGCACTCCTCTGAACGATCCCACCATCGGTTTCCCCGGGGCCTCGCGCAAGCGCATTCCGGACCTTGGGTCCGTGTGTGACGCCGGAATTTTCACGCAAATCGCCCTCACTTGGTTGCAGGACCCCCTCGGCGATTCCGAAGGTGTCCCGTGGCCGGACGGGCGAGTGCCCGGCCCCGAGCCAGGAACTCGCCCAGGCAGCAACGAAGGAGCTGAACATGACGAACTCCAGCAACAACAACACGAAGAAGACGACGACGCTGCGCAAGGGATTCACGCTGATCGAGATCCTCATCGTGGTCGTGATCCTCGGCGTCCTCGCGGCGCTGGTGGTCCCCTCGGTGACGAGCGCGCTCGACGACGCCAACACCGAGGCCGCCTCGGCCCGCGGCGGCCAGATCACCACCATGGTGACCCGCCTCAACCAGTTCCAGCCCGGCGGCGCGTCCATCACGCTGACCGACGGCGCGACCTACTCGGCCGCGGACCTGAACGCGCTGGTCACCGCCGGCTACTGCTCGGCCGACGACCTCGCCAACCAGGTCGACTCGACGAAGGGCTGGGTCTGGACCGCCAGCACCCGCCGCTTCACGCCGGAGCCCTGACGCGGCCGGCGCCGCGGTTCCCGGACCGGGAATCGCAGGAGTCTGACGAATTCCAGAGGCGTCGGCAGAAGTGCCGGCGCCTCTGTTCCGATTGCGAACGTGGAGCCACGCGAATGAACCCGAACGACCACGCCACTCCCCGCAGCCGACGCAGCTGGTTCGGCACGAAGCACCCGGACGTGGCCGCGGACTTCGGGCGCGGGAGCCTGCGGCTCCTGCAGCTCGACCACGCGGGGGCCGCCTACGCGTGCACCGCCGCGGCCGAGGTCGCGGGGTGCGTGCTCGAGGGCGGCACCGCGCCCGCCTCGACGCCCGAGGACTTCGGCGACCGCGTGCGCGCGGCCTGCTCCGAGGTCGGCTTCGCCGGTCGCGACGCCGCGATCACGCTTCCCGCCGAGTGCTTCCAGGCCGACATCGCCCGGCTTCCCGCGATGAACGACGCGGAGCTTGCCGAGAGCATCCGCTTCGAGGCCACCGACCGGTTCGGCATCTCGGCGGACTCGGCGAGCATCGGCCATGTGCGTCTCGGCAGCACCGCGGGCGGGAGCAACGAGGTGCTGATGCTCGCGGTCGCCAACGCGACCGTCCAGCGCGCCGCCATGGCGATGGTGCGGGCGGGCTTCCGTCCCTCGCGCGTCGAGCACGCGGCGCTCGCGGCCCTGCGCGCCGTGTCGCGCCAGCGCAGCTCCGAGTGCGCCGAGCCGGCGGACGCGCGGGACTTCGCGATGATCCATCTCGAGGACCGCGTGGCGACGCTCGCCGCGGTCCGGGACGGCTCGCTCTCGTTCCTGCGCACCGTGCGGGGCGACTGGGCTCCCGTCGGCATGACCGCGGCGCGCCGCGGGACGGCCATCCGGCTCGCGGACGACGCGATCGGGCTCGAGCCCGCCGCGCCCGAGTCCACCGCATGGCGCTGGTGCGCGCTCGCCGAGGAGGTGCTCCGCTGCCTCCGCCACTTCGAGCGCACCTCGGGCGGCTGGTGGCCGCGCGCCATCGCCGTCACCGGGCCCGCCGCGAACGACCCGCAGTCCGCCGCCACGCTCGAGAGCGTCTGCGGCGCCCGCACCGGCCTGTGCGTCCCGATCCGCGTGATCGAGCGCCCGGCCCCGTGCATCCACGGCAACACCTGGGTCGCGGCGATCGGCGGGGCGTGCACCGCGCTGCGCCAGCTCGACCGCGCACCGCGCGCCGAGGACGTCCCGGCGCAGCCGGCCCGCGTCGCGCCGCGCACCTCCATGACGCGCGCGGCGGGCACCGGGACCATCGCGCTCGCTCCCGAGCCGAAGCCCGTGACGCTGACCGCGACGGGAGGCGCCGCGGCATGAACGAGTGCGTGGTCGACTTCCTGCCCGCGCAGCTCCGCCGCCAGGGCGCGACCCTGACGTCGCGCCGGCGCAACTCGCTGCTCGTCGGGCTGCTGTCGGTCACGCTCGTCGGCGTCGCCGCGCACTCGTGGAACCAGTACCGGGCCGCGGACGCCCGCCGCGCGGTGTCGATGTCCGTCGCCGCCAGCAGCGGCAAGGTGGACGAGCTGATCGAGCGCCTCGCCGCCGAGCAGCGCGAGCTGGCGCGCCGGATGTCGATCACCGAGAGCCTCGCGCTCCCGGTCGAGATGAGCGACCTCGCCGCCACCGTCACCCACCTGATGCCCGCGGGAACCAGCCTCTCGATGGTCCGGATCGAGCGCGCGGAGCCGCGCGCCGCCGCGCGCCCGTCCGAGGCCCCGAAGACCGGCCCCGCGTCCGCCTCCGGCGGCGCGAAGCCCGGCGCGAAGCGCGCGGACCGCTGGCTCGACGTGACCATCCGCGGCTACGCACGCGGCAACGCCGACCTCTACGAGTTCGAGCGCAGCCTCTCGGGCACCGCGCCCTTCGCGCAGGTCACCGTCTCCGAGAACGCGCCGATCGACGTCCCGGGCGGGCACGTCCAGCAGTTCGCGATCACCTGCCGCGTGTCGCTCGACGGCCGCAGGTGCGCGCAGCCGGACTCCGCCGCGACCGGCCCGGTCGCGCATGCGAAGGGAGCCGCCCGATGAGCCGCCTGCACGACCTGGTCGCCTCCGCCCGCTCCTCGCTCGACCGCGACACGCTCGCGTGGGGCGTGGTGCCCGCGGCGACCGCGGCGCTCGTGACCGTCGCGTTCGTGGTCCCGAACTACGTGCGTGCCGGCGCCATGCGGAGCGAGACCCAGCTCCTCGAGGCGGTCACCAGCGAGAACATCTCCCAGCGCAACAACCTCGCGCGCATGGAGGACGCGGTGGCGACCATGCGCGAGGAGGCCGCGCGCCGGTGCCGCCCGCTCTCGGCCGAGGGCGAGCGCGACGGCCTGGTCGCCGCCATGACGCGCCATGCCGACGGCCTCGCCGTGCGGGAGCAGTCGATCCGCACCGGTCCGCGGGAGGCACTCCCCGCGCCGGTGGGCGGAGTGCGACTCGCGCGGCGCGAGGTCACCGTCGAGATGTCCGCGACCTTCGAGTCGATCTTCGGCGTGATCGACTCCGCGGAGGGGGTCGACCGCCTCGTGACCCCGCGGGTGCTCGAGATCACCGCGGTCTCGACCCCGCAGGAGCAGGCCATCCTCGGCAACCCCGCCGTGCGAGCGACCCTCGTGATCGACGAGTGGTTCGAGGCGGGCGAACAGGACGCGGCGCCCGCCGCAGGCCCGGCCGCGGACGGCGCGAAGGAGGTGCGGCCGTGAGCGGCCTCGCCTCCCGCTGGAACGACCTCTGCGCGCGTCTCGGCGTGAAGCCGCGGCAGTTCGCCGTGCTCCTGGGCGCCACCGCCATCGCGGTCGGCGCGCTGGGCGCGAAGTCCTTCGTCAACTCAAGGCGCACGCCCCGGGCGCGCCCTGCCGCAGCGGCCGTCGCCGCCCCGCAGGGCCCGCAGGCGGATGGCGTGGACGGTCCGCAGCCCGGGGGGACGTGGTCCACGGGCGGCGGGCCCCGCACGGCCACCATGCGCTGCGAGCTGCAGGTGCGCCCCGCCCGCGACCCGTTCAAGCCGTTCTTCCTGGTGCAGGATGCGGCGCCCGCGGGTTCCGCCCCCGGCGGCGCGTCCGGCCCGCAGTTGACCGCGACGGCGGCCGCCCCCGCCGGTCTCTCGCTGCGCGCGGTGATCGCGGGCGAGTACGCGGTGATCGGCGAGGACACCGTGGGCGTCGGCGGGAGCACCGTGGACGCCGACGGGGTCAGCTGGAGCGTCGAGGAGATCCATGAGCGCCACGTGATCGTCTCGGACGGCGCGCGGCGAGCGCAGCTCGGCTACGGCCAGGCGCGCGCGGCATCGAAGGGAGCCCGCAAGTGAGCCACCGAAACGACCATCAGGGCGGCGCCGAGCGCCGGCACGCGAACCTCGAGCTCGCGACGTTCCCCCCGCTCGGCCAGATCCTGGTCGAGGAAGGCACGCTCTCCGCCGACCAGCTCCGCCTGGCCCTCGCGGCGCAGGTCCGCGGCGGCCAGCGCATGCTGCTCGGCGAGGTGCTGCTGCAGATGGGGCTCGTCGAGAAGGTGGCGCTCCTGCAGGCCGTCGCCAAGAGCCGCGGCGTGGAGTACGTCGAGGAGCCGGCCGCGCTCTTCGAGGAGGGCGCCATGGCGCTCATCCCCGAGCCGATGCGCCGCGAGCACCGCATCTGCCCGCTCTTCCTCTCGGGCAACGAGCTGGTGGTCGCCACCGCCGACCCGCAGAACTACTTCGTCGAGGAGCTGATCGGCCGCGAGACCGGGTTCAAGGTGCGCTTCGTCGCGTCCCCCGACGACCGGATCGACGCGCTCCTCTCGGATCCCACCCGTGCCACGGCCAGCGTCGCCAAGCAGGCCGAGGAACTGGTCGCCGACCTGTTCGACGGAACCGAGGAATCGGACCTGCGGATCAACGAGCAGGCCGAGGAGTCGATGCCCGGCTTCGACGCCAACGACGACGCCGGCCCGGTGGTGAAGCTCGTGAACTTCATGATCTGCAGCGCCGCCGCCGAGGGCGCGAGCGACATCCACAT
>CAYSFS010000037.1:0-18209 GCA_964430235.1 uncultured Chitinophaga sp. | reverse complement strand
CTCACAACCTCCTCGATGCGACCGAGGCGCTCTTCCAATTGAGCTACCACCCCAGCGGTCGAACGAATCAGTGTATCGGCCCCCGTGGCGGGCGGCAAGGTGCCGGCCGCCCGTGCAGCGGGCCCGGGCAGGGCCCGCCGGGCGAGGGGTATCGTGCGATTTCGTCGCCCGGCGTGGCCGCTGGCGCGGCGCCCAGCCCGCGCCGCCGGACCATGACACCCATCGTCACCCTCGCCGTCTTCTGCGCCGCCATCGTCGCTGCCTCGCTCCTCGGGGGCGCGGTTCCGCTGGTGGTGCGCCTCACGCACCGCCGCCTCCAGTTCGGGCTGAGCTTCGTCTCGGGCGTCATGCTGGGCGTGGCGCTCTTCCACATGCTGCCCCACGCGTTGATGGCGCGCATGGAGTCGTCGGCCGGGGACGATGCGCACGGGCACGGGATGTTCGATCCGCTGATGCTGGCGGTCGCGGCCGGGTTCGTCGGGATGTTCTTCCTCGAGCGCTTCGCGCACTTCCACCAGCACGAGGTTCCCGAGCCGCCGTGCGACGATCCGGGCCACGGGGCGCCGGGCCACGAGCATGCGCACGGCGCGGGGCATGGCCACGGGTGCTCGCACGGCGAGGGCCACGGCGGCGGCGTGGGTCGGCTGACGTGGGCGGGTGCCGCCGTGGGCATGGGACTCCATTCGCTGCTCGAGGGGGTGGCGCTCGCGGCCAGCGTGTCGGCGTTCGCGGCCGAGGACGGGAGCGCGGCGCTCGCCGGGCTCGGCACCTTTCTCGTGATCCTGCTGCACAAGCCGTTCGACGCCATGACGATCTCGACGCTCTTCACCGCAGGCGGCGGCAGGCGCGGGCGTGCGCTGGCCGTGAACGCGGCGTTCGCGCTCCTGGTGCCCGTGGGTGCCTGGCTGTTCCATGCGGGCGCGACCGCGGCCGGCGGCGTCGAGACCGCGGTGCCGCTGGCCCTCGCGTTCAGCGCGGGCACGTTCCTCTGCATCGCGGCCGCGGACATCCTGCCCGAGGTGCAGTTCCACCGCCACGACCGCGTCGGGCTCTCGCTGGCGCTGGTGCTCGGCGTGGCCCTCGCGCTCGCGATCGGGAGGCTCGAGGCCGCGTCGCACTCCGGTCACGAGGGGCACGAACATCCGGCGGCCGAGCGAGCCATGGACGACCATTCGGGCCACGACCACGCGGGGCATGACCACGCCCCGGGCGACGGCCATTCGCACTGACCTACACTTCGCGCCCCATGAGAGCCGAACGCGTCCTCGCCGAACTCAACCGCCTTCGCCAGGACCTCGACAAGGACCCGAAGGACCCGGAGTGGTTCACGCTCCACCACGTCTTCTGCTTCGTCTCGTACAAGTTGGCCGACTTCCAGAAGTACCTCGACGAGAACGTGAAGCCCGGCGACGAGCCCGACTTCGACTGAACCCATGCCCGACTACAAGAGCACCCTCAACCTCCCGAAGACCGAGTTCGCCATGAAGGCGAACCTGGCCCAGGCCGAGCCGCAGACCGTCAAGCGATGGCAGGACGAGGGTCTCTACGCCGCGGTGCAGGCCGCCCGCGCGGGCGCGCCGCTCTTCGCGTTCCACGACGGGCCGCCGTACGCCAACGGGTCGATCCACCTCGGGCACCTGCTGAACAAGGTGCTGAAGGACATCGTCGTGCGCGCCCGCCTGATGGACGGGATGCGCGTGCCGTACGTGCCGGGCTGGGACTGCCACGGCCTGCCGATCGAGCACAAGGTGGTCACCGAGATGAACGAGAAGGGCAAGCTCGGGAAGGTCATGGACCTGCCCGACGACCAGCGCCGCATGGTGATCCGGCGCGAGTGCCAGGCCTACGCCGAGAGGTTCGTCAAGCTGCAGTCGGGCCAGATGCAGCGGCTGCTGACCCTCGCCGACTACGCCGACCCGTACCTCACCATGAAGCCGGCCTTCGAGGGCGCGGTGCTCGAGGACTTCGCCGACCTCGTCGAGCAGGGACTCGTCTACCGGGCCCTGAAGCCCGTGCACTGGTCGATCGCCAACCGCACCGCGCTGGCCGAGGCCGAGCTCGAGTACGAGGACCGCGAGGACCTCTCGGTCTACGTCGATTTCGAGGCCGAGGACCGCGAGGCCGTCGAGCGCGCGTTCGCGTGCGAGCTCGACTGCACGCCGAGCTTCACCATCTGGACGACGACCCCGTGGACGCTCCCGGCGAACCTGGCGATCGCCGTGCACCCCGACCACCGTTACTGCGTGGCGGAGGTCGACGGCAACCTTGCGATCATGGCGAGCGACCTGCTCGCGAAGGTCACCAAGCTCGCCGGGAGCGAGAAGGTGCGCGTGGTCGCGGAGTGCGACGGCGCGAGGCTGGTCGGGCTCGCCTACCGCCATCCCTTCTGCGACCGCACGGGCCGCGTGGTGGCCGCGGACTACGTCACGCTCGAGGACGGCACGGGCCTCGTCCACACCGCGCCCGGCCACGGCGCCGAGGACTACCGCACGGGCCTCAAGGAGGGGCTGCCGACCTACTGCCCGGTGCGCGACGACGGCACCTACGACGACACCGTCCCGGAGTGGCTGCGCGGGATGTCGGTGTGGGACGCCAACCGCGAGGTCACCGAGCGGCTGCGGCAGAGCGGCCACCTCTACCACGACCACGTCTTCACGCACTCGTACCCGCACGACTGGCGCTCGAAGACGCCGGTGATCTTCCGAGCCACCGAGCAGTGGTTCATCGGGGTCGACCGCCCGACGCGCCGCGACGGCCGCAGCCTGCGCGCGCTGGCGCTCGACGCCACCGGCAAGGACGCCGCGCAGGGCGGCGTGGACTTCGTGCCCGCCTGGGGCCGCAACCGCATGCGCGGCATGCTCGAGAGCCGCCCGGACTGGTGCATCAGCCGCCAGCGCGCCTGGGGCTTGCCGATCCCGGCGTTCCGCACCGAGTCGGGCGAGGTCCTCCTGACCCCGGCGAGCGTGCGCGCCGTCGCCAAGCGTTTCCGCGAGAAGGGCAGCGATGCCTGGTTCACCGAGGGGCCGGCCGAGCTGCTCTCCCACTGGGATGCCGCCGCGGACCCGGACGCGCCCGCGGGCGCGGACCGCGCCCGGCTGACGAAGCTCTACGACATCTTCGACGTGTGGTTCGAGTCGGGCTCGAGCTGGAACGCGGTGCTCCGCGAGCGCGGGCTCGGGTACCCGGCCGACCTGTACCTCGAGGGGTCCGACCAGCACCGGGGCTGGTTCCAGCTGAGCCTGCTGCCGGCGCTGGGGGCGACGGGCGTCCCTCCCTTCAAGGCCCTGGTGACGCACGGGTTCATCGTCGACAAGGACGGCCGCAAGATGTCCAAGTCGATCGGCAACACGATCGAGGTCGAGGACCTCCTGAAGCAGGTCGGCGCCGAGGTCTGCCGCTGGTGGGTCTCGAGCGTGCCGTTCGAGGGCGACATCAAGGTCGACATGTCGTTCTTCGCCACCGCGGGCGACGGCTACCGCAAAGTGCGCAACACGCTCAGGTACCTCCTGAGCAACCTCTACGACCACGTGCCGGCCGGCGACGAGGCCGCGCAGGCCGCGCGCACCGACCCGCGCTCGATCGACGGGTGGGCGCTCGGCGAGTACGCGAAGCTGCAGTCGACGGTGCTGGCCGCGTACCGCGCCAGCGACTTCCGCGCCGCGCACGTGGCGCTCTTCGACTTCTGCAACGCGACGCTCAGCGCCGAGTGGTTCGCCGCGACCAAGGACCGCCTCTACTGCGACTCCGCCGGCAGCCCGCGCCGGAAGGCGACGCAACGGGCGATGAGCGTCGTCGCCGAGGGCCTGATCCGAATGCTGGCGCCCGTGCTGCCGCACACCGCCGACGAGGCGTGGCGCGCGCTCAAGGGTGCGGACGCGCCCAGCGTGGCGTTCGAGTCGCACGTCCCGTTCGCGTTCGCGGCGGACCCGGGCTGGGCGGCCGTGTTCGCGGCGCGCGAGGGGGCGCTGAAGGCGCTGGAGGACGCGAAGTCCGCCGGCATCGAGAACCCGCTCGACGCGGGGCTCGTCGTCCCGGACCCCCGCGGCGAGCTGGCGCCGTTCGCGGCCGAGCTCGCGGACCTGATGGGCGTGAGCCGCGTGCGGCTCGACGCGGGCGCGTCGTCCGTGAAGGTCGAGGACCTTCGCGAGGAGCCGCGCTGCGAGCGCAGCCGCAAGCGCGACGGCACGGTGCGTGCCCGGTCGGACGGCGGGATGCTGAGCGACCGCGACGCGGCGGCCGTCGGGGTCAGCTGACCTTCGAGCCCGGCTTCACGGGCTTCTCGACCGTCAGCACGATCACGTCTCGCTCGTCGGCGCCCGGCTTCGCGTCGCCCGCGGGGGCGGCTCCCTCGCGCAGGTCGCTCGCGGCGAGCACCATGCCCTGGCTCACCTCGCCGCGCAGCATGCGCGGCTCGAGGTTGGCGACGATGATCACCTGCTTGCCGACGAGCTGCTCGGGGGCGTACCAGGCCTTGATGCCCGCGCACACCTGGCGGCCCGCCGGCGTGCCGTCGTCGAGCGTGAGCTTCAGGAGCTTGTCGGCGTTCGGGTGCGGAACCGCCGCCTTCACGGTGGCCACGCGCAGGTCGAGCTTCGCGAACAGGTCGTAGGCGATGTTCGGCAGCGCCTCGGGCTGGGCCGCAGGCGCGGCGGCGGGCGTGGACGGGGCGGGGGTGGTCATGCGGAGGCTCCGGGGCGCAGGGCGCCCGTTGCGTGCGTTCGCTTTGTCAGAACTGGGGCGCGGGATCGGCAATCACGCGGTCCGGCCCATCGGGGTTCGCCAGCGTGAACCCGGTGCGCTTCATCATCGACTCCGTGCCGAAGAGGGCCGGGAGATCGGGCTTCGGCTCGTCCTGCATGGCCGCCTGGGCCAGCGCACCGCGCGCGGCGAGCCCGCGGTAGTCCTCGAGGAAGACGGTCGTCACCTTCGAGAGACGGACCACGAGCACGGCGAACTTCGCCGGCACGGGCACCACCACGATTCGGTCGGCCTGCGGGAGCGTGTCCACCGGGCGATCGGTCGGCAGCTCGACGGCCTTGCGGACCACGGCCGCGATCGCCTCGGGGTCCTGGCCCGCCGTGGGCAGCGAGCCCGCGAACCGGATGCCGTAGGTGCCCAGCATCTGCACGTCGGCGAGGTGCACGCCGACGGCCTTCTCGACCGTGGCGCCCCAATCCTTCGCGACGTCGTCGAGGCCGCCCTCGGCCGCGCGCGCGGCGAGCTGGTCCTTCATCGCGGCGAGCTTCTCGTACCGCATCTCGCTCACGGCGTCCTTCATGACCGCGTCGCGCACCTCGTCGAGCGAGGCGGGGTCGTGGGCGGGGTCCGTCTCGGTGACCCGCCAGATGAACATGTCGTCGGTCGGGGTGCCGGCGACGGGGCCGATGACGCCGGGCTGCACGGGGATGCGGGACTCCGGATCGAACTCGCGCATGGCCCGGATGGCGGCGGCGATCCGCATCGGCTTGCCGAACTCCGTGATCGTGCCGCGGCTCAGTGCGGGGTGCGCGTCGATCTCGGCGAGGGTCATCCAGTTCGTGCCCGTCGAGTCGATCGGCGGCAGCGGCAGCCCGAAGCGCTTGGAGAGCTCCGGTGCAAGGGCGACGAGGGTTCCCGTTCCGGTCGCCCAGTCGGCCGGGAGCTTCGCGATGCCCGACTCCGACGGCAGGTCCTTGACCGACGCGCGGGTCCAGTCACGCACGAAGGATCCGATCCGCTCGAGCTTCTCCTTCACGAGCCGGCGCTCGACGGACTCCCGGACCTTCGCCGCGTACGGCTCGAAGGGCGGCGGGGCCATGCCCGGGGCGAGCTCGGCGGGCGGGACGCCGAACCGGGCGGGGTCGCGGCGGAACTCCTTGCGCAGCTCGACCGCGCCGAGCGCGGGGTCGCCGGAGACGGTCTTCACGAGGATCGACTGCGGCAGGGCGATCCACTCGAACTTCACGCGGTCGGGCCACTTGTAGCCGATGCCTCCCGGGCCGGTGCCGGCGAGCTTCGACTTGCCCTTCTCGAACATCGCGGTCAGGCGCTCGGCCGACGGCGGATCCACGGGGACGAGGTCGCCGACGATCGCCGCGTCGATCGGGACGACCTCGCACTCCACGTCGGCGAGGAGCTCGCGCGCGACGACGCGGCTGCGCGCGTCCGAGAGCGCGCGGCCGCCGAGGGTGATGCCGATGAGGCGTTCCACGCCGCGCAGGTTGGCGAGCGTGTCGAGCACCACGGACGCCGGCTGCCGGGCCGAGCCCGCGACCTGGGCGAGCATCTGGTCCGAGGTGACGCCGCGCTGGGCCGCCGCCGCGTCGATGAACGCCTTGCCGTCACCGGGGCCTCCGATGAGTCCCGCCGCCCGCGCCTCGCGCACCAGGAGCCACCAGTGCTCGGGGCTCTTCTCGACGCCGAGACGGCGCGTGGTCTGGTCCTGGAGCATCTCGAGCACCGCGAGCTGGCCGCGCATGTCCGCGAGCTCGCCGAGCGTCAGCTTCGTGCCGTCCGCGAGGGTGGCGTAGACGGTGCTGCTCGAGGCCGAGGGTCCCCCGCACCGCGTGACGAGCGTGGGGGCGAGGAACACCACGAGGAGCAGCATGCTCACCACCGCGCGGATCTGCTTGTTGTCGGTCTGCAGGTGCTTGATCTGGGCGTGAAGCGGGGAGTCTACGGGCACGGCCCGGAAGCGGCCGGAGCGCGCCCGGGTGGGGCGCGCTCCGGCGAAGGGTCACTGGATGTCCCGGCACGCGGCCGGGTCCCGATCAGCGGTAGAACTCGACGATCAGGTTCGTGTTGACGTCGAAGGGGATCTGGTCGGACGTCGGCATGGTGAGCACCTTGGCGCGGAGCTCGGCCGGGTTGACCTCGATCCAGCCCGGCACGACGTGGCCCTGGAGGCTCTCCATGTGCTCGCGGCACGTCTTGTGGAGCTTCTCCTTGATCGTGATCACGTCGCCGACCTTCACCGAGAAGCTCGGGCGGTCGACCTTGGCGCCGTTGACGCGAACGCTGCCGTGCGCCACGAGCTGCCGGGCGGCCCAGATCGAGCGCACGAAGCCCGCGCGGCGGACGACGTTGTCGAGCCGGCGCTCGAGGAGCTGCAGGAGCACCTCGCCGGTGTTGCCCTTGGTGCGGCCCGCTTCCTCCATGTAGCGGCGGAACTGCCGCTCCATGACGTTGTAGTGGTAACGGAGCTTCTGCTTCTCGTCCTTGCGGATCCCGTACGGCTTCAGGCGCTTTCCGCGCAGGCCGTGCGGGCCGGGGGGCGTGAGCGCGCGCTTGGCGGTGTGCTTGGGGAGGTCGGCGATCGGAACCCCGACGCGACGCGAGAGCTTGACCTTGGGACCGAGATAGCGAGCCATTCGTTGACCTGGTGTTCCTTGATGAGGCCGGGCGGCGTGCCCGTGGCTCCCTCACGCGTTCCGCATGGGGGAACGGAGAAGTAGACCACAATCCGCGCCCTGACGCAATGGCCCGCGAACCGGGTGCGGCGGTCCCCGTCGCACGGATTCTCGGACACTTCAGTACGCCCGGCGTGCGTCTCCGGCGCGCCAGCGCAGGAACGCCGTGTTGAGCACGCGGTATCCGCCCGGCGTGGGGTACTCGCCGGTGAAGTACCAGTCGCCGGTGAAGCGCGGCATCGACGCCCGGAGGCCGTCCACGGTCTGGTAGATGACGTCGAGCCGGCCCTTCCATGTGAGCTGCGGGGACCGGATGAGCGCGGCGACCTTCGCGCCGATCTCGGCCTCCGTGAAGGGTTCGTAGATGGCGCGGACCTCGTTGCGCATGCGCTCCGCCGGGGCGTGCTCCTGCGCGCGGCAGCGGCGCTCGACCTCTTCGACCACGTGCGCCATGCCGCGCTCGGCGAGGAGCGCGACGGCCGCCTCGAACGCGATGAAGCGCCCGAGCTGGCTCATGTCGATCCCGTAGCAGTCGGGGTACATGATGGGCGGCGCGCTGCTCGCGATCACGATGCGCGCGGGCTCGAGCCGGGCGAGCATCGTGACGATCGACTCGCGCAGCGTGGTGCCGCGCACGATCGAGTCGTCCACCACGACCAGCGTGTCGCCGGGGCGCACGGTGCCCCGCGTGATGTCGTAGACGTGGTTGACCAGGTCCTTGCGGTCGACGTCCGCGGTGATGAAGGTCCGCAGCTTCTGGTCCTTGCTCGTCACCTTCTCGGCGCGCACGCGCGGGTGCGCCAGGCGCCGGATCTCGGCCTCGGTGAGCGCCCCGGCGCGCAGCAGCTCGCACATACGGTCGGCGGCGCGCGACGTGGCGAGCCGCTCGACCTCCTGGAGCAGGCCCAGGTACGCGACCTCGCTGGTGTTGGGGATGAACCCGAACACCGTGCGGTCGAGGTCCCAGCCGACCGACTCGAGCACGGGCGGCGCCAGGTTGCGCCCGAGCGCCTTGCGCTCCTCGTAGATGTCGGGGTCGTTGCCGCGGCTGAAGTAGATGCGCTCGAACGTGCACTGGCGCTCGGCGGCCTGCTCGAGCACCGGCTCGACCGAGTGCCGGCCGTCGGCCTTCATGACGAGCGCGTGCCCGCGCGGCAGCTCGCGCACGTCCCCGGGGCGCACGCCGAACGCGGCGCACAGGGCTGGGCGCTCGCTGGCGACCGCGACGCACTCGGGCGACTCGACCCAGAACGCGGGCCGGATGCCCGCGGGATCGCGGAGGACGAACGCGTCGCCGTTGCCCACGATGCCGCCGAGGACGTACCCGCCGTCGAACCGCTCCGCGGCCTGCCGCAGGACGCGAACGAGGTCGATGCCCTCGCTGACCGCGTCGACCAGCTCGCGGCCGTCGAGGTTGCGGAGGCTGCCTGGGCCGCAGGTCGACGCGAGGAAGTCGTGCTCTCGGTCGAGCGCGTGTCCGATCTTCTCGAGGATGACGCCCGTGTCGGCGTCGCCCACCGGGTGGATGCCGAAGGTCACGAGGCGGTCGAACAGCTCCCGCGAGTTCGTGAGGTTGAAGTTGCCCGCGAGCGCCATGCTGCGGCTGGGCATGCCGTGCCGCCGGACGTACGGGTGGCACAGCTCGGCGCCGTCGCCGGAGTGCGTCCCGTAGCGCAGGTGCCCGAGCATCAGCTCGCCGAGGAACGGGATCCTCCGCTTGAGCTCGGTGGGATGGGTGTGACGGAGCTCCTCGGCCGTCAGTCGCTGCGCGGGGCCCATGGCCTCGGCGAACACGCGCTCGATCGGCGACCGCTGCGCGGTGCGGACGCGCTCCATGAACTGGTCGCCCGCGGGCATGTCGCGCCGGACGGTGGCGATGCCGGCGCCGTCCTGGCCGCGGTTGTGCTGCTTCTCCATGAGGAGGTAGAGCTTCCGGAGCGGCCACAGCACGTCCCCGAGCTCGGACTGGAACCACTCGAGCGGCCGGCGGAGCCGGATCATCGCGAGCCCGCATTCGTGCTTGACCGCGTCGCTCATGGGGCCGAAAGGCTAGCCGGGCCCGGGTCGCGGGGGACGCCGCAAAACAGGCCGCTCGGCCGCGCTCAGCCGTCGAAGAGCGTGGCGTGCTCCATGCGCGCGCCGACCGGGACGGGCGGCGTGGGCCGGTCCTGCGCCGTGACCTGCATGCGGGCGCGGAGCGCGGGCTCGGACTCGGCCCACAGCCGTTCGACCAGCCGCGGGCAGTTGCACTGGCGCGAGAGGTGCACCAGGAGCACCGCCGACAGCGGGTGCGCGCGGTGGACCCGCGCGGCGAGCGCCAGCGCCTGCGCGTTCGAGAGGTGCCCGCTGCCCCCCATGATGCGGTCCTGCAGCCGCTGCGGCCGCCCCGACGCCAGCTGCATCGCGGGGTCGTAGTTGCTCTCGAGGCAGAGGACGTCGGCCCCCGCGAGGAACTCGGCGAGGCCGCGCGTCTCGCGCCCGCAGTCCGTGGCGTGGGCGGCCACGCGCCGGCCAGCGCGCACGCGGAGGGCGGTCGAGCCAAGGTCGTCGTGCGGCATGGGGAACGACTCGAAGGCGAGGCCCGCGAGCTCGAACGACCCGTCGTACTCGTCGACCCATGATCGGTGCCACCCCATGGCGAGCACCGCGGGTGCATGGCGGGCGCGAACGACCAGGCGCGGTCCTGCGAGGCCCCCGAGGGTGCGCTTCCAGCCGTCGTGGAGGTGGTCGCCGTCGGGGTGGGTGAGCACCACCGCACGCACGTCGGCGGGCGCGAGGCCCACCGACTCCATGCGCCGGCGCGTGTCGCGGGGCGAGAAGCCGCAGTCGACGAGCACGATGCCCGCGGGACCCGCGATCGCGACGCAGTTGCCCGAGCTTCCCGACCCGAGGACGCAGACGGTCAGAGCGTCCGCGGGCACGGGGCTCAGTCCTTGGCGGGGGCCGGGCCGCCGGTGCCGCGGCCCGCGCGGCCCGCGCCGTGGCAGATGCCGCGCTTGGTGGACTTGAGGAACGCCAGGCACTCGGCGACCGCCGGCCGCGAGGCGCGCTCCTCGAGCGCGGGGATCGCTTGCTGGGGCGTGCCGCCCGTGCGGTAGACGGTCTTGAAGCACCAGCGCACGTCGTGCACGTCCTCGGCCGTGGCGCCCGAGCGGCGGAGGCCGACGAGGTTCACGCTCGCCGCGAGGTTGTTCCCGGTGGCCATGAACCACGGCGGCAGGTCGAGGCCGAGGCCGATGGCGCCGCTCACGAACGAGCCGCGGCCGAGGCGGACGAACTGGTGGATGGCCGTGCATCCGCCGATGATCACGCGGTCCTCGACGACCACGTGGCCCGCGAGCACGCACCCCGACGCGAAGATGCAGTGGCTGCCGACGATGCCGTCGTGCCCGAGGTGCGTATTGGTCATCCAATAGTTGGAATCGCCGATGCGCGTGGGCTCGCCGGTCTTGCCGCGGTGGATGGTGACGCCCTCGCGGAACGTGTTCCCGTTCCCGATGACGCATCCGGCGCCGGCCGACTGCGGATCGAACCCGAGGTCCTGCGGGGCGAAGCCGAGGCACGCGTTCGGGTAGAGGACGTTGCCGTCGCCGATCGAGATGGGCCCATTGACGATCGCGCGCGCCACCAAGGTGCAGCCGGCCCCGATGCGCACCGGGCCGAGGGTCCCGAGGATCATGCAGCCGGGCCCGACGACCGTGCCGGGGCCGACGGTCACGTCCCCGTCGATGATCGCGGTGGGGTGGATGGAGGCGTCGGGGTGCACGCCCGCGCCGTGCCGGGGCGCGCTCACGGTCTGGCTCATCCCTGGAGTGTATTCCGGCCCGGGGCGGCCTCGTCGCCTTCGGCGGTGACCGTGGCGTTCGCGCCGTCGTGCATGTGACCCCGGCGCGCCCGGCCGATTCCGTGGCAGAGGCCGCGCGGGCTGGCCTCGATGAACCGGAGGTAGTCGTCGACGATGGGCTCGCCTGCGCGCGCGCGCAGGCGGGGAAGCGACTGGTAGGGCGTGTCGCCCGAGCGGTACAGGACGTCGAAGACCCATTCGACCGCCTGCATGTCGGCGGCGCTGGCCCGGGCGCGACGCAGCCCGGCATGGTTCACGTTCGTCGCGGCGTTGATCGACTGGCACACGAACCAGGGCGCCAGCCCGGTGGTCACGGCGCCCGTGTCCTCCACGACCGAGTCGTGCCCGAGTCGCGCGAACTGGTGCATCGCGGTGAGGCGGCCGATGGTCACGCGGTCCTCGATCACCACGTGGCCGCCGAGCACCGATCCCGTGCCGATCGTGCACCCGTCGGCGACGACGCCGTCGTGGCCGAGGTGCGAGCTCGCCATCCAGTGGTTGCCGTCGCCGATGCGCGTGGGTTCGGCCGTCTTGCCGCGGTGCACCGACACGCCCTCGCGGAACACGTTCCGGTGGCCGACGACGCAGCCCGGCCCGGCGGTGGTGGCGGCGAACCCGAGGTCCTGCGGCGGCAGCCCGAGGCATACCTGCGGGTACAGCACGTTGCCGTCGCCCAGCGAGAGCGGGCCGCACAGCGTGACGTTGGCGAGGAGCCGGCAGTCGGCACCCACCGAGACGGGGCCCACGGTCCCGAGCAGCATGCACCCCGGCCCGACGTGCGTGCGCGGACCGACCTCGACGTCGCCCTCGAGCCACGCGTCCGGGTGGACCACGGCTTCTGGATGGATCCGGATGCCCCGTGGCGCCGCCATCGGGGGGGTGTCCATGCCCTGAGCATACGCGGCAACGGCGGCGGTTCGCGGTGGGGGGCTACCCTTCGCCCATGGCCGTGCAGAGCCCTCCGCGCTTCGACGTCGAGCACCTGGGGCGCATGCCGTACGGCACGGCGCTCGAGGCGCAGCGCGCCGTGCACGCGCGCGTGCTGGCGGGCCGGGACACGGCCGGTCCGCACGTGGTGCTGGTGGTCGAGCACCCGGCGACGGTCACCGTGACGAAGCGGCCGGACGCCCCGGCCCACGTGCTGGCGTCGGCCGAGGCGCTCGCGGCCGCCGGCATCGAGCGGTGCGAGACCGACCGCGGCGGGGACGTGACGTACCACGGCCCGGGGCAGGCGGTCATCTACCCGATCGTCGACCTGCAGCGGCTGGGGATCGGGATCCACGCGTACATCCGCGCGCTCGAGGAGGCCGCCATCCGCACGTGCGCCGCGTTCGGCGTGGCCGCGCACCGCGAGCCGGGGGCGACCGGCGTGTGGGCGGGCGACCCGTCCGCGGGCGCCGCGGGGACGCGCAAGATCGCGGCCATCGGCGTGCGCGTCTCGCGCGGCGTGACCATGCACGGGCTCGCCCTCAACGTGCGGCCGGACCTGGCGCACTTCGGGATGATCGTCCCGTGCGGCCTGCACGGGCGCGAGGTCACGAGCCTGGGGCGCGAGCTCGGGCCGCGGTGCCCGGAGTTCGGGGCCGCGGCCGTGCGGCTGGCCTCGGAGGCATGCACGGCGCTCGCGGCGGCGGCCGCGGCGCGCCCGGTCACTCGTCCTTGAGCGAGAGCTCCTTGAGGAGCTCGGGCGTGAGGTCGATCTGCTCCGGGTACCGGAGGAACGTGCGCACCTGCACCTGCAGCATGGCGTCCGCGGGCGCCGCGCTGTCGAACGGCTGCGCGGTGGGGACGAACCGCAGCACGATGTCCACCTTGAGCCGCTCGCACACGACGTCGACGGCCGCGGTCATCTCGCGGTAGGCCTTCTCGATCTGCTCGGCCTGGAGCTTCGACATCCGCTCGGCGGTCTCCTTGCGCCAGGCCTCGACCTCCTTGAAGAAGCCCTCGACCTCGGCACGGCCGCGCTCGAACTCGGGGGCCTTCGGGTCGATGTCCTTGTACTTGGCCTCGAGCTCCTGGAAGCGGCGTCGGAACTCCTCGTCCTTCCCCTTGGCGGACTCCTCGAGCGACCGGCGCTCGTCCTCGAAGCGCTCGCTGCGGAGCAGGAGCTTCATGATCTTGTCGCTGTTCACCGCGCCGATCGACCACACGCGCTCGGTGGGGCGCTCGCCGAAGGCGACCTTGCCGTCGACCTTGCGGAGCGACACGCCGTCGTCGGCGGGCGCGGCGCCCGCGAGGACGGCCATGGCGGCGAGGAGCGCGGCGGCGGGAAGGGCGCGGGCGGCGGGGTTCATGGGGCGCATCGTAGCCGTGCGGGGCGCGCCCCCCGCGCGACGTCGGGCGCGGGGCGCGTCAGTCGCCCTGGTCGAGGATGGCCATGAAGGCCTCCTGCGGGATCGACACGGTGCCGATCTGCTTCATGCGCTTCTTGCCGGCCTTCTGCTTCTCGAGCAGCTTGCGCTTGCGGCTCACGTCGCCGCCGTAGCACTTGGCGATGACGTTCTTGCGCATCGACTTGATGCTCTCGCGGGCGATGATCTTGCCGCCGATCGCCGCCTGCAGCGGGATCTCGAACTGGTGGCGGTCGATCTGCTCCTTGAGCTTCTGGAGGATCTGGCGGCTGCGCTGCTCGGCGAAGTCGCGGTGGCAGATGAGCGCCAGCGCCTCGACCGCGTCGCCGTTGACGAGGATCTGCACCTTCACCAGGTTGTCCGTGCGGTACGAGGTGATCTCGTAGTCCATGGTGCCGTAGCCGCGCGTGACGCTCTTCAGCTTGTCGTAGAAGTCGTAGATGATCTCGGCGAGCGGCAGCTCGTAGACCAGCATCTGGCGGTCCTCGCCGATCGCCACCTGGCTCTGGAAGATGCCGCGGCGGGCGTCGCAGAGCTTCATCAGGTCGCCGATGTTGTCGTTCGGGCAGATGATCTCGATCTTGACGATCGGCTCGCGGATCTCGAGCACCGTGCCCATGTCCGGGAGGTCGGCGGGGTTGTGGATCTCGATCTCGCTGCCGTCGTGGCGCAGGACGCGGTAGCTCACGGTGGGCGCGGTCTGCACGATGCTGACGTTGCCCTCGCGCTCGAGCCGCTCCTGCACGATGTCCATGTGCAGGAGGCCGAGGAAGCCGCAGCGGAAGCCGAAGCCGAGCGCCTCGGAGTGCTGCGTCTCGTAGGTGAAGCTCGCGTCGTTGATGTGGAGCTTCTCGATCGCCTCGCGCAGCGCCTCGAAGTCGGCGCGCTTGCCGGTGCCTTCCTCGTCGGTCGCGGGGTAGAAGTCGCAGAACACCATCTGCTTCGGCTCCTCGTAGCCGGGCAGGGGCTCCGCGGCCGGGTCGCTCTCGAGCGTGATGGTGTCGCCGACGCGCACGTCGGCGAGGCTCTTGATGCTCGCGCAGAGGTAGCCCACCTGCGCGAAGTTCAGCTCCTTCATCTTCTGCGGGAAGGGCGTGTTGCGGCCGAGGTCCGTGACGTTGAACGTGCGGCCCGAGCCCATCATCCGGATCTTGTCGCCGGTGCGGATGCGGCCGTCGAAGACGCGGATGTACACCACGACGCCGCGGTACTCGTCGTACTTGCAGTCGAAGATGAGGGCGCGCAGCTGCTTCATGCGCTCCTGCGGGGGCGGGGGCAGCTTCTCGACGATCCGGTCGAGGAGCTCGTTGATGCCCTTGCCGCTCTTTGCGCTCACCTGCAGGCAGTCCTCGGCGGGGAGCCCGAACACCTGCTCGACCTCCATCGCCACCTTGTCGGGGTTGGCCGCGGGCAGGTCGATCTTGTTGATGACCGGGATCAGCGCCAGGTCGTTCGAGACGGCCAGGTACGCGTTCGCGACGGTCTGGGCCTGCACGCCCTGGGTGCTGTCGACCACCAGGATGGCGCCCTCGCACGCCTTGAGGGCGCGGCTCACCTCGTAGGTGAAGTCGACGTGCCCGGGCGTGTCGATGAAGTTGAGCTCGTAGTCCTCGCCCTGGTACCGGTGCGTCACGGTGACGGCCGAGGCCTTGATGGTGATGCCGCGCTCGCGCTCGAGGTCCATCGAGTCGAGCAGCTGCGCGCGCGCCTCGCGCTCGCTCACCGCCTTGGTGGCCTGGAGCAGCCGGTCAGCGAGCGTGCTCTTGCCGTGGTCGATGTGGGCGATGATGGAGAAATTGCGGATGCGCACGGCGAGTCCCGAAGTCTAGCCGTTCCCGCCGGTTGCGGCCCCGCACTCGGGGCAGGCCGCGGGCGCCCCGGGCCCCAGCAGGTGCCCGCAGGAGACGCAGGTGGGATGGCCACGCGCGGCGAGGGCCATGCGGACCAGCGGGACGTAGGTGCGCCGCATGGCTACCGCGAACGCCACGTGCTGCAGGAGCGCATACGCGGCGAGCAGGGCGAGGCCGACGCCGAGCGCCGCGGGGAGCCGCGACGTCGGCGCCGCGAAGGTGGAGGTCACCGCGACGACCGCGACCACGAGGAGCGGGACGGGAAGCAGCGAGATCCAGACGAACTTCCAGCACGCGCGCCAGTCGCGCAGCATCCGGACGTTCGCGTCCCAGTGCACCGCCACCTGGTCGCGCAGCGGGAGCCGCAGCGAGGGATCATGGAAGCGCGGCCACCAATTCCAGTCAGCCATCCTTGGCGGGCTTCGCCGGCGCAGGCGGGGTGGATGCCGCGGGCGCGGCGCCGGAACCCGTTCCCGGGGCGCGCAGCCCGGGTGCCGCCGAGGGCTCGGGCTTCGGTGCCTCGGGCGGGTGCATGAGGCGGCCGTTGGCGGTCTCGAGCGCGAACTCGCCGGCCTGCTCCTTCACGAGCCGCAGCCGCTGGTTGTCGATCGCGGGGGAGTCGGGGGCCAGCACGAGCACGTCGTTCTCCGTGTTCCACGCGCCGGAGTGCTCGGTGATGCCGCTCGCGGGCGCCGTGCGCCGCCACTCGTAGCGGCCGTTCTCGAAGACGAGGAGCTGCTCCGTGGGCGCCACCCACGCGCCCAGCATGTCGTCGGCCACGATGTGCGGCGGAGCGGCCGACCAACGGAAGTCCGCGAGGCCGTCGCGCACCAGTTCCGTGGTGCCCGCATCCTTCTGCATGTTCACCCGGATGCGCGTGCCCGGCTTCGCGCGGTAGGGCTCGAGGTCGAAGAACGCGTAGTTCTCGCGGCGCCAGGCGCCCACCTCCAGCGGGTACTTGAAGCGGTCCTGGCTCACCCACATCCGGTACGCGCCGTTGGGCGCCAGGTGCAGGAGCTCGCGCCCGTTGGACCACCACCCGACGATGGGCTCGGGCTTGGCGGGGTCGAATTCGAGCTGCACCTCGTCCAGCTTGCGCGAGTTCTGCGCGAGGGCGCGGGGTGCGGGGCAGGCCGCGAGCGCCAGCACGGAGATGACGGCGATGCGCATGGCTTCAGCCTATACGCGGCCCGTCGACCGTCGGTGCGGCCGGCGCGCGGGAATCCGCCCGCCTGCCGGGGGCCTCAGGAGCGCACGACCGGCAGGATCACCTTGCGCTCGATGTCCGAGGTCGGCTGGGCGACGAGGTCGTACCCGTCGCTTCCGACCACGGTGCATCGGACGAGCTCGCCCGCGGCAAGCGGCTCGCGCGAGAGCACGTAGGTGAGGCTGTCGATCTGCGGCGCCTGGTGGTAGCAGCGGCCCACGTGGAGGGTGCCGCCCTCGGTCACCCCGGTGGTCGCGCGGCCCGCGGTGCGGCCGGCGGCGGGCCCGTCGACGAGCACGTCGAACTGCACCTTCTGCTCGGCCTGGTACGCGGCGTTCTCGAAGGCGATCTCCTGCTGGGCGAGCATGAGCTCGCGCTCGCGCTCGGCCTTCACCTCGTCGGGCACGTGGAGCGCGGGGTCGGCGTCCATGGTGCCGGCGGGCGTGCCCTCCTCGGGCGAGTAGCGGAAGACGCCCATCGCGTCGAAGCCGAACTCCTGCACGAAGTCGAGGAGCTCGGCGTGGTCGTCCGCGGTCTCGCCGGGGAAGCCGGTGATGAACGTGGTGCGGATCGCGATGCCGGGCACGCGCTCACGCAGCTTCTCGAGGAGCTCGGCCTGCTGCTTCCGCGAGGTGTGCCGGCGCATCGCGGTGAGCATGCGGTCTGACATGTGCTGCAGCGGCATGTCGATGTACTTGACCACGTGCTCGAGCCGGGCCATCGCGTCGATCATGGCGTCCGTGAAGTTCGACGGGTAGGCGTACATGAGGCGCGCCCAGCCCGCGCCGTGCTCGGCGACCGCGCGGTCGACGGCGGTGAGCATGCCGACCAGCCCGTCGCCGTAGCCGATGTCGTCGCCGAAGCTCGTGGTGTCCTGGCCGATCAGGTTGAGCTCGAAGGCGCCGTCGGCGAGCAGGGCGCGCGCCTCCGAGAGGATGGTCTCGACGGGCTTCGAGCGCATCTTGCCGCGGATCGAGGGAATCGTGCAGAACGCGCAGCGCTGGTTGCAGCCCTCGCTCACGCGCAGGTAGGCCCAGTGGCGCGGCGTGAGGCGGAAGCGGTTCGAGTCGTCCTCGAAGTAGCCGATGCCCTTGCCGTCCTTCCCGTTCACGGTGAGGCCAGCGGTGGCGATCCCGCGCTCGGCCGCGGCCTGGAGCGCGTTGCCCGCGATCCAGTAGCGGGGCGCGTCGGTGCCCGCGGCGCCCGGGGCGGCGTTCGCGGCGCGCGCGGCGCGGCCGCTGACGGCGTCCATCACGTGGTCGCGGTCGAAGACGCCGATCATGGCGTCGATGCCGGGGGCCCACTCGAGCATCTTGGCGCGGTGGCGCTGCACGAGGCAGCCGGCGACGACGACGCGCTTGGCCTTGCCCGCGCGCTTGCGCTCGAGCGCCTCGCCGATCACCTCGAGGCTCTCGTCCTTCGAGGCCTCGAGGAAGCCGCAGGTGTTGATCACGATGGCGTCGGCCTCGTCGTGGTCGCTGACGAGCCGGAGGCCGCCCTGCGCGAGGACGCCCAGCATCTTCTCGCTGTCGACGAGGTTCTTCGGGCAGCCGAGGCTGACGAAGGCGA
>CAYSFS010000036.1:15690-18257 GCA_964430235.1 uncultured Chitinophaga sp. | reverse complement strand
GAGGTTGTGAGTTCGATCCTCATCCACTCCACTCGCCGGCCCGCCCCGTTGGGGCGGGCCGGTTCGCTTCCGGGCGGCCTTGGCTCGTACCATCGCACGTGATGTCCGCCGGAGAACCCGTCGCCGAGGCCGCACCGCGGCCCTACAACCGCGACACGCCCGCGATGCGGCAGTACGACCGCTTCAAGCGAGAGCACCCGGGGTGCCTGCTCCTCTTCCGCATGGGGGACTTCTACGAGCTGTTCGACGAGGACGCGGTGACCGCCCATCGCGCCCTCGGGATCACGCTGACCGAGCGAACCAAGGGCCAGCCCATGGCGGGCGTCCCCTTCCACTCCGTGGAGGGCTACCTGCGCCGCCTCGTCGAGCAGGGCCACCGCGTCGCGGTGTGCGAGCAGCTGCAGGACCCGGCCGAGGCCAAGGGCGTGGTCGAGCGCGGGGTCACGCGCGTCATCTCGCCGGGCACGCTGGTCGACGAGACCCTCCTCGACGACGCCCGCCCCAACCGCATCGCGTGCGCGTGCGAGGCGGGCGACCGGGTGGGCGTGGCCGCCATCGAGCTCTCGACCGGCGAGTTCACCGTCGAGGACTGCGACGCCGCTTCCCTTCCCGATGCGCTGGTGCGCCTCGCGCCGAGCGAACTGCTGCTTCCCGAGCGGGCCGCCGGATCGGAACCCGGCCCCGGGGCATCCATCGCCGGGATGCCCGCGTGCGCCACCGTGCACGGGCCGTCCTGGATGTTCCGCGCGCAGGACGCCGCCGCGCTGGTGAAGGAGCACTTCGGCGTGCGCACGCTGGAGGCGTTCGACCTCCGCGACGAAGATCCGTCCACCGCCGCGGCCGGTGCGCTGCTGCGCCACCTGCTCGACGCGCAGCGCGGCCTCGGCACCGAGCCCGGAGCGCCGGCGCCGCCGGGAAGGCCGCTGGCCCACCTGCGCCCCCCTCGGCGCGGGGGCACGGCGGCGCACCTCGTCCTCGACGCCACCACGCTCCGCAGCCTCGAGGTGGAGCGCACCCTCCGCACGGGCGGCACCGACGGCACCCTGCTCTCGGTCATCCAGCGCGCACGAACTCCCATGGGGCGTCGGCTGCTCCGCGAGTGGACGTGCGCGCCGCTCGGCGAGCGTGCGTCGATCCGTGCACGCCAGGACGCCGTGGCCGCGCTCGTGGCCGACGAGGGCACGCTCGAGGCGCTCCGGGAGGCCTGCGACGGCGTGCAGGACGTCGCGCGCATCGCCGGGCGCATGGCCCTCGGCCGCGCGACGCCCCGCGACGTCGTGGCGCTCGGGCGCTCGGTCGCGCTCGCGCCCGGGATCGCGGGCGCGCTCGGCACCGCACCAGCCTTCGCCGCGGCGCGCCGCGCCCTCGAGTCATCCGCGGACGCGGTGGCCGCCGTCGCCGACCGCATCCGGCGCACCTGCGTCGACCAGCCCCCGGCGCACCTTCGCGACGGCGGGCTCGTGCGCGACGGCGCCGACGCCGCGGTCGACGAGTGCCGGTCGCTCCAGCGCGACGCCACCGAGTGGATGGCCGCGTACCAGGCGCGGCTCGCGGCGGAATCGGGGATCGCCAGCCTGAAGATCGGCTACAACCGGGTCTTCGGCTACTACATCGAGGTCACGCACGCGCACGCCGCCAAGGTGCCCGCGGCCTTCACGCGCCGCCAGACGCTGCGCAACGCCGAGCGATACGTCACGCCCGACCTCAAGGAGTTCGAGGACAAGGTGCTGTCCGCCGAGTCGCGCGCGATCGCCCGGGAGCGCGCCATCTTCGAGGAGCTCTGCGCCGAGGCGGGCGCGCAGCTCGGGGCGCTCGCGCGCTTCGCCGACGCCGTCGCCGGGCTGGATGCCGTCGCGTCGCTCGCCGAGACCGCCGCGAGGCTGCGCTGGACGCGTCCCGAGGTCGTCGACGAGCCCGTGCTCCTCATCGAGGGCGGGCGCCACCCGGTGCTCGACGTCATCCTCCGCGAGCGGTTCGTGCCCAACGACGCCGAGCTGGGCACGGACGGGCAGCCCGCGACGCTGGCGCTGATCACCGGGCCGAACATGGCCGGCAAGAGCACCTACATCCGCCAGTCCGCGCTCATCGTGATGCTCGCGCACATGGGGAGCTTCGTTCCGGCGGACCGCGCCGTCGTCGGCCTCGCCGACCGCGTCTTCACGCGCATCGGCGCGAGCGACGAGCTCCACTCGGGCCAGTCCACCTTCATGGTCGAGATGACCGAGACCGCGCGCATCCTGAACCACGCGACGCGGCGGTCGTTCGTCGCGCTCGACGAGATCGGCCGCGGCACGAGCACGCTCGACGGGCTGAGCCTCGCGTGGGCGATCACCGAGCACCTCGCCGCCGCGGGGGCGCGCACGCTCTTCGCCACCCACTACCACGAGCTCACCGAGCTCGGCGCGCGGCCCGGGCCCGTGCGGAACCTGCACGTGGCCGTGCGCGAGTGGAAGGGCGACGTGGTGTTCCTGCACCGCATCCTGCCGGGCGCCACCGACCGCAGCTACGGCATCCACGTCGCGCAGCTCGCCGGCATCCCGCGCACCGTGGTCGCGCGCGCGCAGGAG
>CAYSFS010000036.1:0-15590 GCA_964430235.1 uncultured Chitinophaga sp. | reverse complement strand
GAGCCGGGCCACCGCGCGATGCTCGCGGGATTCACGCGGCGGATGAACGTCCTGGTCCTCACCGGCGCGTGGTGCGGCGACTGCGCGGTGCAGTGCCCGATGCTCGGCGCGATCGGCGAGGCGTGCCCCGCCGCCGACGTGCGGTTCCTCGAGCAGGCCGACCACGCCGAGCTCGCCGCGAAGCTGAGGATCAACGCGGGAACCCGGGTGCCGACCGTCGTCTGGTGCGCCGAGGACTTCGAGTTCTGCTCGCTCCTGGGCGACCGAACGCTCGCCCGCTACCGCGCGATGGCCGCGCGCCAGCTCGGGGCCGGCTGCCCGCTGCCGGGCGCGGCCGTTCCCGCCGACGAGGCCGCCGCGACGCTCGCCGGCTGGATCGACGAGTTCGAGCGCGTTCAGTTGATGCTTCGGCTCTCGCCCCGCCTGCGCCAGGCGCACGGGGACTGACGGTGCGGGGCCCCGCGTGGCTGGTCCTCGTCGCCGCGCTGGCGCCGCACGCGCCTGCCGCGGCGGGCGCGGCGCCGCACGAGCCCCCGCCGACCTCGCCGGCCGCGCCCGCGACCAGCCCGGCGCCCCCACCCACGGAAGCCTCGCTCCGGGCCCTCTTGAACCACGGGGGCTGGATCCGCCGGATGGCCGCCGCGATGCGGCTCGAGCGCCCGGGGCTCGACGGGGCGCGCGAGCGGCTTGCCGCGATGGCCGCCGACCCGGACCCCCGCGTACGAAGCGCAGCCGTGCTCGCCCTCCGCCGGACGGGCCTTCCCGCGCCGGCCACGCTCGGGGCCTCCGAACAGGACCCCCGCGTGCTGCGCACCATGCTCCGGTGCGGATGGCAGCTCGACGCCGATCGCATCGAGCGCGGCGCGAGGGTCCTCGCGAAGGACGCGGACCCGTCGCGGCGCATGCTCGCGGTCGAGCTCGTCGGCGCGCTCGCGGCGCAGGGCCGCGCGTCGCCGCAGCTCGAGGAGTTCGCGAAGGACACGCTCGCGTCCGTGATCTCGCGGCTCGACCGGGACGACGGCGGCGCGCTCAGCCCGCGCATCGCCACGGTGACCGGCGCGCGGGACACGCGCATCCACTGGAGGTGGCGAAGCTGGCTCGACCGCAACCGGGGCTCGATGCGGATCGACGGCGGCATGCTCGCGCCGGCGGCGGAGGGCGAGGCGCCGAACCCGGTCGCCCGGCTCGAGGACGGCCGCTTCGTCGCATTCGTGACGGCGCTCGACGAGCTCTTCCCGAAGCCGGTCGACCTCGCGTTCGCGATCGACTGCACCGCCAGCATGTCCGCGGAGATCGCCCAGGCGCAGGCAGGGATCGACGACCTGATGGCGTTCGTCAACGGGAGCACGGCGGGCATGCGCGTCGCGATCGTCGGGTACCGCGACCGGGGCGACGAGTGGAAGACCATGCCGTTCGACTTCACGGACGACCCCGCCAAGGCGCGTGAGCGGCTGTGGAAGCTCTCGGCCGCGGGCGGGGGCGACGAACCGGAGCTCGTCCACGACGCGCTGAGGATCGCGTACGGGTCGTTCTCGTGGCGCCCGCAGGCCGAGCGGTTCCTCGTGCTGGTCGGCGACGCACCTCCGCACCCGGGCTTCGGCGGGGCCAGCGCCGACCTCGCGCGCGCCGCGCGGAGGGCGGGCATCGTCACGCACGTCCTCAGCGCCCGCCCGAGCTCCAAGGAGGAGGAGGTCAAGCACTTCCCGGAGATCGCACGCGCGGGCGGCGGCACGGTGGTTCGCCTCGAGGAGCGGCGCGAGCTGCTCGCGCAGGTCGCGGGACTGGTGCTCTCGGACACGTGGGGCGACCAGATGACGGCGATCTTCGAGCGCTACCTCGAGCTCTGCCGCTAGGCGTCAGCCGCGCCAGGCCGGGACGGGGCCGCGCTCGGCGAGCGACCACGCGGCCTCGAGCATCGGGCGCACGCCCTGCCCCGTCGCGCCCGAGATCGCCACCGGCCGCTCGCCCTTCGCCATGCCGATGGCGCCCGCGAACCGCTCGATGCGACCGTCGAGCTCCTCCGGCGGAACGAGATCAACCTTGTTCAGCACCACCAGCTCGGGCTTCTCGGCGAGCTCCGCGGAGAACTCGAGCAGCTCGCGCCGGATCAGGCGCCAGTTCTCGGCGGGATCACCGCCGTCAAGGGGCGCCAGGTCCACCAGGTGGACGATGGCGCGCGTGCGCTCGACGTGCTTGAGGAAGTCGTGGCCGAGCCCGGCCCCTTGCGCGGCGCCCTCGATGAGGCCCGGCAGGTCGGCGAACACGAGCCGCCGTTCCGGGTCCAGCTCGGCGATCCCCAGCTGCGGGCTCAGCGTGGTGAACGGGTACGCGCCGACCTTCGCGTTCGCGCGGCTGATGGCGCGCAGCAGCGTGCTCTTGCCGGCGTTGGGCAGGCCCACCAGCCCGATGTCCGCGATCAGCTTGAGCTCGATGCGCAGCCGGCGCTCGACAGCCGGCTCCCCGGGCGTCGATTCCGTCGGGGTCTGCTTCAACGGACCCTTGAAGTGCTCGTTGCCGAACCCGCCCGCGCCGCCCGGGGCCACCACCGCGCGCTGCCCGGGCAGCACCAGGTCCACCAGCATGTCGCCGGTCTCGGCGTCGTACACCGCGGACCCCACGGGAAGCCGGATCTCGACGCCCAGGCCGTCGCCGCCGTGGCAGCTCTTCTGCTGGCCACGCTCGCCGTCCTGTGCGAAGAAGTGGGCGCGGAAGGAGAACTCGATCAGCGTGTCGAGATGCGGGTCGGCCACCACCGTGACGTCGCCCCCGCGCCCGCCGTCGCCGCCGTCGGGCCCGCCCTTGGGGCGATCCTTCTCGCGCCGCAGGTGCGAACACCCGTCGCCGCCCTTTCCGGAGCGGACGGTGATCACGGCGGTGTCGATGAAGGCGTTCACGGGGCTCCCTGAAGAAACGCCGCGCAGATCGGACGACCTGCGCGGCGGGTGATTCGTTGCGGACCGGCCGGCGCGCTCAGGCGCGGTCGATGGCCAGGCGCGGGGTGCTCGGGTCGGCGGGGATGATGTCCACCATCCGGCCGCGGAACCGCACCGTGCCCTCGGCGAGCGCCATGAGGGTGTGGTCGCTGCAGAGCTTCACGAGGTAGCCGGGCTTCCAGCGCGTGCCGCACTGGCGAACGATGATGGAGCCGCTCTTGGCGTGCTCGCCGCCGTAGAGCTTGATGCCGCGGAACTGCGGGTTCGAGTCGCGGCCGTTCTGGGTCGAGCCCTGGCCCTTCTTGTGTGCCATGACGAAAGTCTCCTGCGAGTTCGGACGGAAATGCCGAGTCGGAAAGTGTAGCGGGGCCCCAAGGACCTCACAAGTCCCGTCAGCGGAGGGCGGCGGCCGTGCTTATCGGCAGCGGCTGGCCGACGCGCTCAGCGCATGACCCATTCGTCCTTGGTGGAGTCGAACGCCGCCTCGGTCGATCGGCGCGGGTCGGCCGCACCGTTGATCCCGTAGTGGCGCACCCACGTGCGCCGGACGATGGTCTCCTTGCCGGACTTCGGGTCGGGCACGCGGTCGATGGCGATGCTGGTGCCGGAGACGAACAGGGTCATCTCCTTCATGTCGCCCTTCGCCGGGAAGATCACGACGCCTTCCTTCGCGTTCTGCTCACCGACGGCCACGTCGCCCATCACCTGGAACTGGTCGAGCGCGCGGGGCCCGGCCGCGGCCCGGCGAATGCGCGCGCCGGCATCCACGTCCACGCCCTTGCCTCCCTCGAGCAAGGTGCCGTCGCCCATGAGCAACTCGAAGCGGGGAGTGAACCGCTGGGTGCGAGCCGTCTTGTTCGCCACCGTGTAGGTGAACACGAGGAACCGGTCGCCGGTGGCGTCGTCGGTCACGAGCGTGAGCGTTCCCGGCCGCAGCTCCAAGTCATCCGGGGTGGCCGGACGCGGGCGCGCGATCGGGGCGGGCGTCGCGGCGGGCGCCTGCCCGGGCGCAGCGGAGTCCTGCGCGCCGACGGTCGAAGCCCCCAGGCCGAGGGCGAGGAGGAACGTGGACGCGCACGCGGTGCGGACGGCAGCGATCATGGTCCTCATTCTACGGATCCGGCCGCGCGGCGGTTACGCTCACCCGGTGCCGATTCCGCGACTGTTCGGGCGCAGTTCTCAGCCACCGGAACTGACATGCCGGCGCGCCCGACCCGAGGACCGCGCCGCGGCACTGGCATTCGCCTTGGGCGGGACCGTGGCGCGCGCAGCGGACATGGAGCGGCGGGCGCAGCGCGAGGGCCTCGACCTCGAGCGGGCGTGGGTGTGCCGCCGCGGCCCGGCGTTCGTGGGCTCGGCCGTGATGATCCCGCACCCTGGGCGCACCGCGCTGCTCGTGGCGGGCACGCCCCGCGATCGCGGGCACGCGGACGACATCGCGGCGTTGGTCCGCCACGCGCTGCATGACCGGGCCGCCCACGCCGGGATCGCGTTGGTGCAATCCCTCACGGAACCCGGCCAACGCGATGCCGCGCATGCGATGGACGCCGGAGGCATGCGGCACCTCGCCACGCTCGAGTACCTCGAACGCCCCGCGCGGGAGGGCGAACGGAGACCCGTCGAGCTCCCTGCCGGCTTCCGGGTCGGCTCCTGGGACCCGCACGAACGCGCGCTGATGGCGGACTTGCTCGCACGCACGTCCGAGGACTCGCTGGATTGCCCCGGGCTCGCGGCGATGCGCGATCCCGCGGACGTGCTCGAGGGCCACCTCGCCGCATCCTCGCACGACTCCTCCGCGTGGCACGTCGCATGGCGAGACGGCGTGCCCGTCGGCGTCGCGCTGCTGTCGGTTCACTCGGATGCGCGCAACGTGGAGCTCGTCTACCTCGGGCTGGTGCCCGGGGCGCGGGGGAGCGGCCTGGGCACCGCGCTCCTCGACCTGGCGCTCCGTGACGCGGCGATGCGCCGCAATGCGCCTGTATCGCTGGCGGTCGACGTGCGCAACGTGCCGGCGGCGCGCATGTACGCGCGTGCCGGCTTCGTCGCGGTACGACGACGCGAGGCATGGGTGACGTCGCTCCGCGCCTAATGGGCGCGCGCGCGATGTGTCAAGCGGGGTCGATTGTCCACATTCGACGCGCACGAACGCCCGTCGGCGGTGGATGACATTTCCTCGATCGCATGAAGACGCCGCGCGAACCGCACTTACGTGCGCGAGCGGGCTCGATTCGCGAGCCGGCCGCTTGCATGCGCGCGCATTGCCGCTACTCTCCGCCCTGCCCCGCAGGATGCGGGGAAATCGACGCTTGCCGCCCGTGCGGCGCCCCACGGGCGCCCCGAACGGAGTGCCGGCCTCGGGAGGATCCCGCTGGCTGCCGCGTGGGCGGGCCGTCGATCGTCGGGCCGCGGCCATGCCGCTCCCGACGGGACCAAGGACGATCCGCAAACCCGTCGAAGTGCGTTCCGTCGCCTCCCGGCGCCGCCGATGTCCTGTCGGCCAGCCCAAGGCGACGTTCATTCCCCTGCCGCCTCGCGCGGCCAACGACCGGCGCCTCGGCGCCGGGGAGTGCAGGAACCGGATGTCCCCAGCCACTGCCGCGCGCCCCGCCGCCGCCCGCGCGACGAACCCCGACCTCCCGACCGCCGAGAGCATCGAGCGCCGCCTCGCGGCCCGCATCGGCGCCGCCAAGTACCGGATGTGGTTCGCCGAGCCGACCTCGCTCCGCCTGGTCGACGGCACGCTCGAGGTCCACGTTCCGTCGCGCTTCGCCGCGGAGTGGATCGAGCGCCACTTCCGGGCGGACGTCGCGGGAGTCGCCGAGGACGTGGGCATCCTGCAGGTGCGCGTGGTCACGTCCGAGCCCTCGGGGGCCGCCGAGTCGGCGACCGCCGGCGCGGCCACGATCGGCGCGGCGACGCCGGCCCGCGCACCCGCCCCGCGCGACGCGCCTCGCTGGCGCCGACTCGCGGACTTCGTCGTCGGGGACTCGAACCGGATCGCCCACGAGGCCGTGCGTCGCCTCGCGGACGACGAGCTCGGCTCCATCCGCAGCATCCTCCTCCACGGCGGGTGCGGCGTCGGCAAGACCCACCTCTTGCAGGGCCTCTGCGACGCGCGGCGCACCCGCTTCCCGTCCGAGCGCATCCGGTACGTGACCGGCGAGCAGTTCACCAACGACTACATCCACGCCGTGCGCTCGGGCGCCATCGAGGCCTTCCGGGCGAAGGTCCGGCGGCTCGACCTGCTCGCGATCGACGACGTCCACTTCCTGTCGAACAAGGGCGCGACCCAGGCCGAGTTCCTGCACACCGTCGACGCGATCGGGTTGGCGGGCGCGCGCGTGGCGATCGTGACGGACGCCCATCCCCGGGCCCTGCGCGCCTTCAGCGAGGCGCTCGTGAGCCGAATGCTCGCCGGGATGGTGGTGCAGGTCGAGACGCCGGACCGCGCGATGCGCGAGTCGCTGGTGGTCCGGCTCGCCGCCGAGCGCGGGATCGCGCTCGAGCCCGAGGCGGCGCGCGCGATCGCCGACCGCGCGGTCGGAAGCGTGCGGGAGATCGAGGGCGCGCTCGCGCGCGTCGCGGCGGCGCTCCTCCTCGAGGATGCGGGCGGCATCGCCCGCCTCTCGATCGTCGAGCGGGCGCTCGGCATCGGCGAGTCCGCCGTCCGCGGCGCCCCGCCCCGCATCGGCACCATCGTCGAGGCCGCGTGCGAGGCGCTCGGCGTGGCCCATGACGACCTGGCCTCGAGCGGCCGCCACCGGCGCGTCGTGCTCGCGCGCGGGCTCGTGGTGCACCTCGCGCGGGAGATGACCACGCTCAGCTTCCCCGAGATCGCGCGCCACCTCGGTCGTTCCGCGCACTCGAGCGCCCATGCCGCGGCGCGGCGAGTCCGAGACATGATCGACCGGGGCGAGGAGCTTGCCGCGGACGATTCCGCGTCCGCGCGCCGGTCCGTGCGCGAGCTGGTCGAGACGGTTCGACGCGACGTCGAGCGCCGCAGCCGGGTCGGCCGATAGACTCCGCCGCATGACGACGCGCCCCGTGCGCCTGCACCCGACCCGGCTCCTCGCCGCCGCGGCCGCGGCCCTCTCCGTGGCCGTCTCGGCGCGAGCGCAGTTCTACGAGAAGGTCGACCCGGCGCGCGCGGCCGCCGACTCGATTGTCTCCGCGATGTCGGGGCGCAACCCCGCGATCGGGTCGCTCGTGGCGAGCCTCGCACGCTGCGGCGATCCGGGCACCGAGCGGCTGTTCCGGGCCATGGCGGCGTCAGGCGACCCGGCGGCGCGCGTCTACGGCGTCCTCGGGGCCGCGCTGGTGGGCGGCCGGGGCATCGACCCGGCGCTCTTCGCGGCGCTCGGTTCCCCCGACGAGCGGAGCGCCGTGATCCGCGAGGCGAACGTCTCGGGCCTCCTGCGCGACTCGTCCGTCGCGGAACTGATGGCGGTTCCCGGGCTCCAGCCGGCCGCCGTGCTGACCCTCGCGGGCGAGCTCGACCGCCGCGGCCAGCCATGGGACCGGGCCGCGGTGATGCCCATCGCGGCAGCCGACGACGCGGTGGCCGCGGGGGTCGCGGCGATGCTGCTTGGCGAGGCTTCCCCGTCCGGCACCGCCGGGGACCCCGCACCGTGGCGCACGTTCGGTGCGCGGCTCGACGCGATGCCGCCGCAGGAGCGCGAGTCCACGCTGCGCGCGCTCGTCGAGGCCGCGCTCATGTTCGAGATCCACTCGGCATGCGCCCCGCTGCTGGCGCGCTGCACGGCCGAGGGAATGCCCGAGTCGGTGCAGCTGCCGGCCATCGGCATGGCCCTTCGCCTCGACCCGCCGGCGGGGCTCGCCGCGTGGAGGGGGCGGGTCGCGCGCGAGCGCTCGCAGGTCTCGCTGGTGCGGGCGGGGCTGCAGTTGCTGGCGTCCGTCGACCATGGCGTGCCTCCCGAGGCCTTCGACGCGGTCCGCAACGGCAACGCGGTGCTCGACGCCATCGCCGACGCGGGCGCCGCGCTCGCCCGCAAGGAGGCGCCATCCGGCGCGATCATCACGCTCCTCGACTCGGGCCATCCCGGCAGCGCCGAGTGGGCGTTGGTGCGCGCGTCGGAGCTCCCGCCCGACCAGGGGGCCCCGGTGTGGAGGCACGTCCTCGCGCAGCTCGAAGACACCGATCCGCTGAAGCGGCCGTCGGGCATCCTCGTGGCCGGGCTGGTGCGCGAACTGGCGAAGTCCGACCCCGCCGAGGTCGCGCGCCTTGCCGAGCGTCTCGACGGGAACGACGAGCTCGAGACCGCGCTCATGGCCGGCCTGTGGGACAGCCGCTCGGCCGCCGCCGCCCCCATCGCGCGGTCGCGCCGCGGGACGCTGCCGCGCATGGGCGAGAGCCTGGCCGTGCTGGTGCTCGCGTCGGCGGGCGGGACGCTCACCGACGACGACATGAGCGTCCTTGCGCGGGCCGCGGCCGGCGGCGGCGACCTCGACCCCTCGCGCGCGATCCAGGCCGCCTGGTACTACGCCCGTGCCTCCGGCGGGCTCGACGGCGCCGTCGCGCGCGCCTCCGCCGCCCAAGCGGGCGGGAACTGAACCCATGCCAGACCGAGCACCCTCCGTCATCCCGCTGAACCGTCCCGAGATCCTCGATGAGGACGTCGAGCTCGTCACCGACACGCTCCGCCGCGGCGTGCTGTCCTTCGGTGCCCGCCTGGCCGAGTTCGAGCAGCTGTGCGCCGAGCGAACCCGGCGCCCGTTCGGGATCGGGGTCTCGTCCGGCGCCATGGCGATCGAGATCGCGCTGCGTGCGATCGGCGTCGGTCCGGGCGACGAGGTGCTCGTGCCCGCGTTCGGCTTCAGCAGCATGCCCAACAGCGTGCTGAACGTCGGGGCACGGCCCGTGTTCGTCGACGTCGACCCGCTGAGCCTCAACATGGACCCCGAGCGCGCCGCACGGCGAATCGGGCCGAAGACCAAGGCCATGCTTGCCGCGCTCACCTTCGGCAACCCGGCATGCATGCCCGAGCTGATCGCGCTCTGCTCGCGCATGGAGATCCCGATGGTCGAGAACGCCGCCGAGGCGCTCGGGACCACCCTCGGGGAGGACAACGCGGGCCGCTTCGGCCGCATCGCGTGCCTGGGCTTCTGGACGAACCGCCCCGTCACCACGGGCGAGGGCGGGATGATCGTGACGCACGACGACACGCTGGCCACGGCGTGCCGCGCGCTCCGCCACCAGGGACGCATCGACCGCATGAGCTTCACGGGGCAGCCGCGCGACATCGGGGGCATCCTCGAGTACGTCGCGAACGGCGGCTACGACGCGCGCATGCCAGAGCTCGAGGCCGCCCTCGGGTGCGCGCAGGTGCGCCGGCTCGACGCGACGATCGCCAAGCGGCAGGAGCTCGTCAACGCCTACATGCGGCGCCTTGCGGCGAACCCGGACGTGGTGCTCCCCACCGTCCCGGCCGGCGCCAGCATCAGCTGGTCGAACTTCGTGATCCGTCTGTCGACGCGCTTCACCGCCGACGACCGCGACGCGATCATCGGCGTCATGCACCGCCAGGACATCGGCGCGGCGAACTACTACCCCGCGGCCAACCTGCTCCCGCAGTGCCGCGCCGTGCTCGGGACCGAGCCGGGCGAGTGCCCCGTCGCCGAGGGCGCCGCGGCGCGCGCGCTCGCGCTCCCGTTCCACAACCTCATGACCGAGGACGAGGTCGACACGGTGTGCGGGACGCTCGAGGTCGCGCTCTCGCGGCACGGCGGCGTCGCGCGCGCCTGACCGCGCCGGCGCGTCACTCCCACTCGATGGTCGCGGGCGGCTTGCTCGAGATGTCGTAGACGACGCGGTTGACGCCCTTGACCTCGTTGATGATGCGGTTCGAGATCCGCGCGAGCACGTCGTACGGGATGCGCGCCCAGTCGGCCGTCATGAAGTCCTCGGTGGTGACCGCGCGCAGCGCGACCACCGAGTCGTACGTGCGCCCGTCGCCCATGACCCCGACGCTCTTCACGGGAAGCAGGACCGCGAACACCTGGCTCGTCGCCCGGTAGAGGTCCTCCGACACGATCTCCTCGAGGAGGATCTCGTCGCAGTCCCGCAGGATCGCGAGGCGCTCGGGCGTCACCTCGCCGAGCACCCGCACGGCGAGGCCCGGGCCCGGGAACGGGTGGCGCCACACGATCTGCGGCGGGAGCGCGAGCACCTCGCCCAGGCGGCGGACCTCGTCCTTGAACAGGTCGCGCAGCGGCTCGACGAGCCGGAACCCGAGGTCCTCGGGCAGCCCGCCGACGTTGTGGTGGAGCTTGATGTTGGCCGCCGTGCCGGCCAGGCTCGCGCCGCTCTCGATGACGTCCGGGTAGAGCGTCCCCTGCGCGAGCCAGCGCGCGTCCGGGCCCACATCCGCCGCGGCCTTGCGGAACACGTCGATGAACCGGTGGCCGATGCGGCGGCGCTTCTCCTGCGGGTCGGTGATGCCCGAGAGGTCCGAGAGGAACTCGCGGGAGGCATCGACGACGCGCAGGTCCACGTCGAACGCGCCTCGGAAGGTGCTCTCGACCAGGTCGCGCTCGCCGTTCCTGAGGAGGCCGTTGTCGACGAAGATGCACGTGAGCCTCGGCCCGATGGCGCGCGCCAGCAGCGCCGCCACCACGCTCGAGTCCACGCCGCCCGAGAGCCCGCAGATCACGCGGTCCGAGCCGACCTCGTCGCGCACGCGCGCCGTCTCGCGCTCGAGGAAGTCGGCCATGCGCCAGTTCCCCGCGCATCCGCACGCGCCGTAGAGGAAGTTGCGAAGGATGTCGACGCCGTGCGGCGTGTGGGTCACCTCGGGGTGGAACTGCACGCCGAAGAAGGGCTTCGAGCGGTGCGCCACCGCGGCCACGGGGCATGTGTCGGTCGATGCGAGCACGCGGAGGTCCCCGTGCACGTCGCGGACCTGGTCGCCGTGGCTCATCCAGACGGTCGTGCGCGCGGGCAGCCCGTGAAGCAGGCCCTCGTGCGAGCCGACGTCGAGCTGGGCCCGCCCGTACTCGCGCGCCGCCGCGGGCTTCACGTCGCAGCCGAGCATCCGGCATCCGAGCTGCATGCCGTAGCAGATGCCGAGGACGGGGATCCCGAGGTCGAGGACCGCCGGGTCGCACGTCGGCGCGCCCTCGTCGAACACGCTCGACGGCCCGCCGGACAGGATGATGCCCTTCGCCCCGAGCGCGCGGATGCGCTCGATGGGCGTGCCGGGGGCCACGAGCAGGCTGAACACGCCGAGCTCGCGCACGCGGCGAGCGATCAGCTGCGCGAACTGGCTTCCGAAGTCGAGGATCAGGACCGTCTCAGTGGCCATGGGGCAGGCGATGCTACAGGCGCCCCGAGCGATACACTCGCGCGATGCGAGCCTCGACGACGCCGGTGATCGCCACGTGCGCGGCCTGCGCCACGCTTGCCGCGTGCTCGACGTCGGTGCCTGCCTCGTGGGACGACCCCACGCCTCGCGCGCGGCTCGAGGCCATCCGAGCCTGCGAGCGCGACGGGACGGTCGCACGCCACCTGCCCGAGCTCGTCCAGAACCTCTGGTCGGACGACGCGGTGGTCCGGATGGCGGCCATCGACGCGCTGCGGCGCGGCACGGGGGAGGACCTGGGCTACCGATTCGACGATCCGCCCGCCGACCGCGCCGCGGCGATCGCCCGCTGGGAGGCGCGCGCCTCGGCCGCTCGCTAGACTTCGGCCCGATGGAGCACCATCCGCTCGAGATCCGCAGCGAGACCCGCCCCGGGGTGGCCATCGTCCACGTCAAGGGTGACGCCACCTCCGTCGCCATCGACCCCATGCGCCAGGCCATCGCGGCGGCGATCGCGACCAAGTCCCCCAAGGTGGTGATCGATCTCTCGGGAACCACGTTCCTGAGCAGCCCGGGCCTGGCGGTGCTGGTGCAGGCCATGCAGCTCGTGAAGCGCGGCGGCGGCACGCTGGTGCTCGCAGGCCCCGACGACCGCGTCCGCGGGATCTTCGAGATCTCGCGGCTCACCGACGTGTTCACCATCGTCCCGACCCTGGAAGCCGCGCTCGGCGCCTGAGGCGCCGGCCGCCCCGCCGTGCCCAACCGCATCGACGCCATCGCCTCCGTCCCGACCGCCCTGCTCGACCGCTGGATCGGGTTCTGGGCGTCGGTGCTGGAACTGGTCGGCGCGCTCTACTGGCTGGGCCACGACACCGCGGGCTGGATGTGGCGCGCATTCGTGCTCCGCCGCGTCCGCATCGGGGCCTCCGGCATCACGGCGCAGATCGTGCGCGTGGGCGTCCGCTCGATCTCGATCGTGATGCTCGTCAGCGGATCGATCGGCATCATCCTGGCGCTGCAGACCTCGCCGACCCTCGAGCAGTACGGGCAGACCGACAAGGTCGCCAACCTCATCGGCGTCGCGGTGTTCCGCGAGCTCGGGCCCCTCGTCGCGGCCATCGTGATGGTCGGCTTCGCGGGGGCATCCATCGCCGCGGAGCTCGGCACGATGGTGGTGGGCGAGGAGGTGGAGGCGCTCGAGGCCATGGGGCTCAACCCCGTGCGGTACCTGGTCGTGCCGCGCCTGGCCGCGACGGTCGCGAGCCTGCTGGCGCTCGCCGTCGTCAGCAACCTCACGGCCGTGTTCTTCGGGATGGTGGTGGGCGTGACCGCCCTGGGCATCCCGTACGACCTGTACGTCTCGAACACCATCGCGCAGCTCAAGATGTCGGACTTCCTGACGGGGCTGATGAAGGCGGGCGTCTTCGGGCTGCTGCTCGGCCTCATCGCCTGCTACAACGGCCTGCGCGTGACCGGCGGTGCCGCGGGCGTGGGGCGTGCCACGACGGAGACCGTCGTCCAGACGGTGATCTTCGTGGTGCTGAGCGACCTCTTCTTCTCGACCATCTTCTACGCCATCGGCTGGACCTGACCGGCCCGGTCCCCGCGCGCCAGCGCGAGCTCGGCGAGGGTTCGGATCACCGTGATGCGGGACGCCGCCTCCGGGACGGCGTCGGCGAGTTCGTCGATCCGGGCGTCGGGCCGGCGCCGCAGCACCCGAGACACCGCCTCGACGAGCGGCGCGAGCTCGGGGGCGATCGCCTTGAAGGCCTCGGGCGGATCGCTTGCGGCGACGCATGCCCTCCCCAGTCGCTCGCTCGAACCGCGGACGGCGGCGACGAGGTCCTCGGGCGACAGCACGGCCTCGGCCCACCCCTCCCGGATGGCCAGGTTGCATCCGGCGCTGCGCGGGCTGTCGACCGGGCCCGGCACGGCGCACACGTGACGGCCATGGTCCTCGACCGCGATGCGCGCGGTGATCAGGGCGCCGCTCGCGCGGGAAGCCTCCACCACGAGCACCGCGAGCGACATGCCGGAGACGATGCGGTTGCGCCTCGGGAAGTTCGCGGTCATCGGCGGCCAGTCGCACGGGAACTCGCTGACCAGGAGCCCCCCGCCCTCGACGATCGAGTCGAAGAGCACGGCGTGCTCGGGCGGGTACGGGTTCCCGAGGCCGCTGCCCGTCACCGCGACGGTGGCGCCTCCGGCGCGCATCGCCGCGCGGTGGGCCTCGGCATCGACGCCGCGCGCGCCGCCGCTCACGACCACGATGCCCGCCTCGGCGGCCGCGCCCGCGAAGCGCGCCGACTGCGCGCGCCCGTACGCGGTGGGATGCCTGCTTCCGACCACGGCCACCGCGTCGGACGCCGCTGCCTCCGGGCGGCCCCGGATCCAGAGGAGCCACGGCGGGTGCGGCAGCGGCGCGAGCAGCGCCGGGTAGTCCGGGTCGCCGAGGACCAAGGCCCGCACGCCGCACGCCCGCATGCGGTCCCGTTCGCCGCGCGCGTCGACCTCACCCAGCGCGGCACGCAGCCCGGCAATGCGGGGTGCGCCCATCCGGGGCAGCGCACGAAGCGCGGAATCGCTCGCCGCCAGGACCGCCTCATGGCTCCCGAACGCGGCGTGCGCCGCGTGCAGGAACGCCGGGCCGACCTCGGGACAGAGCGACAGCCGGAGGAGCGCGTCGGGAATGTCGTCCGGTGCTCGAGCCATGCGCCCGAACGTACGCGCGGCGTCGGCCCAGCCCCGGGAATCGGCGGAAAGTCGTGCTCGCTCCCGCGGTTCAGTCCGCGCCGTGGGACGCAGAGTCCGTCTCGTGCGGCTGGTCGTTGCCGATGCGCACCGCGGGCGTCGCGCTCGAAGCCGTCTCGACCGCGGCCATCGCCGCGCCGCCGGCGACCGCGACCGACGGCCCGCCGCGAAGCATGCGCCCCGCGGCCGCCGCCGCGTCGTCCAGAACCGCGGTCGAGGGAACCCGCAGCCGCAGCGGCGCCGACAGCAACCCGAGGAAGATGCACATGGCGCCGGCGCCCGCGATCCACAGCGACTTGCGACCGAGCGTCAGCCGGCTCAGGAGCGAATCCGGGAACGGGACGACCTTCGCGACCACCGGGGCAACCGTCGCGTCCACCCACTCGACGGGGTTGCGCTGCGCGGAGCCGGCGACAAGGATCGCCCGCTCGCCGCTCGGCACCAGGTTCAGCTGCGCCGCGGCCAGGCGCCGCACGAGCTGCGGATCGGCCCGGTCGAGGTCGTGGATGAACGACGAATATGCCGCCATGCGCCGGTCGTTCTCCTGCGACTCGGCCTCGAGGTGCCGCAGCTGCGTGCGCATGATCCAGAGGTCGTAGGTGGCCGGAACCAGCGCGGAGGACGCCACGAGCACGAGGCCCGCGACGACGAAGAGCCAACCGGGGTCGAAGAGGACGGTCGGGCGGCCGAGTCGCATCCCTCCGTCATCGGCTCGGGGGGCGCGGAACCTGCCGAAAAGCACGACCGCCGCCGGCAGCCGCCCGGGTCGCCCCCTGATCGGGGCCGGAGGCTGCCGGCGGCGGCCGGGATGCGGTTCAGGCGAGTTCGGGGAACATCTTCGTGACGGTTCCCACGAGGTCCTTCACGTGGCTGACGCTCTCGGCCATCAGCTTCGACTCGTCGGCGGTCATCTTGATCGGGACCACCTTCTCCATCCCCTTGGCACCGAGCACCACGGGGACGCCAACGAAGTAGCCCTTGCCCTTCTGGCCGGGGGCCACGCCGTACTCGTCCTCGCAGTAGGCGGCGCACGGGACGATTCGCTTCTTGTCCTTGACGATGGCCTCGACCATCTGCACGGTGCCCGAGGCGGGCGCGTAGTACGCGCTGGTGCCCATGAGCTTGACGATCTCGCCGCCGCCCACCTTGGCGCGCTCGACGCACTCGGTGATGTCGGCCTGCGAGAGGAGCTGGTCGATCGGGATGCCCGCGACGCTCGTGAAGCGCGGCAGCGGCACCATGTCGTCGCCGTGGCCGCCGAGGAGCAGCGACGTGATGTCCTCGATCGAGCAGCCCAGCTTCATCGCCAGGAACGTGCGGAAGCGCGCGACGTCGAGCGCGCCCGCCTGGCCCAGGATGCGGTGGGTCGGGAAGCCCGACACCTTCCATGCCGTGTAGACCATCGCGTCGAGCGGATTGCTGACCACGATGAGGACCGCGTTGGGCGAGTGCTTCGCGACCTGCTCGGTGACGTCCTTGACGATCTTGACGTTCACGCCGATCAGGTCATCGCGGCTCATGCCGGGCTTGCGCGGCATGCCGGCGGTGATGACCACCACGTCCGAGTTCGCGGTGTCCTTGTAGTCCG